>JAYTNF010000084.1:0-6772 GCA_043748455.1 Cytophagales bacterium
ATTTGCAGCCGACAAATTTGTGGTTATGATGCCATTTCTTTCTATACCAACAGGAATTTGAGCAAAAGAATAATCAGCACAAGGCGTAGTAGCAAAATAATTTTGCAAAGAATTTCCGCCAGCATCTGTTGTTCTTCCATTCATTCGAAGTTGTGCTTTATCGGCAGTTTTCATAATCACATTAATATAATGCACACCATGATTACCTAATTCAATGGTATTGAAAGTGGCATTTGTAATATTTTGGTTAATTGCATTTAAAACCAATAAAGATGCATCAGCACCCGAAAATCCATTACAATTTGAGTTTTGAGTAATTTGTATCACGCTAATTGGTTTGTCAGAAGTTATACAAATTGGCGTATTGGCACTCAAAACCAAATTTTGACCAGAGTTTAAATTGAATGTCCTTGCTAAAACCCCTGTTGGTGTGTTTTCTATTGTTTTTAGATCTGTGTTATTATCTCTTGCCACAATTCTGCACCAAAAACCCGACAAACCCGAATATGGCGTAGCAATATAATTCAAACCCCAAGTATGTGTAGGAAATTGCTGTTCATAATTATGTTGTATGCTTGATGAAATACTGTTGTTATTGAAACAATTTAAGCCAACTGCATTTGTGCCTGCAAAAACCGCAAAACTGCTACAATTACCGTTTGCATTACGAATTTTTGTGCCTGTAAAATCTGTAAGAGTTTGGTATTGAACCATTTGTCCACGTTGCAACGTAATAATAAAAGGTAGATTAGCAAGTTTATTGCCTGTTGTGGGTGCAGAAGGCGTAATTTCTATGGTTGTATTGTCTTTTGTTGCAACTATAATAAATTCAGATAAACTGCCTGTACGACCATTTCCTTGTTGTGTGGTATTAATAATATAATCAGTATTATTTCCAAGTGCAGAAATGGGCAAAATAATGGAGGCTTCTGTTCTGTTTGGAGAAAGATTTATAGCTGTTACGCTAATATCATTCGTATTTGATTTGATATAAAAACCTTTATTTTCGGCATTTTCATTCAAAAGACCTGTAAAAGTAGGCGAAATATTTGGACTTTGAAAAGTGCCATTTGCAGCTACTACAAAATTTACTGTTCCAAAACTTGGATTTGCAGGCATCGAAATTGTGCCACTTGCACCCAAACGTGAGCTAATTACCAAACGTAAATTATGCGGATTACTTGGCAATATTTGCATAAAACCTGCATAAAATTCTTTGCCTTCTGTCGAAACACTTGTCGTTTGTGCGTATATATGAACGGAAAGGACATTGCAAAAGATAAGGTTTGCAATAAGTAAGAGTAGTTTTTTCATAGATAAAATATTGATTAACAAAGATTTATAGTGAATTGTGTAGCAACTGTAGAACGGACTTTAGTCCGTTTTTTTAGCAATGAAAATTAGAATTTTTAAAACGTATTTTTTGCATTAGAAGTGCCAAAAAACGGACTAAAGTCCGTTCTACAGCAAGCACTACGCAACTTACGTTACTTAAACTATTTATTCAAGACGAATATCTTAAAATGATTTTCAAAATTAGTATTCCTTTGATTATAAATAAGTTAAAAGGTTTAAATTTGATTGAATAATTAATTTTATATAACTAAATTATGTGTTTGTAAAATATTTTTATCTACCTTGTTTTATGCTGCTATTTACGTAATTTTGTCAAAACTAATAAACAATTACTTTAAACAACATTTTAAATAACTCACAATGACAATTAATGTAAGTAATTTTGATGCATGGATGCGTAGCAATTTTATAGAACTAAATACAGCACTCGAAAACCTATATTTTGAGCAAGAAAACAAGTCAAATGTAGCAAATATTGGCACAGCCATTAAAGCAAAATTGTATGAAGAAGGTCGTGGATTTATTACACATTTGCTAAAAGAAGGCAATACAGATGAAGGTTTTGATAGTGGTTTTGATTTGTTGGGCAATGTTGGTTTGTATATGGCAGCTTGTCGTCGCCATGAAATTAGCGAAATCGAAGGCAAAAACTCCTCAATGGCTGAGGCTTCTGCATTAGCCATGCAACTTGGTGCATCATTAGGTGTTACACCACGTTTTGCAACAAGCCATTTAACAACCCATAACACAGCTTTTAATGGTTTTTACAAAACTTTTACTTCACTCGAAGACGAATTTACATTTATAGATTATAACACAAGGGGAATTTTGTCCTATAAACGTGCTGCTGATGCCCTTGTACGGATTTTGCCTTTGGGAGTTTCGCACCCTGTGGCTGCTGATTTATTTAAGGTTGCAAAAGATGCTCTCAATGATGTTATTGCTTATAACAATACCTTATTTGAAAAGTTAGATACCGACCGTTTTTTTTACAATGTACGTCCATATTACAAGCCGCATCGTGTTGGCATGCATGTATATAGAGGTGCAAATGCGGGAGATTTTGCAGGAATTAATGTCATTGATTTGCTATTGGGTTTGTGTCAAGCTGACCAATCGTCTTATTCGCAGATTTTGGTAGATAAATTCTTGTACATGATGCCACAAGACCAATTATTGTTGCGGGATTGTATGAGGCAACCAAGTTTGATGAATAATTTTTTAGCTGCTTTACCAACAGAACAAAATGCTGCTTGGTTTCAAAAAAATGTAGCTGCTTTTCTCGAAGTTTGTCAAGCACATGGCGAAGCTGCAAGCCAACATCACAACCAATTAGTAGGAAAATATATTGAAAAGCCTGCGGTCAATTTGCCACCAGAAAATCATGAAAACTTAACTGCAAGTGGCCCTCCATTGCATGTATTATTGTTTGCTTTGGAAAAATTACGTGACCAACGTACAGCCGCACTAAGAACAGATATTGACACACGTTATCACGATATTCAACGACTGAAAGCTACAATTAAATAGAAAATGTACAAAAATATGGGTAACATTTTTTAGAAACTATTACATCTGCCCTGTTAAGGGCTTAATATTGGTAGAAAAAGGATAATTATCACCTCATTTTTTGCTCAGTTAGAAGATTAACCACTAATAACAATAGAAAAAGAGAGGGTGAAATTGCATTTTCCTACCAATATATAGCCCCTAAAAGGGCAAAATAAAAATGTCACCTATGTTGTTACAAAAAGTAGCATTTATATTCTTTATTTTATACCTTTGTTTAGTTATTTTAGACAAATAAAATAAATAGTTTTCACTTTTAAACGGCTTTTGCGATGAATACGCAACTCCAATTTACAACAACCCCCGAAATTGCTTTTGACAAAGACAATTTTCGTAATTTCATCTTAAATAAACAGCGACTAACAAATAGTCCCGAAACAAGCAATATTACAATCCGACAAACTCGTCGAATTATTGATGCACGTAGCAAACAAGTCAAAGTTCATATAGAAGCAGAAGTTTTTGTCGATGAATTGCCAACGCCATTAATTAGCTATCGCAAAGATTATCAACAAGTTACAGACAAACCACAAGCCATTATTGTTGGTGCAGGACCTGCGGGAATGTTTGCAGCTTTGCGATTAATTGAGTTAGGAATTAAGCCAATTTTGATAGAAAGAGGTGGAGATGTGCGACAAAGACGTAGAGACTTGGTGGCAATTAACAAAGATGAAATTGTAAATCCCGAATCAAATTATTGTTTTGGAGAAGGTGGTGCAGGTACATATTCAGATGGAAAACTTTATACAAGGGCAACAAAAAGAGGAGATTTTCGCAGAATTTTAGAAATTTTTGTAGTTCATGGAGCTACAACAGACATTCTCATTGATGCACACCCACATATAGGCACAAATAAATTACCAACCATTGTTACAGAAATTCGCAAAAGTATTGTAGAGGCAGGTGGAGAAGTTCATTTTAACACAAAAGTTGTTGATTTTATTGTGAAAAATGGTGAAATGAAGGGCGTAAAATTGCAAGATGGTTCAAGTATAGAAGGAATTGGGGTAATTTTGGCAACTGGACATTCTGCAAGAGATATTTTTTATTTGTTGCAACAAAATAATATTCTTATTGAATCAAAACCTTTCGCCTTAGGAGTGCGAATAGAACACCCACAAAAATTGATTGATAAAGTGCAATATCATACCGAAGAAAGAGGCGAATATCTGCCGCCATCATCTTATTCTTTGGTAAGTCAAATAAAATATGAAGGCAAAGAAAAGGGAGTTTTCTCTTTTTGTATGTGTCCTGGTGGCTTTATTGTACCTTCTGCTACTGCACAAAATGAAGTGGTTGTCAATGGAATGTCGCCTTCTCGGCGAGATTCACGTTTTGCAAATTCAGGAATTGTAGTGTCTATTGATAATGAAGATTTAGCTCCTTTTCAAAAATTTGGAGTTTTCGCAGGTTTGGAATTTCAAAAAAGTGTTGAAATACAGGCTTGGAATATTGGTGGAAATACCCAACATGCACCTGCACAACGCATGGTAGATTTTGTGGATAAACGAGTTTCAGAATATTTGAACGAAACATCTTATCAACCAGGGCTGACTTCTGTGAGTATGGATACAGTTTTACCTAAACAAATTGCATATCGTTTAAGAGAAGGTTTTAAGGAGTTTGGAAAGAAAATGAAAGGATATTTGACTAATGAAGCACAAATTGTAGGTGTAGAAAGCAGAACTTCATCGCCTGTTCGAGTGCCAAGAAATAAAGAAAATTATGAACATGTGCAGATTAAAAGACTTTTTCCTTGTGGCGAAGGTGCAGGTTATGCAGGTGGCATCGCATCAGCAGCGATGGACGGAGAAAGATGTGCAGAATGGTTGGTTAATATGTACGGAAATATGAAATATGAAATATGAAATATGAAATATTTTTTAAAATCCTGTTAATCCTGTAATCATGTTAGACTATCTACACCAACTTATTAAAAGTGGCGAATCTGAAACTTTAGATTTTAAACAAACCATTAGTGCAACCAAAATTGCACGTACTTTGGTAGCTTTTGCTAATACAAAAGGTGGAACTATTTTAATAGGTGTTTCAGATGACAAACGAATTTTGGGAATAGACGCAGAAGAAGAACTTTTTGTGATGGAACAGGCAGCCGAAAAGTATTGCACACCAAAAATAGCTTTTAATTATGAAATTTATGAAGAAGATAACAAAACTATTTTAATCATTCACATAGCTGAAAGCACACAAAAACCGCATTTTTGGATAGATAACAACAAACACGTACATATATACATGCGTGTGGGCGACAAAAATCATAGTTTGTAAAATCTGACCAAGACTAGCTAAGTTGCCTTAATATATTGGCGAAACTCCCTTAAACTTGTTTATTCTTTTTTCTTTACTAACTTTGTGGCGGTTTAATTATCACCACAAAATCATAGATACTATGAATGTTTTAAAGAAAATGGCTACCATTGTTGTAGCTACTTTGTTGTTTTCTGCTTGTGCAGATAATAACCTCACACCAACACAGGCTGCAAAAAGCCCTGATGTAACACCACCAAAAGACACAACTCGTGTATTGCCACCACCACCCACACCCATAAAACACCCCTTAGAAGGTTTTGTTTATGAGGGTGAGCTGATACATGTGCGAAGTTGTTCCATGACTTGGGTAAAAATTACCAATGCAAAGGATGCGGGCAAGCCTTGGACTTTTGGTACAACAGAATTTGCAGAAACCAATGTGGTATGTATCCAAAATCTAGAAGGTATATGCTCACCTGAATTTTTAAAAGATTTTTATGAAAAGAGCAGACCTTATTGGGGTGTTCCTTATGAAAAAAAAGATAGGTTAAAAGTCTATTTTACTGTTAATACAACTACTAATGATTGTTTCGTATGTACTAGTAATGGTGGTGATAATACAATAGGTTTTGATTTCTTGTTGCCTACTTGTGTGCGTAGTTTTTCTTTTAATAAATCTGGACAATAATATTAAAAAATTTAACAAAAAATGATGAAAAATTTAATTTTAATAGCTTTTTTATGGTGCTGCGGCTATTGCTCGGCACAGGCTCAAAATCCTTATTATTGGACAGCAGGACAAAAATATGAATTGCAAGTAGATAGCAGTCAATGGATAATATTTTTTGACAACCAAATTGTCAACACAGTTTCATTAACCCAATCATTCAAAGAACAACACGCTGAAATGGGAGTTATGGAAGAAAGAAGTTCGTGGGGGGGTAAATGCTTGATTATCAAAAAGTTAGATAATAAAAATTTAGCAACTTTCCACCAATATCTCAAACAGTTACCCAAATATGTTTATGCTTCGCCTCTTTATTTATTTGAAGGAAAAACAATTACTCCTACACCACAAATTGTAGTAAAACCCAAACCCAATATAGATTTGGCATCAGCCATTGCACAAATAGCTCCTAAACAACTCAAAATCAAGGAAAAAACTGACTGGAATATGCACCTTTTGGAGGTTACAGATATTAAAGGAGGTTTTTAATATAGCAAATGCCTTGCATGAAAGTGGTTTGGTGGAGTGGGCACACCCAAATTTTCATGGAGGTGAATCAACATTTAATGAAGACCCTTATTTTTTTCTGTATCAGTTTTATATGAACAGTGACCTAAGCAATAATACGATGCACTTAAACGTAGAAAGTGCCTGGTATTGGTTTCAAAACTGCAATAACAACCCAAAAATTCGGGTGGCAGTTATAGATGATGGTTTTGAGCCTCATGAAGATTTAAGAAATATGGACAGAGGTTATAGTCCTAATAACCCTAATGAATATGGAGCTATCAACCACATAGAAAGCAAGCATGGCATGTCTTGTGCAGGTATGATAGGTGCTCAACATAA
>JAYTNF010000085.1:0-2748 GCA_043748455.1 Cytophagales bacterium
GCAGGTTCTCCATACGCAATTAAGGATTATTATGATGTAAACCCAGATTTTGCCGATAAAGTACCAAACAGAATGAAAGAATTTGAGGAACTTGTGGCACGTACTCATGCAAAAGATTTGAAAGTCATCATTGATTTTGTACCTAATCATGTGGCACGTAAGTATAAATCTGATGTAAAACCTGCAAACATTAAGGATTTTGGGCAAGATGATGACAAAACACAAGCATTTTCATCACAAAATAACTTCTATTACATTACAGGACAAAAATTTCAAGTACCAAATTCTTACAAACCTTTGGGTGATGTAACAGCACCAACAAAAGATGGCATGTTTGCAGAAATGCCCGCAAAAGCAACAGGAAATGACCAATTTACAGCAACGCCAACGATTGACGATTGGTTTGAAACGGTAAAATTAAATTATGGAGTAGATTACCAAAATAATCGTGCAAAAAATTTCACGCCAATACCAAATACTTGGGAAAGAATGTATGAAATTTTGGACTTTTGGGCTACAAAAGGTGTAGATGCTTTTCGCTGTGATATGGCAGAAATGGTGCCTGTTGAATTTTGGTCTTGGGTGATTCCAAAAGTGCAAGCAAAATATCCAAAAGTGTTTTTTATTGCCGAAATTTATGGAGCAATGGCATACAGAGATTATATAAATCAAGGAAAATTCACGTATTTGTATGATAAAGTAGGTTTGTATGATACCTTGAGATATATTACAGAAGGCAAACAGTCAGTTGATAGCATTGCACAATGTTGGAGATTTTTAACAGGAATTAATGACAATATGTGTCGGTTTTTGGAAAATCATGACGAGCAACGTGTTGGTTCTCAGTACTTTGCAGGAAATGGCACAAAAGCAATTCCTGCCATGACTATTACTGCAACCTTAACATCGAGTCCTGTTATGATTTATTTTGGGCAAGAAGTTGGGGAACAAGCCACAGATGAAGAAGGTTTTGCAGGCAAAGATGGCAGAACTACTATTTTTGATTATTGGGGAGTTCCTGCACATCAAGCATGGATGAATGGCGGCAAATTTGATGGTGGTTTATTGACTGAAGAGCAGAAAAATTTGCGAAATTTCTATGTAAAATTGCTCAATCTATCGAGAGAAAATGAGGCAATTCGCAAAGGCAGACTGTATGACTTAAATGCACACAACCGCCAAATTGAAGGCAATGGTTATGGACATAAACAGTATGCGTATTTGCGATTTACAGAAAATCAAAAGTTGCTGATTGTAACAAATTTTGATAATCAAGTTGCAGAAATGACCTTGAAAATTCCACAAAATGCTTTAAACATCATGAAATTGGAACAAGAAAATTTAAGTTTCACTGATATTTTGCTGACAAGTGCTAATAGTTCTGGGAATAATTCTAATAACATTTCGGCAAAAACAGAAGATATTGCAGATATAACACAAGGAAATCGGGGTATTAAAATCAAAATGCAGGCAAATTCTGCAATGATTTTTGAGATTAAATAAGATTTCTTTATTAATGTAAGTTGTGTAGTCATTGCATAGCTCCAGCTATGGAGTAAAATATCTATTTTCATGTGCCTATTTTGCTATGAAAAAGTTATTTCTATTAGCAAAAGTGTTTGTAGCTGGAGCTATGAACTACTATTATGCAACTTACATTAAAATATTATAAACTTTGAACAAACTTATTAGTCGAGGTAAAATTATTAAACCATTCCTCTGTCTCCTAAATACAATTCAATTTTAGTCAATGCACCTTCCAATTCTTCCAAATTAGGCAAAAATACAATCCTAAAATGGTCAGGTTTTTTCCAATTAAAACCAGTGCCATGAACTACCAAAACTTTTTGTTCTTTCAATAAATTTAACACAAATTCTTGGTCATCTTTGATTTTAAATTTTGTGGTGTCAAGTTTTGGAAACATGTAAAAAGCACCTTTGGGTTTTGTGCAGCTAATTCCCTCAATAGAATTAAGTTTTTGATAGCAATAATCACGTTGTTTACGTAATCTACCATTTGGCAATACTAATTCATTAATACTTTGATAACCTCCTAATGCAGTTTGAATACCTAATTGAGCAATAACATTACTACACAAACGCATACTTGACAACACATTCAAACCGTCAATATAAGATTCTGCACCTTGCTTATTGCCACTCAAAATCATCCAACCAGCTCTAAAACCTGCGGCACGATAATTTTTTGACAAACCACTAAAAGTTAAAAATAATGTATCATCAGAAAATGAAGCAGTAGAAAAATGTGCCACATCATCGTACAAAATTTTATCATAAATTTCATCTGAAAACACAATTAATTGATGTTTTGCAGCTAATGCCACAAATCTTTGCAAAAGCTCAGAAGAATATACTGCACCTGTTGGATTATTTGGATTAATAATGACAATTCCTTTGGTTTTTGGCGTGATTTTTTTCTCAATATCTTCTAAATCTGGATACCAATCTGATTCTTCATCGCAAAGATAATGCACAGCTCTACCACCTGCCAAATTTACCGCCGAAGTCCACAAAGGATAATCTGGCGAAGGAATTAATATTTCATCACCATCATTCAACAAGGCTTGCAAAGACATCAAAATCAACTCACTAACACCATTTCCAATATAAATATCATCAACCGTAACATCTTTTATGGCTTTGGATTGTGTGTAGTGCATAATAGCTTTTCGAGCTGCAAACAAGCCTTTCGAGTCCGAATAACCTTGTGCAGTGCGTATATTTGCT
>JAYTNF010000086.1:0-36065 GCA_043748455.1 Cytophagales bacterium
GAAATTTTAGATTTGCTACATTCGGGCGTGGAAGAAATGTTAAATCAACGCCATGAAGATAATACAAATCGTGATGGAATGGACGCAAGTATTTGCATCATTAACCGTAAAAAAAATATTGTAAAATTTGCTGGTGCAAATAATCCAATGTATGTATTATCACAAAAACCTTTAAATTTTATCACTGAAAATTCAACTGAAAATATAAGAATAGAACAAGCAGAAAACTGGCAATTAACCGAAATTAAAGCAGATAAAAAGCCTATTGGAGGCAGAGTGATTAAGCAAAATGATTTGAATTATACCTTACATTTGTTTGAACTTGACCAAGAAATGCGCATTTACTTATTTTCTGATGGTTTTGTTGACCAAATTGGTGGTGAAGGTCGCAAAAAATTGATGTCAAAAGGCTTCAAAAAACTCATCATTGACAACCACCAAATTCCTTTCAATGAACAAGGTGTTGTTCTTGAAAATTTCTTTGAAAATTGGATATATGAAACTAAAAGGCAACTTGACGATGTGATGCTTTTAGGTATAAAAATTGAACAATAAAACTATCTGTTTTTTAGAGAAGTGTCAATTCTATGTTATTTTTGGCTAATAAAACTTAGTCTCGCCAATAAAATTGTGTATAGCTGTTGCTAAATACTATTAAGCAACTTAGATTAAATAAATAATTTTCGTAAATTTATATACCCAAAATAAATCATAAGCTATTTTTTTTACTAAAATATGTTATTATAAAACAAATTCATATTTTACAATCTTTTCCTAAAATTAATCGTATATTCGATTAGTTAACTTAACTAATTTTATTATGAAAACTCATCAATATTTCTGGAAAACAGTTTTCCCAACACCTGCTATTGCATTTGCAAGTACATTTGCCATTGCACTTGCCTTTTCGGGTTGCCAATCAGCAAGTAACAATACCAAAACTATTCATCTGAGTATTCTGGATGCAGCAACAATTTATGCTGATGGTTCTGTTAGAGATTTTGTTTTTGCAATGGAAGAAAGCAATACATCTGAACAAAAAGATGCTGCAAAAAGAGATTTTTTGAAAGCCATAGACTTGAAAGTAAATCAGAAAAACCCGACAGAGGCAGTTCATTATTTTCGTAAATCCATTTGCATGTTTCCAGAAGCAAATTCATATTATGAACTAAGTGATGCATTGATTTCACTCAAACAATATGAGGAAGCTGCTAATGCCTTAAGAATGGCGGAAGTATTACGATTTACACCTTTAGCAAATTTATATTTTAAACAAGCACAGGTTTTGGCTTTGCAAGAACGAGGAGAGTATGAAGTGGCAGAAAATTTACGAAAAGCAGTAGAGCAAGGTTTTGCAGATAAGGCAGCTATTGAAAATGAGCCAAGTTTTACAAGTTTGCAGAAAACAGAGCAATTTCAACGGTTATATTTGGACAAATTTACACAAGTACAAGACAAAGAAACGGCAGAATTTCGCATGTTTTTGGCAGGTTTTCCTGTTTCAGAAAATGGTTATGAAATTAAGGCAGACGATATTGAGCAAATTAATAGTAAATATATCAACTATGATTTTGCAAAATATGTAAAAGAAATGGAAACTCGTCAGGATTTTGGTCGTGAAGTAGGAAGTGAATATTTTTATGCAGCAAAAGTTCAGGAAACTTCGCAATATGTTGCAGTCATTTATATTGCAAAAGATGCAGTAGCTGAAGTAATTCCACCAATTTTTGCATCTTTGGTAACATACGATTTGAAAGGCAAAGAAATTGATAAAATAGCTTTTGCGTGTCAATGTGATTACAAAACAGTAAAAACAGGCAAAATTGCTGGTAATCAAGTTACAATAACGCAACACAATAGAGAATGGGAAGCAGAATTTACAGAGGTTGCACCTTCTGAAAACAAAATCAAATCTGTAACGGAAATTTCAAAAGAATCTTACACCATTGCAGCAAATGGTAAAATAGAATCAGCAAACAAAACAACGGGAATGTTATTAAAAAATGCTAATTTATTGGCTGTGAAACAATAAATTAGCATTTGTAACTATTTATATACGGTTGTCAAGGTGCGAAAAGCACCATTGCCAACATACATAAATAGTTACTGTTTCCTAATAATCTCCCAAAGTTTCGGGTAATTGTGCCAATGCTTGTGCTAATTGTTCATTATTTGGTGCAACACCATGCCATTTATGAGAACCCATCATAAAATCTACACCTGCACCCATTTCTGTACGCATAAGATTCATTACAGGTTTTCCTTTTCCGCACAATGTTTTTGCGTGTTCCAGTGCCGAAACAATATTTTGCATATCATTTCCGTTACTTTCTATCACTTCCCAACCAAAGGCACGCCATTTTGCAGCCAAATCTTGCAAAGACATAATTTCTTCTACTGAACCGTCAATTTGTTGTCCATTTACGTCAATCGTTGCAATAACCATGTCCATTTTGCAATGTGCGGCATACATGGCAGCCTCCCAAACTTGACCTTCTTGCTGCTCACCATCTCCCATGAGTACATAAATAAACTGATTTTCGTTATTCAATTTCTTAGTTTGTGCTGCCCCAAGTGCAACTGACAAACCTTGCCCCAAAGAACCAGAAGCCACACGAATACCATCTAAATGTTCTTCTGTTGCAGGGTGTCCTTGTAAACGAGAATTTAATTTACGAAAAGTAGCTAATTCCTTAGTTTCAAAATAACCAAAACGTGCTAAGGTTGAATACCAAACAGGCGAAATATGTCCATTTGAAAGAAAAAATAAGTCTTCATTTTTTCCGTCCATAGAAAATTTAGGGTTGTGTTGCATGATTTTGCCATACAAAGCCACAAAAAAATCGGCACAACCCAAAGAGCCTCCTGGGTGTCCAGACTGACAAGCATGAACCATGCGAACAATATCACGACGTACTTGTGTAGCCGTTTGTTGAAGTTGAGAAATTTCCATATATTTATGATTACAAAGTAATTAAACCTAAATTTATTCCACAAAGTTAATGAATAGCGAAATCAAAACAAACTACAAAAGTTGTAAAATAAGATTTGGATTTGGACAAAGTTGCAAATAATATTGTTGTTCATTTTCGTAAGCAACGCCAATAAAATCTCCTTTATTGCCTTGCATATCTCCAATAATTTGAAAATGTAAATGTGTAGCCCAACCTCCATTTTCATGTGGCTCACCAAGTTCTGCTATTTTTTCGCCTTTTTCAAAAGTTTTTCCTTCAAATAAATTTGCCAAACTTTGCTTCGACAAGTGCCCATACAATACATAAAATATGGTTTTTATTGCATCATTTTCTAATTCATACTCCATAATTATAGTGCCCCCATAATTACCAAAACCTTCATTGTAAGCAAAGCTATGTATTTTTCCTGCCATAAAATTATAAATACTGGTGTATGCTTTTGCCCAAATATCTACGCCCAAATGTATATTTCGGGCTGTAATTTCGTTGCGAAAAACGGGACTCTGTGCATACCAAGCCCTTTTTTCTACATAACCTCCAATACCAATTTTGCCTTGACAAAGACTGTTGATATAGGTTTCACAAGTTTTGACATCTCGCAAATCTAATGAATTTAACTCTATATTATTTGCGGACAAATCAATATGACAAAAGCCTTGTGCATATAAATTATCTGATAAAATTTTAGAAAAATGAGTTTGATATTTTTCTAAAATACTTGGTAAATTTATGGAGGTTTGCATAGAAATAGTTTATTATTGAATAAAATGGTAGAAACTTTCCAAAAGCAAAAAAACTTTTGGAAAGTAAAGCTACTTTTGGAAAGTTTTTTTACTTTCCAAAAGTTCTTAATTGTAACAAACCCAAAATTACAAAATTTCTAAAATAATAAACTGTTTTCCATTCCACAAAAATTCATCTTTTACCTTTTTGTGATTTAATTTTTCGCCAACAGGTGAAGCAGGTGAAATTACAAAAAAGGCTTGATTTTCTACCTCAATTTTTCCAATTCCAATAGCCAAAAAATAATTTCCTTGATTTGTAATTACCAAACTTCCACTTATTGCAGCTTGATAATGTTGTTGAAAAGTTATTTGTTTAAGTATATTGTGCAATTTTTGGCTTTCTGATAACCTTTTTGAGCAATTTTCTATTTCTATTTGCATCATGGCTCTTGTTGTTTCATATTTATCACCTGCACTACTTTTAGTATCTTCATTAGCTGCTTGTTGAGCTTCATCTATACCTTTTTTTGCTACAATGATTTGATTATCAACAAATTGCAAGCATTTTTCATATAATAATTCTTTATAATTTGGTTGCATGAGATATAAGAAAATAAAACTATGTGTGCTATGTTTCTATGTGGTTAAGATAATTTTGGTGCAAAATCTTATAAAATTACCATCTTTTTTTGATATTAACAATTTTATTGTTTACTTGTATAAAAACCCCAATAAAACCTAAAACAACATACTTACAATGTATAATCCTTTATCTCCAAGAAATGTCAGCTATTCAAAGACATATCTTACAGAATTAATGATTCCTGCTTATGCTAATTTTGGTGGCAGAATCCATGGCGGAATTTTGCTATCTTTAATGGACAAAATAGCTTCGGCTTGTGCAGCCAAACACACAGCTTGTCATTGCTTTACGGTTTCGGTAGATGAAGTGAGTTTTATGCACCCCATAGAAGTTGGCGATTTGGTAACTTTAATGGCTTCTGTAAATTATGTAGGCAATACATCATTAGTTGTCGGCGTAAAAGTTGAGGCTGAAAATGTAAAAACAGGTGTCAAAAAACAAACCAATACAAGTTATTTTCACTTGGTTGCAAAAGATGAGCATGGACGTTTGCAACAAGTTCCACATTTAGTTTTAGAAACTATGGAAGACATTAGACGTTTTTTAGAAATGATGATTCGCAAAGAACAAAAACTTCAGAATGAAGTAGCCTTCGGTACACGAACAAAAGACCTCGATTTATTGAAAGAATTACCAAAATTGAAGAAAGAAAAATGTGAAATTTCTTTTGAAATATAAACTTTTGTGAAAGTATTTTAAACCCTAATTTATCAGGCACTTCCAAAGTGTCTGATAGATATTGTTATCAAAATTTATATTTTAAACCACAATTATTCGCCCAACTCTAACTGATTTTTGACTAATTCATAATATTTTCCACGTTGTTCAACCAAATATTCGTGATTTCCTATTTCTACAATTTCGCCTTTTTCTAACACAACAATTTGGTCTGCATGTTTTACGGTGCTTAAACGGTGAGCAATAATAATTACAGTCCTATTTTTGAAAAACTGTTGCAAGTTTTCCATAATAATTCTTTCATTATTGGCATCAAGTGCAGAAGTTGCTTCGTCAAAAAACAAGTAATCTGGGTTTTTGTAAATTGCCCTTGCCATCAATATTCTCTGTCTTTGTCCACCACTGATACCTGTTCCTTCACTACCAATTTTGGTGTGATAACCCAAAGGAAGTGATGTAATATATTCGTGAATATTTGCAGTTTTTGCAGCAAAAAATAACTTTTCTGTGTCTATTTCTTCGTCTGCTAAGGCTATATTTTTGGCTATGGTGTCTGAAAAAACAAAACCATCTTGCATGAGAGTACCTACTTTTTTTCGCCAATGGCTGCTGTTTATGGTTTCAAGTGGTGTATTGCCCACTAAAATAGTACCTTTTTCAGGTGCATAAAATTTTAGTAATAACTTGATTAAAGTTGTTTTTCCGCTACCACTTTCGCCTACAATAGCTGTTGTTTTTCCTTCGGGAATTGTCAAATTTAGGTTTTGCAATATGTAATCTGAACTTGGGTCGCCATAACGAAAAAATACATTTTGTAAGTTCATTTCTTTCTTTAACTCCACAAGAGTTTGAAACTCTTGTGGAGTTGTGGAGTTTACGATATTATCTTCATCTTTTTCATTGTGAATTTCTCCTAATCTTTCCAAGCTCATTTTTGCATCTTGTGCTTGTTGTATAAAACTCACAAATTGCATAATGGGTGCATCGAGTTGTCCTAAAATTTGCTGCGTTGCCATCATCATACCCAAAGTCATATTGCCATCAATCACTTCTTTTGCAGCCCAAAAAGAAATTAAAATGCTTTTTAGTTCATAAATAAAGCCACTTCCAAACTGTTGCCATTGTTGCAGTTGGAGATTACTCATACTCAATTTAAACCGTTTTACTTGCAACTTCTCCCACTCCCACCGTTTGGACTGTTCGCAATTATTGAGTTTAATTTCGACCATACCTTGTATCAGTTGCACTTCGCTACTTTGGTTGGTGGCAGAAAGTGCAAATTGTTTCGCATTGAGTTCTCGACGGCGTTTCAAAAAAAACAATACATAACTTACATATAAGGTGCTACTAACCACAAACATTCCAAAAATTGCAGGACTATAAAACATCATCACAACACTTACTATCAACAAACTGAACATAGAAAACACAAAATCTAAGGAAGATGAAGTCAAAAACTGTTCTATGCGACTGTTGTCATGAATACGTTGAAGAATGTCTCCTAAGTTTTTGGAATCAAAAAATGACATGGGCAAACGCATAATTTTTGCTAAAAAATCTGCAATAATCTTAATATTGAGCCTTGTAGAAATATGCAAAAATAGCCAACTTCGTATCATTTGTATGGCAGTTCGTCCAAAGAAAAAAGCTAATTGGGCTGCCAAAACTACATAAACAAAATTGAGATTTTGCTGATTAATTCCTGTATCTACCAATGACTGCGTAAGCATGGGCATGAGTAAAGACAACAAAGTTGCAGTTAATAAACTCAAAAATAACTGAAATATGAGCCGATAATAAGGTTTTAGATAACCAAAAATAAACTTAAAGCTATTCATAGCTCCTACATCTTCACTTACTTCCTCCAAATCATTGCCAAAACTTGGCGTAGTTTCGAGCAATAAACTAATGCCTTTTGGTGTAGTTTCAGTTTTGTCTTTTGCCCATGCTTTTTCAAATTCGGCGTGGGTATAAACCAATTTTCCTGAACCTGGGTCTGCTACATAGACTTTTGTCTTGGTGATTTTATAGACCACAACAAAATGATTTTGTTGCCAATGAGCAATAAAAGGTGTAACATCTTCAGCTACTAATTCGGCTAAAGTGGTTTTGACAGCTAAGGTATGCAAACCAATTTTTTCGGCTGCTACCGCAATTCCTGATAACGAAACTCCTTGACGGTCTATAAAACACTGCTGTCGCAAATAGGGTAAAGGATAATTTTTGCCATAAAATTGTGCTATCATACGAAGGCACGTGGGTCCGCAGTCCATTTGGTCACGTTGGCGGAGAGAAGGAAAAGTGGGCATGGTTAGGTAATCATATCTAGGTAATTTACTTTTTCAACAACCAAAAAAGTAGGGTGTAAATTAAAAACACAAGTAACTATTTAGGTACGTTGGCAATGGTGCTTTTCGCACCTTGACAATCGTACTATAAACCACTTTTATACGATTGTCAAGGTGCGAAAAGCACCATTGCCAACGTATAAAAGTTATTACCTAAATAATTACAAAATAGTTCATAGCATTGCGAGCAATTGTTCAGTTGTTAAATCATTTTCCTCATCATCTTGACGAAAAGCCTCGCAAAGTGCCGAAAAACTAACAATATCAAAGCCTTGATAATTTTGTTCTTGCCTCAAAATTTCTATTGTTAATTCCTTACGAAGAGGTTTAATAATATTTTGTTCTGCAACAGGTCGAAGCAATAAAATAGAAAACCAATTTTCTAACTGCTCCAATACATACTCATCTTTTAAAGCTAAAAGTTGGTGCATTAAGTAGTATTTTCTAATATCTAAATTTGATAGTGCTGTCATAATGTTGCTTTTCTACAAAGTTACGATTTTTCACGCAATTTTAAAAATACTAAACACTTTTCTTTATTCCTTCAATTTCTTTTTAATGCTTTCGACTTCTTCTTTGGAAAGATGAAAATTTATCGTAGCACTAATACCAATAGCAGAATAATCACCATTACTAACAAAGGTTTTTACTTCATTAATTTGTACTATCTCCTCAAAGTCCACCTCTAATTTGGCAGCTATTTGTTCCAAACGTGATATATTTATATCAACTTCACCTCTTTCTATTTTGGCATAACCCGAATGGGACATCTCCAATTCATGAGCAAAATTCTCTTGGGTAACCCCTTTTTTTACTCTGAGGGTACGTATTTTTGAGCCTATTTTTTTTAAAGTTGTCATAGCTACCTTGTTAATACAAATTCTGTTATTTGTAAGACAAAAATAGTGATTTTTAGTTGAGAGTTGCAACTATTTTTTTACTTATTTTTGCATTAACAAAACACAAGTAATATCTTTGTTGATATCGTTGTGGTTTTGGGGTTTAATTATTCACAAATCATAAAAAAACGCAAAATGAAATCATTGAAAGAAAAATTTGGTAAATTTGAAATGACAAAAGAACAAGCTAAAAAAGTAAAAGGTGGTTCTTGGACTTGTCATTATGTAAGTGATTCAGGAAGACATACGACTTCCGATCATTCTACAATTGATGGTGCTGAAGTTGCTTGTGCAAGTAACTCTAATTGTGCAGGTTGTTTCTAATTTATTTTTTGCCTCGTGCAACCTTTATTCAAATGAGTTACTCTTTTAGATAAGGCAATAATGCCTTATCTTTTTTGTATATGAAAAAAATATTTATAATCAGTCTTGGGATTCTTTGCTATTTTATCAGTTTAATATCAATAGCACAAAATCCAGTTCAGAATATCGAAATTGATGACAGAGTTATTATCAAAAACTTTGTCGATTCTTTGTTATTACATCATTGTGTAGATAGTTTGGCTGCGAAAAAAACCTATTCTATCATCAACACACGAATGAATGAAGGATATTATGATAAATATGCAGAAAATAGCATAAACTATATACTACAAATTAGTAATGATATTCAAATTATTCTAAAAGATAACTATTTTGAATGTTATAATGCATCTCCCGCAGAATCCAGTGAGAAAGAGCAAAAAAAGATAGATATTATTACAACTCGTTGGAAATATAAAGCAGATGAAGCATCATTAGAATATGATTCTCTACGTAAAGCTGGGAAAATGGTAAAAATATCAACGAGGGTTCAGATAAAGGCTTTCAATAATTATAGAGGTTGGTTTGGTAAAGTAATCAAGTATCAAAATAAGGTTGCTAATATTAAGTATAAAATAGGATATAATGGCTTAGGTGTTCCACAAATGCAAATATTAGAGGGAAATATTGGTTATTTAAAAATTAAAAGCTGGATAAGTAGCAAAGATATGAATATGCCAATATGGACATTAGCTTCACATTATCTATACAACACAGAAGCAGTTATTCTTGATTTACGAGATTCAGGAGAAGGTGACATAGAGGCTATGTTTGAATTTTTGAGGTATTTTTTACCTAATTCCGATACTTATTTAGGTAGTATTTATCATAAACCATCAGCACAAAAACAAGTTTTTTTCAATTTTAAAAAACATCAATTAAAACCATATAAAATTAGAAAACGTGATAAACGTAATTTTGAAAACTATATGAATCAACCTTTATTAGATTTTTCACAATTAAAGGGCAAGAATGTAAAACTACTACAGCAGCCTATTTATATTTTAACGGATAAAAATACAAGTTCAATTAGTGAGTATTTTGCTTTGTTATTACGCCAGCATAGAAAAGCTATTTTAGTTGGTGAAAATACGGCAGGTTATACTTACATCACACATGATTATAATATATGGGCAGGAAGTTTGCGAGTTCGTGTACCTGATACTAAAATTTTAGGTATAGATTCTTTGCACAACAAAGGCTTAAAAGTAGATATGCAAAGTGATGCCCCTTTAGAAAGTATTTGGTTTAATTTGTTGCAAAATATGGCTGATAGCACAGATTTTTCCTATACACAAAGTTATTTAGATGGTTTTCTTGCTTATCAAAAATCAAAGAAAAGTCATATCAAAATTTCTGATACCACTTTACAAAATATTGTAGGAAATTACGCATTAGATAAAAAAATTACTTTGGATAATGATATACTATATTTAGAGGAATTTGGTATTAAGAAAAAACTCATAGCCATAGATAATAATTTATTTTTGCTACCTGATTTTTATGATAAATCACAGCATTTAAACTATTTAGCTTCAAATGGACATTATGCAGGCACTAAATTACAGACTGTTTATGTACGTTTTGATAAAAATGATTTAGGTAAATCTGCATTATTTCTTATATATTTTGGTGGTGCAATAGCAGAATTTGAAAAACTATAACTATGAAATTTTTTTTATTAATATTTGGCTTATTGACTATAAGTTTACAAGTTATTTGTCAAACAACAATGATAAGTGGCAAAGTCATAGATTCAGAAACCAAATTGCCTTTGCCTTTCGTATCTGTTGGCATACAAGATATGAGCATAGGGACAATAACAAATATTGCTGGGGAATTTGAACTTTCAGTACCTAAAAAAAGCCTTTGCTTAATCATTTCATCAATAGCTTACAAAACAGAAAAAATATGCTTTGCTAAAAATGATAGCACAAAATATTATTTAGTAAATCTGAAAAATCAGATACAAGAGTTGGATATTATTGTGGTAAGCAAAAAAAAATTACCTAAAGTAGAAAAACTACTTAAAAAAGTAGTAGAAAATATAGCTAAAAACTATCCACAAGAGGCATATAATACAGAGTTATTTTATAGAGAATGGCTTAAAGATAATACAAGTTATGTGAGATTAGTCGAGGCTGCCTTGCAAACTTATGATAATCAAGGATTTAGTAATAAAAACAATGCTAATGAAATTGTTTCGGAAGTAAAACAACTTAGATATTCAAAAGATTATAGTCAATTAAAGGCTAATAATTTTATTGTAGATACAGATTTTAGCAAAAAGAATAATTGGTTGAGAAATGGGCAAATTATTTTTAATCCTAAAAACTGGGACAAAATACAATTCGAACATTTGGGATATACTGCTCAAGATGATAAATTAGTTCACAAAATAGCTTTTCAAACAAAAATTTTAGGGCAATATGAAAATTTACAAGGCATTTTATATGTTAATGATTACGATTTTGCCGTTTTAAAAATAGATTTTTCTTATCAAATAGCTTTTCAGTCAGTAAATTCTGTAAAGGTTGGAAACAAAGACAATGTTTATACGATAAAATACTTAGCAACGGAAACAATAGTTTATAAAAAGTTTGATAGTCAATATTTTACAAGTTATCAAAATAAGCTATTGACTTATTCATACTATCCAAATCCACGCACTTTTAAGAAAATGACTTCACAGACTTATACAGAACAACTAACAAATAGTATTATCACAAAGCCTGTTATACCAATAATCAGTTCAAGTTCTCAAAAACAAATTACTTTATTACAATATGACGCTAATTTTTGGAAAAATTATAATTTATTAATTGATTCTCCCTTAGAAAAGCAAATTAAAAACCAATTAGACGAACAGGAACAATTGGAGCAACAGTTTAAAAAGTAACATCTAATTAATTAAAAAAACAATAAACTTATTATGAAAAAAATACTTATTTCAACATTTTTATTAATCAATAGCTTTTTTGCTATTGGACAAGCTAATGATTTTGAAACAAAAAAAGCTAAATTTAATGCGATAAAAGGACAAACAGCACCAGATTTTGAATTTTTGAATTTGAATGGCGAAAAAATAAAATTAAGTGAACTCAAAGGCAAAGTTGTCATCATTAATTTTTTCTTTACAGCTTGTGCACCATGTGTGCGAGAAATTCCATTTTTAAACAGTCTTGTTGAAAAATATGGCAATGAAAATATCAAATTTATTAGTATTTCTCGTTGGGAAGATGCAGAACAATTAAAGCCTTTTTTAGCAAAAAATCCAATTAAATTTGACATCATTCCTTCTGTTTTTAAAGATGGGAAAAGTGAAATGCAGTTATTTGCAGAAAATACTTATTATGTTATGTTATATCCTTCTTTATTGATTTTAGATAAAAATGGTGTTGTAACTCATACGCAAGTTGGTTATGTGCCAGCTTATGAAGAAGCTTTTTTGAAGGAATTAGATAATACATTAAAAAAATAATTATAAATTAATTGTTAAAATTCTTTGTTTCTCGATTTTTTTTTTTTCGACTTTTGTAACAACAAAACGACGTAAATTTTCTTACGGTTTTGGAGTTTAACATAAACCATAAAAAATAAAAAAACGCAAAATGAAATCATTAAAAGAAAAATTCGGTAAGTTTGAAATGAGTAAGGAAGAAGTGAAAAAAATAAGTGGTGGTAGTTATTTTCAGTCTATTCCTACTGATGAGGATGACGGTGATGGTAGTATGTATGTGTGTGGAAGGTCAGCACCAAGTGGTACATTCGAAACAGCAAACTTTGCTGATTATATGGCTGGTTTAAGGTGGGCTTCTGAAAAAGATGGTCAAGGCTGGCTAAACAGAGGATGTTGGTAATTGAAAACAAACCTTAGACTATAATTCACTAAATTGTAGTCTAAAATTTATAGCATTTTTCTACCCATAAAATTTTACTAACTATGATAAATAAAAAAAATATTAGTTTATATTTTTTCCTTTTTATTTCTTTAAATGTTTTTGCACAAAAGGCTACAAAAGACACGATTAGAGAATTGAACATGTTTGAAAAAGAGATATTTTTTTATGATAAAATGTCAGTGGGTATTAAAGCACCTGAATTTAGATTTGCAAATATGCAAGGAGATAGCTTAATTCTTAGTAAACTGAAAGGAAAAGTAGTTGTTTTAAATGCTTTTTTTGCTCAATGCCCACCTTGTATTAAAGAAATTCCGCTATTAAATAAAATTAAACAAAAATATGACAATAAGGAGGTTGTATTTATAGCTGTTTCTCGATGGGACACAAAAGATAAATTAATAGAATTCCAAACAAAACATGATTTACAGTTTAATATAATTCCCTCTGAATATAAAGAAAATATAAGAACGACAACAAATGCTATTTTTTTAGAAAAGACATATCTTATTCCTTTATATCCTACAACCATTGTTATAGACCAAGATGGGCTAATAAGCTATACAAATGTAGGTTTTAGTGGCGAGGCAGATGTGAATGGCGTTGATTATATTATTGGTAAGCTGTTAAAAAGATAATTTTAAAAATAACTGTTAAAATATTTTGCTTTCCGTTTTTTTATTTGACATTGGCAACAACAAAACAGATGTAAATTTTCTTACAGTTTTGGGGTTTAACATTTCACTAAAAATTAAATAAACAAAATGAAATCATTAAAAGAAAAATTCGGTAAATTTGAAATGAGTAAAGAACAAGTGAAAGCAGTGAAAGGTGGTTGGTGGTTTCAGACTATTCCTGGCGATAATGACTCAAGTGGTGGAGGTAATAATGGCAGTGGTGGTCATTGTCCACCAAATATTAGTGAGGCCTGGTGCCACAATTCATGGACATACGGATGTGGAGATGCAGTTTGTTTAGACCCAGATGGTTATAATGCTTGTATAGCTACTTGTATAAGTTGTCATAAATGCTAAACAATATGAAATATTTTTTTATCAATTTTCTTATTACTTTATGTTTTAATATGACTGCTCAAAATGTAATTAAAATTACAAACAGGCAGTCAATGCCAAAATTTAAAGAAGAATATGAGGCATTTATAGACTCAAATGGTGATACAATTAAGCAAGGATATTACCGCAAAATATCAGGGAGAGCATACAATCAAAATCAAGTATTAATTTCAGGTTTCTACAAAAATAATATGCCAGATGGTTTATGGGAAATACAAGGGGGCAAAGGGGGCTATAAAGATGGAACAAAGGTAGGAATTTGGAATTATTTTAATTTTATTATTGGTTCGTCTGCTTCAAAATATAGCTATTTAAATATTGCTCCTACAACGCCCTTACAACAATACGACCATGAGAAAGATACAATATTACTAAATAGAGAAGATACTATAAAATATCAAGAATGTTTAGATTTTGATTTACTTACTCCAATAAAATTAGAAAAACTACCTGTGCTTATTGGCACATTAAGTTTTATACAAACTTGTATTTTTGATGATATTGTATATCCAAGAGATGCAATAGTCAATAAAATACAAGGTAAGGTAAAATATGGACTTAAAATAGATGAGAAAGGAAATGTAATTGATGTTATTCTAATCAAAGGAATTGGCTATGGCTGTGATGAAACAGTAATTAGTTCAATAAAAAAACATATAGAAAAACTAAAATTTGTCCCTGCTCACAAAAATGGTAAGCCCATAGCTATTTGTTTAGTATTAAGCTACGGGTTTAAATTTGTTTAATGTGAGTAACTAAATATTACATAAAATATGAAAATCTATAAACAGAGCCTGCCTAATCATGCACAGAGCAACTTTTATTCTATTTTTCCTAATCTTTTTGCAGCTTTAGGCATACCCTTTACTTTTAAGTATCTTAATCAAAAACTGCTGATTGCTAAAAACTCTATACATTCCATTCGCCAAATTCTCCAAACTTATAAAATTGCCACTTTACCCGTAGAGTTAGGCACTTTACAATTACAAGAAATCCCTTATCCTGCCATTGCCCAAATCCGCAATAAAGATGGAGAGTTTTTTGTAGTTTTACAAAAAATAGAGGATGAAACCATCACATACATACACACAGAAAAAGGCATTATTACAGAAGCTATAACAGATTTTGCGAAACTCTGGACAGGTGTTACACTACTGATAGAAAAAAACGAAAATTCCGCAGAGCCAAATTACAAGGAAAATAAAAAGCAAGAAATCATAGAAAACTTACGTGTTCCTTTGTTATTATTGGTTTTGGGTTTAGTTGTTGCTTATCAGGCTATGCAATTTACAAATATGCTAAATTTTGTATGGTTAGCTACAAAGTTAGTAGGCACAATTTTATCAGTTTTATTGTTATGGCAGTCTTTAGAAAAAAATAGTTTAATAGCTAAATTGTGTAGTTTTAATAAGAAGACAGACTGTAATAGTCTACTTACTTCACCTGCTGCTAATTTGTTTGGTGTGGTTAGTTGGGCAGAAATCGGCTTTTTCTATTTTTGTGGCTCTTTGTGTTGGCTATTATTTTTTAATTATAATCTATTCATTTTCAATATTTTAGCTTATTTATCTCTGCCTTTTGTGGCTTGGTCTGTTTGGTATCAGTGGAAAATAGCAAAGGTTTGGTGTCCTCTGTGTTTGGGAGTTGCTGCGGTTTTGCTTATAGAACTCAGCCCCACCCCAGCCCTGCGAAACGTCGCACCGCCCACAGGGGAGGGAGTTTTACAAGGAATTTTTAGCCCTCCCCTGTGGGGAGGGTTGGGTGGGGCTTTTGGTTTAGTAATTTCTATTTATTTTTTCCTAAAACCTTTCTTCGTTTCAGCTACAAAAGTGCCTAAATTACAAAAAGAGTTAGCTATTTTTAAGAATAATTTTGATATTTTTAAAAATTTATTACACCAACAAAAACACATAAACGAAGAAACTTTGCCACAACAAATTATTTTGGGTAATGTAGAAGCATCTTTGACATTAGTTTTTGTTACGAATCCAGATTGTCCGCCTTGCAAGGCAGCAAAACCAAAAGTAGAGGCACTTTTAGAACAATTTTCAGAGGAATTAAAAGTTGTGATGGTTTATACGAATGTAGATAAAACTTGGTGCAATGAAAACCAAATTTCTTTTACGCCAACCTTTTTTATAGCAGGTTATCAGTTGCCCGAATTGTATAAAGTAGAAGATTTGCAATATTTTATAGCTGAAATGACAGAAGAAATTGCAGTTTTGGGTTAATTTTTATTATCTTTGTTTTTAAAGGTTTGTAATCTAATACCATAATTTTAAGTAACAATTTTAATTAAATTAGTATTTTTATACAAATAACCACTAACGAATATGAGTCCGTCATTAAATCATTCTTATTATCAGTCAAGTGCCAATGCAACATTAAGAAACCTTAAAAAATATTCAATTTTTACAGAACTTAGCTTGTTAATAGACACAAAGGAATATGTGCCAGATATTTGTGTCTATGCACCCATGAAAATTAATAGAAGTAAGGATATTTTGCGAATGACAGAAATGCCTTTATTGGCAATAGAAATTATTTCGCCTACTCAAGGTAGTAAGGAAATTTTAGACAAATTTGAGATATATTTTGCTGCACATATCAAATCTTGTTGGTTGATAGACCCTGCAACAGGCGTTGTAACAGTCTATGCAAGTTTGGATAAATGTCGGACTTTTGTAGAAAATGACATTATTGATACTGTTTTAGACTTAAAAATTCCGATAAAAGATATTTTTGATGATGAATAAATTTTTTAGCATTATTTCTTTGGGCTTTTATTATCTTTGTGCAATCATGAACCCATAAAACTTGTAATTTTATGCCAACAGAAGAACTTATTTTACAGCAAACAGCCTTACTGCCCGAAGAACTCAAACGTGCAGTATTGTTATACATAAGTTTTTTGGTACAACAGTATCAAAACCAAGCAGTTATTATTGAAAATACAGTTATTGAAGAATCTAAAACAAGGGGTATGTTTGGAATTTTGAAAGGCAAAATATGGATAGCCGATGATTTTGACGCACCCTTAGAAGAAGAATTTGCAGATTATATGTAACACCAAAATTTTATGCACAAATATTTAATAGATACACATACTTTTTTGTGGCACATTTCAGACAATCCTTTATTGCCATTAGCCATAAAAACCTTGATAGAAAACCCTAAAAATAATATTTCTATCAGCATTATAAGTCTTTGGGAAATTGCTATTAAGTTGAATATCAATAAACTAACTTTACAAGTTTCTTTTAAAGAATTAAAAGCTATTTTGTTAAGGTTTGACATAAAAATTATTCGAACATACAGAAACTTACTTGACCTTAGCACCACATCACAAAGACCCTTTTGACCGTATGCTTATTGCATAAGCAATAACCGAAAATTTTATTATTGTTGGGAGTGATGAAATTTTTGATAAATACCCTATTATTAGAATGTGGTAATTTAGGATTTGCACTATTTTATAGCCGAAATAGTAGAAGAAATTGCAATTTAGTCTTATATTTTTATTATCTTTGTGGAAGAAAATCATAAATTAAAATGTCCACTTTCAACGAAGCTACACTAAGCCGTTTAGAAAAACGATTTGGTTTGCAAGAAATTCAAGAACATCAACTATTGACAAATTGGCTGATAAGTGAAGCAATAATTACAGATGAAGAGAGAAAAGAATTGCTAAAACTCCAAAAAAAACATAGTAACTATATCTATTCTTATAATGAAAGTGAATTAACTACAAAAGTTATTACACCAATTATTAATTTAGTAGATTTTGAAACAGAATATTCTTGGTCTTTTTTGCAACGTGAACTTTCTGCTGTTATTGATGGAGAATTATTAAATGGTAAACCTGATTTGATGATTGCCAAAGGTACAAAAGACCCTGAAATGCCTTATTTTTGCCTTCATGAATATAAACGTGCTTTTGATAATAGTGGTGACCCCGCAGGACAATGTTTGGCTGCAATGCTTGTTGCACAAGAATTAAATCATGCACAACGTATGATATATGGTGCTTTTGTAGTAGGTGCAGACTGGTTTTTTATGATTTTAAAAGACAAAATATATAGTGTTAGTAGTGTTTATGTTGTAACAAAGCCAGAAATTTTTGATATTTTTAGAATTTTGAAAGCTATGAAAAACCAAATAATTAGTAATGCCACAAATTCCTGAAAATACGCAACTTCCATTACCTAATTTCTCCCATTCTGAAGAAGTTGATGAACTTCTCGGCAAGCCCCCTGCATGGCTTTTACGTTCTGGAATCGGTGTAATATTTACAGTGTTATTATCATTTTTTATAGCAAGTTGGTTTATAAAATACCCCGAAGTTGTGAGTTCACAAGTTATTTTTACAACTTTAAATCCGCCTGTAAGTTTGGTAGCACGTAGCAATGGCAAAATTCAAGAATTGTTTGTCAAAGCAAATGACAGTGTCAAAGCATACGAAGTTATTGCTATTATTGAAAATACAGCAGATTATGAAGAAGTAAAAAAGCTAACAAGCCACGAAAGTGAAGTTGCCCCACCCAACCCTCCCCTACTGGGAGGGCTAAAAATTTCCCCTTCTGGGCTTAGGCTTGGCGAATTGCAAACTCCTTACGAAAATTATTGCAAAGCACTAAAAGATTATCAACTATTTAAAGAACTTGATTATAATAACTTGAAAATCAAAGTATTAGAACAACAAATTGTATTTCAAAAACAATTAGGCAATAATCTTGGTGAACAATCGGGTTTACAAAAAGAGGATTTACAGTTGTATAAACGACAATTTGAAGCAGATAGTTTATTGCGAAAACAAGGTGCAGTAGCTTTGCGAGAAGTGGAACAAGCAAAAAGTAGCTTAATTCAACGCAAAAATATTATTGTGCAAGCAAAGGCGGCACAGATAAATTCAGCATTGCGAATCACAGAATTACAACAACAAATCATAGATTTGCAACTTAAAGGACAAGAAGTAACAGCACAATATCAACAACAAATGCAACGCACAAAAGCCGAATTGCAAAGTCAAATCAATGCGTGGAAACAAAAATATATTATAAGTTCACCTATTGATGGTTGTGTAAGTTTTAATCAATTTTGGAATATAAATCAAGAAGTAAAGGCAGGCGAAGAAGTTTTTGCAATTAATCCAAGTTCTAAAGAAAATGAATTATTATTTTGCAAAACTGTTGTAGAAAGTCGTCATGCTGCAAAAGTGCAAATAGGTCAAGCTGTAATTATCAAGTTAGCAGCTTATCCTTTCGAGAGATTTGGAATTTTGCGGGCAACAGTAGCAGAAATTTCTGCACTGCCCAAAGAAGATAAATTTGCTGTCGTTTTAAAACTTAGCAATGGTTTGCAAACAAATTATCATAAAACCTTGATTTTCAAACCACAAATGCAAGGCAATGCCGAAATTATCACAGAAGATTTACGGTTATTAGAAAGATTATTTTATCAATATAGAGGAACTTTGACAAAATAATGCTTTTTGCAACACTATATTTATTATAGTTTTTAAGAACTGATTTTATCCAACAACAAAGCCACTTTTTGCGTTAAATTTTTATTACTATATTGTGTAATATCCAAATTTTGCTGTTGCAAATGTCCATGTTTTTTAAATTCGTTGTAATAAAATAGCATTTGATTTTTGAGTGCTAATTTGTTATCATAACTCAACGTAGTGCCTGCTTGTGTTTGTTGCAAAATTTTATCGACATCACTATGTTGCAAACCCAAACACAAAATAGGACGTTGCACTGCCAAATATTCAAATAATTTACCAGGGATTCTGCCCATTGCATTATCAGCTTGGTTTAATAATAACAACAAAATTTGCGAATTAGCCACATATTGCAAAGCCTCTTTTCGTTCTATTTGTGTAATTAATTTTACATATTTTGCAATTCCAAGACTTGTATAACTATCCACAACTGTTCTATCAACTTGTCCAATGAGCTGAATTTCAATAACTTGACTAAAATTATTACCCAATTTGTTGTCTAATATATTATCCAGTTCATGACATAATTCTGCTATCACTTCAAATAAAATTTTCGGATTTCGGTCATCACCCAACAAACCAGCATGAGTAATTGTAAATTTTTTATCATAATTTGGTTGCAAATCTTTAAAATCATCTGCATCATATCCCCAAAGCAATGTATTAACATTTTTTGCTCCAATAGCTTCTAAATCTTTTTTCCAAACCTCGCTAACAATCGTCATGGCATCAGCATATTGAAAGGCTTTTTGTTCTAATCTTCGATGTTTAGCATCAGCCCATTTTGTAAGGATTAGGCGTTGATAATAATCTACTTGTGTCCAAGGGTCTTGAAAATCAGCAAGCCAAGTAATGCCTGTTTTTTCTTTAAGCAAACATGCAATCATGGTGTTTGTATGTGGAGGTCCATCAGAAAAAATGGCATCTATTTTATTGGTTTTCAAGTAGTTAAGCAAATATTTTACAGAGGGTTTTATCCAAAAAGCCCTTGCATCAGGAATAAAAAAGTTGCTGCGAATCCAAACCGCAAGTTTATGTTTCCAATCTCGTTTGCCATCACTTGCCACTAAGGCATTATTGGCATTGGCTTGTGGCTGTTGTTTGGTAAATTTCTTGTAGAAAGTATAAGGTTCAAAAATTGGTTGTCGCAAAATTGTAACTCCTTCAGGAATATCTTTAAAGTTACCATAATCATAAGAAGGGTAATGTGCATTTTCAGCAGTATAAATAATTGGCTCCCAACCAAAATCACGCAAATATTTAGCAATTTTCAGGCATCTCAACACGCCAATTCCACCACAAGGCGGAAAATAATAGGAAATAATAAGGACTTTTTTCACAAAGATTAATTAATTTGCATAACCGCATAAATAACACTTATAACTTTTTAAAAACTAACATTTTTTAGAAAAATATTAGTTTTGCATGACTTATTTGATAATTTTATATTTTATAACCGCATAAGCAAATATACTTCAAGTGTTTTAGACTAAATTTCTAAAAAGTGTTCAAATTCGGACAACAAAATGTCCTATATCGTACATTTTTAAGGTGTATTTATTTTGCATTTTTTCATAACTTGTTAATAATCAATAATTTGTATTTTTTGGCACAACTTTGGCAAACATACTATTATACAAAGTGAAAAATATTTGTAAGTTTTATACTACAAAAGTTTTACACCTTGTGAATTTTATAGGTTGATATGTTTTAATTGTTGTACAAAAAGGCTATCCCAATGGGATAGCCCTTTTGCTTTTTATATGGTTTTGTCATTCTGAGCTTGGGAAGAATAACAAAAAAACTATATGTTTTTTATAAGTGTAAAAATTACTTTTTCTGACTTGCTTTAAACAATATTTGTTTCTCCTCTGTTGTTAATGCTTCATAACCATAAGCCGAAATTTTATCTAAAATAGCATCAACTTCGTCTTGACTTGGAATACCACTTTTACCGCTATAAGACTCTGCACGTGATGCCTTTGTACCACCTGCTGTTGCTTTTTGTTTGACACGAATTTTAGATTTTGTTGAAAATACATTTTTAATAGCATTCAACATTGCCCATAAAGGTCTGCCCATGTCTTGTCCTTTTTGCAGTCTTGCAATAAAAATATAACCAATCAAAGCACCACCCAAATAAGCCACACTTGCACCTTGGTCGCCACCTGCCAAACCAACAAAAGCTAAAAATACATAAATTGCAACAATATATTTTAGCTGCACAGGTCCAACAAACAACAAATGTAAAGTGAGATTTGGAACAAGTGTTGCAGCACCAACAGCAATAGCATATACACTTGCTCTTGCACCCGAAACGCCAATTTCACTACCAATCATAGCCAAAGTAGGCACAATATTTAACAACACAATATAACAAATTCCACCTACAATACCTCCATAAACATATAGAGCAATAAGTTTTTCGTTACCTAAATATTCATCAATAATTCGCCCAAACCAATATAAACCTAACATTCCAAATAAAATATCGAAGAAATCTTTGTGGGTAAAAAAGTAAGTAAATAAAGTCCATGGACGTAAAATAAACTCCATGATAGGTGCAGGAATAAACAAAGATTTCTGCATAATTTGGTACATTGGTGGATAATTAAACAAAGCTGCAAATACCCAAACGATATTGAGTATTACAAACACTATGACATTAATAACAATGAGTTGTACCAAACCATTATTAGGTTTGCTCCAAGTATATCTAAGGTCGTCGACAAAAGTTTTCATAAGATGTGATTTATTGCTACTAATTTAAACTGTTATTTTGAAAAATAAGTTATTTTTTTCACATTTTTTTTACACTTTTTTAGTTATTTTATGAATAAACTTTTAATCAATTAGTAAATATAGCATATTTGATAGCTATATGGAGATAATTTAGTGATTATCAAATATTTACAAAACAAAAAGTATCAATATTGGCAGTGATAAAAAAATGCGAGATAGAATAAATTATTATGAATTTTATAACCATTTTTTGGTTGTTATAAAAAACTAGTTATATCTTTTATCCATTCATTTCTATATTTGATTAGGTAGTTTTCGTGTCCTGCATGTTGATAGGTTTTCAAAGTTTTATGACCTTTCAAATTGCTAAAAATAGTAGTAATCTCTGTTTTTGTTACATTTTTGTCTTTTTCGCCGTATAATAGTAATGTTGGAATGTTAATATTATTTGCATATTGAATCGGATTGTGCGAATAAGCATCAAAATCATTGATAATTCCACCCCAGAAAATTAATAAATTTGCAAGCGGAAAACTTGGCATGTGCATATTTTCACACCTTTTTTCTACTGTTTGCAACATTGTTCCAAAAGGACATTCAAGAATTAATTTTGTGGGCAATAATTGATATTCACTTACAGCTTTCATTATGGCAACAGCACCCATTGAAGTTCCAAACAAAATAATGTTTGTTTCACCTTGTTGCTGCAAATACTCATAACAAGTTTTGACTTGCAAACTTTCATGAAAACCTATTGTGGTTTGATTGCCTTCCGAATTTCCAGAACCTGCAAAATCTACTAATAAAGTATTATAACCTAAGGCAATGAAAATATCGGACTGGTCAAGTAATGAGGCTTTATTTCCACCATAACCATGAAATAAAATAACAGTTCCTTTGGAGTTAGGTTGTTTTATGAGCCAACATGTTATTTTTTTATTACTTTGTAAATAAATAGTTTCATAATCTTGTGAAGGTTTTAAATTATTTATTGGTCGTGGATTGGTTACACCAAAGGTTAAAATACCAACTTTTTCGGTGAAAGAAAGGTTGCTTGGTGATTTTGTTTTTAGTTTGATAGTCGTTGAGAAATGTGTAAAATTATAGGAGTGAAAAATTATAATAATATTAACAATAACAAATAGTAAAGCAACCAATGATAAAGATATTTTAAGGAGTTTTTTCAGTTTTATCATAGGAAAAGAAGGGTTTAACGACTAGTTTTTTGTGAGGGCAATATTAAGAAAATGTTTTAAGCCCAAATACTTTAAAAATAGCCAAGCAATAATAATACTTCTATACAACTTAGGCAACTATTCCACAAAACAAGTTACAAAATCTCTGCATTTTCATAAATAATTCCTATTTTTGCATTTCTTAAACACTATAAATTTAAAAATTCTAAAACTTAGCTATACATGATTGCAGTTTCTAACCTCTCGTTACGTTATGGAAAACGTACTTTATTTGAAGAAGTAAATCTTAAATTCACCGCAGGCAATTGCTATGGCATTATTGGAGCAAATGGTGCAGGAAAATCGACATTGTTAAAGATTATGTCAGGCGAAATAGACCCAACTTCGGGGCAAGTAGTTATTGATGCAAGAACTCGTATGTCTGTTTTAAAACAAGACCATTTTGAATACAATGATTTTCAAGTTTTGCAAACAGTAATGATGGGACACAAAAGGCTGTATGAAGTGATGCAAACAAAAGATGCTATCTATGCAAAACCCGATTTTAATGATGCTGATGGGGTTTTGGCGGCGGAACTTGAATCTGAATTTGCAGAAATGAATGGTTGGGACGCAGAAAATGAGGCTGCATCGCTGCTGAGTAATTTGGGTGTTATTGAAGAATTACATTACAAAACAGTTGCAGAACTTAACGGAAAAGACAGAGTAAAAGTATTGTTAGCACAAGCATTGTTTGGAAATCCTGAAATTTTATTGCTCGATGAACCTACCAATGACCTTGATGTGGAAACGGTGATGTGGCTCGAAGATTTTTTGGGCGAATTTAAAAATATTGTTATTGTGGTATCTCACGACCGACATTTCTTAGATTCTGTTTGTACTCATGTGGTGGATATTGATTTTAGTAAAGTGCAATTATACTCAGGAAATTATACATTTTGGTATGAGTCAAGCCAATTAGCTGCCAAACAACGCAATGACCAAAACAAAAAAGCAGACGAAAAACGCAAAGAATTACAAGATTTTATTATGCGTTTTAGTGCCAATGTTTCAAAATCTCGACAGACAACAAGCCGCAAAAAAATGTTGGAAAAATTGACTGTTGATGAAATAAAACCTTCAACAAGAAAGTACCCAGGAATTGGATTTACTCAAGAACGTGATGCTGGCGACCAAATTTTGACAGTTAAAAATTTGAGTAAAAAAGTAGATGGCAATTTTTTATTTAAAGATATAGACTTTGCATTGGCAAAAGGTGATAAAGTAGCCATTTTATCAAAAAATAGTTTGGCAGTTCATACGTTTTTCAAAGTTCTTAGCGAAGAAGAAGCCGCAGAAACAGGTGAATATCGTTGGGGTGTTACGATAAAAAAAGCCTATATGCCAAATGATAACAGTACATTTTTTACTGTTGATGAAAATTTAATTGATTGGTTGCGTCAATATTCTGTGGAGAAAGATGAAACTTATGTGAGAGGATTTTTAGGTAGAATGTTGTTTTCGGGTGAAGAAACTTTTAAAAAGTGTCATGTGCTTTCGGGTGGAGAGAAAATGCGTTGCATGATTTCTCGCATGATGTTGCAACAAGCAAATGTGTTACTAATGGACGAGCCGACAAATCACCTTGACCTCGAATCTATTACAGCTTTTAACAATGCCTTGAAAGATTATAAAGGTACTGTAATATTGGCTTGTCATGACCATGAATTTGTGCAAACAGTAGCTAATCGTATTATTGAAATTACGCCAAGAGGTATTATTGATAGACTTATGTCTTATGATGATTATATTCAAAGTCCTGAAATTAAGGAACTTAGAAAGAAAATGTACGCATAGATTTACAAATATAAAATTTATTTTGTTGTTTTAAATAACCTAAGTTGTGTAGTATTTATAACATAGACTTAAATCTATGCATAGTCTACGCAACTTAATTTAACTTGACAAATGGGAGGCAAAGGTAGAAAAGTAGCTAAAAATTTGCTTATCTAAAAATATTATTTCTAATTGCAATGCCTTTTGACAGCATACAAAAGGTAACTAACATTATTTTAATAGGATTATGACAAAAAACGCATTAAAATTTATAATAGGGCTAAGTTCTGTTGTAGCCTTATCATCATGTACAACTTTAAATCCAATGATGAGTTACGTGCAAGCAGGTGTTAAAACCACTGCACATAAAGTAAAATCTAAACAAAGAACCACAAAAGACCCACATATTAGCTTTTCGCCAAGTATCAATTATTCACATTTGAGAGCAAAATTTCTACAAATTCAACCCAATAATACAGTCCCAGAAGTTAGTTTAGCCATTCCTTTTCAAGCTAACCGTTTCGAACCAATTACAAATTTTAATATAGAGCCAACTTTTGAAGAAACTACGGAAATTCTAAGACAAGAATTGGTTGAGTATGCAAAAAACTTTATTGGTGTTCGTTACCGCAGTGGTGGAAAATCGGCAAAAGGTTTTGATTGTTCAGGATTTACTTCATACATCATGTCAAATTTTGGCTATAATGTGCCTTCGGCTTCGGTTAGACAAGCACAAATTGGTGAAACAATAGCTATTGAAGATGCAAAGAAAGGAGATTTGGTGTTTTTTGGACATAAAAATAAAAAAGGTGGTTACAGAGTTAGCCACGCAGCTATGGTGGTTTCTGAAGCTGGCGAAACTTTTGCTATGATTCATGCTTCTCGTAGAGGTATTGTTATTGATGACATGAACTCGTCTGCATGGCGAAAATATTATTCCAAAAAATTTATGCACGTAAAAAGAGTGGTGCATTTGGAGGAATTGATTGTAAAGAAATAAGTAATAAAATTATAAAAAATGAATTAAGATTAATGAATTTACAATATTGTAAATTCATTAATCTTAATTCATTTTTTTACCAATCCAAAGTCTTCCTAAATATCACTTCTCCTTTTTCTGAAAAATATTCTATCATGGGTTTTTGATTTTGGTAAAATCGGACTACTGCAAAACCTTTTTTATTAGCTGTAAACAATGCTTTATGTCTTTTTGGAACATCTCGCAATTTACTTCCCGAACCCGAAACTACATAATATTGCTTATTTCGTTGATGAAGTTGCAGATTATGGTCATGACCTGCGGCATACAAAACGGGCGTATTTGCAAAACTATTCATCAAACCTTTTCGCAATTTTTTATAACTTGGGTGAGAAATATCATGACGACTGAAACCTAACTTACGATAAATTACATAAATAGAGCCTAATATTGGCAATGGTAACAACCATTTTTTATTAAAATCAGTTAGGGGGAAAATATGAGATTTCCACGAAAAATATTCGCTATTTGTAATTAATGGGTGATGTCCGACAATAATTATTTTTTTGCCTTCATTGCGTTGAATAGCAGCTTGCATAGTTGCTAAGAAATCTTCTGGACTTTTGCTATGGCAGTAACTTGTTTTTCCTTGTGGTTTTTCGTGTTTATGAAACCACCATTCTGTGTCAATAACTAACAAAACAATGCTATCATTTAGTAAAACTTCTTTTGCATCAGGACAAGCAGAGTCTGGTAAAAAAGTATTGCCTCGTTGCAAATAATTTTCAACAAATTGTTCTTGTCGTTTTACTGCCGCCAAACCTCCTTTCAAACTCATATTCCAATCATGATTACCAGGAATCATAATTGGTTTTCCTTTGTAATCTTTCAAAATATCTAACTGACGTGTTAAAAGTAATTCCGCATCTTTGCGTGAAGTTGCATTTGAATCAGGCAGACCAAACATATAAATATTATCACCTAAAAATATGACTGCACTATTATCAATATTGTTATTATCATTATCACTTCGTTGCAATTCACGTTTGAGAATCTGTAAAGTTGGTTCATTTTCACTTGCTTTCCCTGCGTCACCTATTAAAAAAACAGAAAAATTAGCTTTTTGTGTAGTATCAGTTTGTAATTTTTGTGAGCTTGCAATATAAGGCTTTGAATTTTGACAACTCAAAGTAATTGTAGCAATATAGAATAGTAATAAATAATAAATAATATTAATTATATTTGTATTTGGGTACATGGACTGAATAGATGCTGTCATTTTTTGTATTATTACACAAGTTTATACTGTTATATTATGTTCAATTTTTGATAACTTAGACATGTCTATATATCCACAAAACTGATAGAGAATTTTTATTAACACTCAAATATAAACAATATGTTTTATACGAAGTATTATATAAAATATTAATTTATTACAGTATATATTTGGCAACAAAAAGGTACATTGATAACACTACGCAACTTACATTAAACTAATAAACTAAACAGAGTATATTGCTTAATAACTATTAAAACCATGAAAAAAATCTATCTTTTATTGCTATTTTCAGCTTTGGTAGCTTGTAAATCAACTGATAAATCTCAAAATCTGACACCAATTACAGGTGATAATTTAACAGATTATAATGTCTATTTAGATAATTTAGGTAAATATGATGATAATGCTCAAGCCCAAGCCAAAAAATTATTAAAGGAAGCACAAAACCTTGAAAATCAGGCAAATAATGAGCTGAATAAGGTTTCTAAAACAATGGAATTATATCAACAATCAATTAGTGTTTATCCAATGGCGGAGGCATATTTGGGTTTTTCTAAGGCTGTTGCAGCACAAAATGGAAGTATGGATAAAGTTTTAGGTGCTTTGCAAATGGCTGAAAGACTAAATTATCAACCTGCCGAAGAACTGTATTATGAAGCTGCAAAACAAATGCTTCGTTTGGATACATTGCTTAAAATGCAAGAATGTAATGGCACAGGAGATTGCCTGAATAAAGCCATAAAACTTGGTCTTGAAGATGTGAATCGTATGAAAAAAGATTTTGTAAATAGCGAAGTTTTTGGGAGTAGTCATGTGAAAAAAAATTACTTTGATAATGACTTTATTGCATCTTTTCTCAAAATTGTTCCACAAAATAACAAGCAAAAAGAGGTTTATGAATTACTAAATTTATATCATAAAACGGAAAATTTGCCATTTACGATAGATGAAAAAAATATGATAGAAATTTATAATATAGCCAAAAAACAATATTTACCCTACGCTTTGCTCGAACATTTGCCTGATTATCAAAATCTCATTTCAAGTAAGGTATATGCAGAAGTATCTGCTCCTGCTCCTATAGCTAAATTTGAATTTAATAAGAATTTTATAGCCTATTTATACATGATTGACCAATATGTGGCTGCTCACTTTTATGTCATAACTTATAACAAAGATGGAAAATTTATAAGTTCTAAAGAAGTTGCTAAATTTGTTAGTAATGAATTGCAAACAATGACTATATCAAACAAAAAAGTTGATATTAAAAACTATACTGCAAATATTACTACTAATGATGGTGCAGAAGTTACTAAATGGTCAATAAGAGATAAAGAATTTAAACAAGCCACATTTTTTAGTTTTACAGAAAATGGGGAATTAAAATAATTATAAAACATCATGAAAACATATAAAAAAATTAGCCTTTTTCTGTCATTGTTATTAGGTTTCTATGCGACTTTTGCACAAGTGGTACCTGTAAATTATGCTGAAATTTTGGTTGATAAAAAACAAGGAGATTCTTATAAAGTCATTAATTTAGGACAAAGTGGTATATTAACCATTTTGGAAAGTGCCGAATATATGAAAGGTAATACTGAATTTATTATCACAAAATATGACACTTTATTAAATGCTATTTGGCAGGCAAAACCGTTGATTAAAAATGACCACATCATAAAAACATATTGTAGAGAAAATAATTTTATGTACTTTTTGATACAAAAAAAAATAACAGAATATGACATCTTAGAATTTGATTTGGCAAATGGCAATGGTCGGATTTTCAAAATAGAAGACCTTATTTCCTTAGAAATTACTGAATTTAAGGTTTTTAATCGAATTATTTTCCTTGGTGGTGAAGTTGATAACAGACCCGCAGTGTTGTGGTTTGACTGTTTACACACAAAAACTCCTAAGGTTTTGCCTCAAATAAACACACTAAAAGCAGAACTTCGCAACATTTCATACAGTATTGATGGCGAAGTTGTGAGTGTGTTATTGACAAGTAGTAAATCTGGGAAACCTTCAATATATATTCAAAATTATAGCTTAGATGGACATTTGTTAAGTAAAGTTGAGATAAAATCTGACAAAGCATATCATTTGCTAAGTTTCAGACCATATATCCAAAATCAAAACGAGCAAATTATATTTGGTACTTATGGGCATAAAAATAGCAGTTCTGCACAAGGTTTTTATGTTGCAAAACTTGAAAATATGGAGCAAAAAAATATCCGTTTTTATGATTTTAGCCAATTCAAAAACTTTTTTGATTATTTACCAGAAAGACAAAGGGAGAAATTGCATGAAAAAATTGCTAAGAAACAGGCAAAGGGCAAGGTAAAAGTTCATGATTTTAATATTTTATTGAGTGAGTTACTTGTGCAAGATGATAAGTTCGTATTATTTGCAGATTATTATACAACAATGACGATGCAGTCAAGCAATTATATAAGACCTGCTTACACAAATACGCTATCAACAACAACACCTAATTGGGTGCCGAAGATGTCTACGACACAAAACAATTTAGTTTATCATTATAAAAATGCCACAGCTATTGCATTTGATAAACAAGGAAATTTATTATGGGACAATGCTTTTGAGTATAAAGACACCGAAAGCCTGAGTTTGACTTCACACATAGCTTTTAATGTAGTTAAAGATAGTATTTATTGCTTAAAAACGCAACAACAAGACTTTGAGTATAAAGTATTATCCGATAACACAAAAAATTTAGTAATAGAAACCACAAAAATAGCTACCATCTTTGGTCAAGCAAAAACTAATGATGATATAGAACCGCAAATTCTTGCTTGGTATGATACTTATTTTTTAGCTTATGGCTCTCAAACTCTAAAAACTTTTGATAAAGAGGGAGTTACACAAAAAAAAGAAGTTTTCTACTTGACTAAGTTGTATTGCAGAAAGAAAAGTGAGATTGAGAAAAATGGAGGTGAAAAAAAATAGTCATTATTTTGGCAATCAATGTGAGTTTTATAAAATTGATAGTATTGGACTAAAATCTGTTCTACCAATTTTTAGCAAAAACTATTTTCTTAGATAGTTTTATAAATGGCTTTTCAATAACTAAATAATACACATAGGCAACTAAAATTGCCATTAAAATGGCAAAAATGACCCAAAATGTTCTTAAAATTGGATTTTGAATAAAATTAAAAGACTCGTAAATTAATCGTTGCCCAACAGGTGCGTGAACTAAATAAAGAGAATATGAAATTTTACCGAGAAAATTGCCTATTTTAGTATCTATATTCAACCACAAAATACATGCACTTGTTAATAAAGTTGGTACTAAAATTTCTGTTAAATAATTTAATGATTGTTTGAATAAAGCAATAAGAATAGCTAACAGCAGAAATATAATAAATTCTTTATAGTTAAAATGGTTGGTATAGTATAAAAATACTAAAATTCCGATACTAAAAATTTCGCCATAAGCAAAAATTGTATAGGAATTTGGTGTAATATATGTTGCAAATAAGAAAATTAATAGGCTTAAATAGCTAATTATCTTATTTTTGTGTGTGAATAAGTTGTAACATAAACCTATCAAAATATAAAATTGAAATTCTATTTCCAAAGTCCAATACATCAAACTAAACCATTCGTAACCAAAATACCAATTCATATAAAATAAATGTGCCAAAAATCTTTCTATGTTAAAAGTGTCTGGTTCTGGTTTATAACTTGGTAAAAAGATGATTATCAAGACAATAGACAATAATCTTAACCAATATGGCGGGTCTAAACGAATAGTACGGCGTAATAAATAAGAAAAAAAGTTCTTAATATCATATTGGTTTTGATAAAGAGCATAAGGAATAACAAAAGCCGAAATGGTAAAAAACATGTAAACTCCTACATAACCAAATCCATGTAATTTTTGCAGTATATTATCACTTTTTAGATATTTTTCTCCCTGCAAATTCCCCGCACCTATTAAATGTTGAAAACAAACCAATAGACTTGCTACACCTCGCAAAAAAGTTATGGTAGGAATCTGTTTAGACAAAGTTTATTGTTATTTTAGTGTAACTAATAAAATTATTTATTTCTCATTATATCTGCTATTTTCCTTGCATTTCCATCTCCACTTTTTTCCAAACTTGCAATAATGTTATTTTGGTCTATTTGTGATTTATTTTGGCTAATTTTTTTGGTTGCCTCCACACGAGTTACATAAAACTTAAATGCCACAAGTTCATCTAACAAATTTTTACGATAATTCGGTGGTAAATTATCCCAGAATCTTTCTTTTTGAGGCTCAAAATGTGCCACAGTTTTCTCCATAAGTTGTAAAGTTTGTTCGTCATCTAAAATTTTTACTTGTCCGTATGCGTGCACAGCCACATAGTTCCATGTGGGCACATTTGGATAAGATTGGTACAAAATTGGAGAAATATAGGCATGAGGTTCTGAAAAAATAATCATAACCTCTTGATTTTCAAGGTTTTCATGATTTATAGCTTGTGGATTTGCTTTTGCAAAATGTGCCGAAAACACCAAAGAACCATTAGAGTTATTTTCATCTTTTTCATAATCAATGATAAAAGGCAAATGTGTTGCTAATAATTTTTCATTTGAAACCGAAACCATTACTGCAAAATTATACTGTCTCATAAAAGCCAAAATCTCTTCAGGCTTTTCCATACTAAATTCTGGTGGAATATACATTGGGTAAATATTAATATGATATACAAAAATAGCCTTAAAAATAGTGATATTTTCAAGGCTATTTGATGATTAAAATTATCTGATAACAAAAAATTACATTTTTTTGAATTTCATAGACATTTCTTTAGCAAGTTTTGATGCTGCTGGGTTGTTTTTTTTGTACCAAATTTTTGCATAAAAATTAACATCTGAAGCTGGGTCTATAAAGCCAATATACCAAAACTGCCATTCTGGGTGGCTACTTACATTGCAAGTAATCCAATAGCCTTCATAACCACCAACTTTGTAAGAACCTTCATTCATTGTCGTTAATCCCTCTTCTGAATCCGCAATACCAGAAATCATACCTTTTGCAGTTGCTTCGCTATCTTTATAAGGATACATCTCTAACCATGTTAGTTGGTCTCCAGATTCAAATACTTCGCCACTACTTCTTTGTACTTTGTGTGTACTTGGCACTGCAAAAGATACGCCATAATCTTTCCACGTATAGTTTGTAAATTGTGCTGATGCGTTATGTGCAATAATAAAGAATGCACAAACGAATATTAAACTTAATAACTTTTTCATAAAATTTGGTCTGTTAAATGTTATAAACGTAACAAAAATGTGAATAGAATTTAACAATTCCTAACAAAAAATATTAATTAACAAAATTCTAACAAAAGAACAATGTTGTACATTTTTTTAACTAATCTATAACAAAATATCTAATTTACATACATCTGTTTTGTCATTCTGAGCTTGGGAAGAGTTTGGCATATTGTGTCAGATTCTTCCCAAGCTCAGAATGACAAATTAGTAGTTTCCAACAGATAACATAACCAAAGTGCAAGCCTCTACGGTTTCTATTCCTTGATGCTCTGCTAAGGTTTTTAACTCTAAATTTTCTGTATTTGGGTTAAAGATTATTCTTTTGGGCTTTGTTGCCAAGATATAATCATACCATTCGGGTTGATTTTTTGCACCAATATACAAGGTTATGGTGTCAATATCTGTAAAAATAGGTTTGTCTGTATGGATAATTTCGTTTGCAACAGTTCCTGCTTTAATGCCTACATTGATAATTGGGTGATGATAATCACTAAGTTTATGTGCTGCTAAGTATGAATATCTCTCAGGATTTTCACTTGCACCAATGATTAAAGTTTTTTTTGTCATGTGAATTAGCACTACTTAAATTGTATATCTGATAACATCATGATTCACTTCTACCTGATAATTTTTATTCTTCGTTTTGACATATTTTGTTAAATTCTCAATAGTAGGATAATCTCCAGTCCCAACAAAAAGGCTTGCGTCATCTATTAATAAAATATGATTTGATGTACCATCACTCCCAAAAATGGCATCAAGTTCCTCAAATATAGGACAATCTTTGTCGCCTTGTGCTGTTATTCCTCCTGAATAATGACCATCTAACCAAAATATTGCGGGTGTAGTTATTGTTTTCAATATTTTAGGAAGTACTTTTCCACTATCTCCTTGAACAATCGTAATATGTTTATCATTCGCAAATTTTATTTGTGCTGCCTCAAATAAATCAATTCCTAACTCAATAGAAATAATTTTTTTAAATCTTTTCTTTTGTGCTTCCACCATAATTCCCAAAAATGTACCAGTTTCTACTAAAATATCAATATGATATTTTAGCTGATACTCTTTAATGATATGTTGTTTTGCAATGTGAGGTGTCGGTATTGGAGCACCTCTCTCTAACCATGCTTCAAATTCAGCTTTATCTTTTTGCCTTTTTGCTGCTTTTTTTAAATAAAGTTGTCTTGTTGTATTCAACTTTTTTAACACATTAATTATTGTTTCAGGCAATAAGGTCTGTAATGTTTTCTTAATAAAAGATTTGATAAATTTCATATTCATAATATAAGTATATAACAATTAATGTGTTAAAAAAGAAAAGACAACTATTGCGAGTTGTCTTCAAATAAAAAGTCCTATATATAATTATTGGTGCAACTTGACCAAATATTATATTTTGACTATTTCTTTTTACCTTTTGCTGGAGCACCTTTTGCTGCCACTGCTTGACCTGGTTTAGGTCTTTTAGCACCGTATTTAGAACGGCGTTGTCTTCTACCATTTACACCCGCAGTATCTAATGCACCTCTGACAATGTGATAACGCACACCTGGTAAATCTTTTACTCTGCCACCTCTTATCAATACAATAGAGTGTTCTTGCAAGTTATGACCTTCCCCTGGAATATAAGCATTAACTTCTTTTCCATTTGATAAACGTACACGAGCTACTTTACGCAAAGCCGAATTTGGTTTTTTAGGCGTAGTTGTATATACACGAGTACAAACTCCTCTACGTTGTGGACACGAATCCAAAGCTGGAGATTTTGATTTAAAGGTAATTTCTTCCCTTCCGTTTCTTATTAACTGTTGTATGGTTGGCATTTATGTATAAAATTTTGATTATCTATATTTGGACTGCAAAAATATAAACTTATTGCTACTTTACAAACTTTTTTCTGATATTTAATTGATATTATTGCCTAAAAGTTCAAATTATCCTCAAATAGCTTAACTACAATAGCTAAAAGTATAATTCCAGTTTGATAACGACATTACTAATCTGTCATTCTGAGCTTGCGAAGAATCTGGATTATTGCAGTTTTGACGTAATAACGTAAAATTATTCACAAGCTTAGAATGACAAAACAATTTGATGTGGAAATGCTTAAATAAATAAAGTTGCGTGGTATAATACGCCACACAACTTTATTTATTTAATGTAAGTTGCGTAGAATATACCGCACCCTTTAGAGTGCAGGGTTTTCAAAGAATTTGCGAAGCAGATTCTTTGAAAACCCATAAAATTTCTATAATTTTATCTCTTTTTAAAGAGACCTTGCACCTTAAAGGGTGCGGTACAAACAGTGCGTAACTTACATTATTTAAGCATTTGTCGAGGCTTTTACTTTTGGAGCTCCAGCTAAAATTTCATCATTTGCATAAGATTTATATTTGTCAAAGTTTTTGACAAAAGAAGCTGCCAAACCTTCTGCCTTTGCATCGTATGCGGCTTTATCTGCCCAAATACCTTTGTTGTCTAACAATTCTGTTGGCACACCTTCGCATGAAGTAGGAATTTCCATACCAAAAACTTCATGTTTTTTGAAAGTTACGTTAGCAAATTGTCCTGTTAAAGCTGCCGTAATCAAGGCTCTTGTGTAAGATAATTTGATACGAGAACCTACACCGTATGAGCCACCAACCCAACCTGTGTTCACAAGCCATACATTTACTTGATTTTCTTTCATTTTTTTGCCTAACAATTCTGCATATTTTGTTGGGTGCAAAGGCAAGAAAGCCGAGCCGAAACAAGCTGAAAAAGTTAATTGTGGCTCTGTAATTCCCATTTCTGTACCTGCAACTTTTGCAGTAAAACCAGAAATAAAATGATACATGGCTTGGCTTGCATTAAGTTTTGAAATTGGAGGCAAAACACCTGAGGCATCACAAGTTAAAAAGAAAATATTTTTTGGAATCCCACCAACCGAAGGTTCTACCGAATTATCGATATAATCTATTGGATAGGCAACTCTGGTATTTTCTGTTAATTTTACATTTTTATAATCTACAGTGCGAGTTCCTTCAAAAAATCTTGTGTTTTCTACCAGAGAACCAAATTTGATAGCATCAAAAATTTGCGGCTCTTTCTCTTTTGTCAAATCCACAACTTTTGCATAGCAACCACCTTCAAAGTTAAATACACCTTCATTTGTCCAGCCATGCTCATCATCGCCAATTAAACCACGATTTGGGTCTGCTGACAATGTTGTTTTTCCTGTTCCTGACAAACCAAAGAAAATGGCAGTATCACCATCTTTACCAATATTTGCAGAGCAATGCATAGACAAAATATGTTTTTCTTGGGGCAATACATAGTTTAAAACCGAGAAAATACCTTTTTTCATCTCACCTGTGTAAGCTGAGCCACCAATTAAAATAATCTTGCGAGTAAAATCAATAATTGTAAAATTACCTTGACGAAGTCCGTCTGCTGCACCTGCTGACTGAAAATCAGGGTTGTTGATAATTGTCCACTCAGGCGTAAAATTTGTTAAATCGGTTTCTGTTGGACGAAGAAATAAGTGATTACAAAACAAATTATGCCAAGCACCTGTGTTAATTACACGAATATTTAGCTTATGTTTTGGGTCTGCACATGCATAAGCATCACGCACATATAGACGTTTGCCATTTAAAGATGCG
>JAYTNF010000087.1:0-10831 GCA_043748455.1 Cytophagales bacterium
TCACGAGGAGAATAACATTGCAAAGGCATTAAAAAAGATTGAACAAACCTTTTTTTCGGGAGATGTCAAACGCAAAACCTTAGCAGCTTCACGACCTTACTATGCACAAATTAAGGCAAGGGCAACGGAAATGCAAGATTATAGCCAAAAACAAGAGTTTTTGAAAGGTATTTACGAGAATTTTTATAAGGCTTATAATCCAAAAGCTGCCGATACGTTGGGCATTGTTTACACGCCAAAGGAAATTGTCAATTTTATGTTGGAAAGTACAGATTACTTGTTAGAAAAGCATTTTGGCAAAACTTTGAGTGATAAAAATGTGCATATTCTTGACCCTGCAACAGGAACAGGCACTTTTATTACGGATTTGCTCAATTATTTGCCCAAACAAGACCTCGAATATAAGTACAAAAACGAAATTCACGCCAACGAAGTAGCTATTTTGCCTTACTATATTGCTAATCTAAATATAGAATATGTGTATAAAAACCGTATGAAAGAATATGTAGAGTTTAAAAATTTGTGTTGGGTAGATACGTTGGATAGCACAGGCGGACTGCAATATGCAGGTAAAAAAGGTGATTTGTTTGGCGTAACCGCAGAAAATACGCTGCGGATTAAAAACCAAAATGAACAAAAAATTTCGGTGATTATTGGAAATCCGCCTTATAATGCCAACCAACAAAACGAAAATGACAACAATAAAAATCGTACTTATGCGGAAATTGACAAACGTATAAAAGATACTTATATTAAGGAAAGCACCGCACAAAAAACAAAAGTTTATGATATGTATGCACGTTTTTACCGTTGGGCAATGGATAGAGTAGCAGAAAAGGGAATTATTGCCTTTGTTACAAACCGCAGCTTTATTGATAGCAAAACTTTTGATGGGTTTCGCAAAATTATAGAAAGAGATTTTGACGAATGTATTATTGTAGATACAAAATCAGATGTACGAGCAAATCCTAAAATTTCGGGAACAAAAAATAATGTTTTTGGGATACAAACAGGTGTGGCAATTATGTTTTTGGTGAAAACAGGGAAAAAATAAGAATATGTTGAAAATTTATAAAGCAAAAAAATTTATACGAGTTTTAGAGGAAGGTGGACACACCAAACCTTGGCTTATTGAGGTAGAAAGCGAAGCACAAATGCGTGTAGTAATGAAACTATATACAACTACTCAAATAGAAAGTAGAAATTCAATTACTGCCGAAATAATTGGAAATATTTTGGCAAAAGAATTTGATTTTTCTGTACCCGAAATTTTATTTGTAGAAACAACAGGCATTTTTTTTGAAACCATTGAAAATGAGGAGTTAAAAAATACATTATCGCAAACAGATGAAAGACTAAAATTTGCTTCGGTATATATTGATTCAGCTACAAAGTTAGAATTTGAACTGGAACTTGACTTTTTAGAAAAAAATATAAATCTTGAAAATTTGTATGCTTTTGATAATTTTATTAGAAATGGAGACAGGGGCGAAAGAAAAACAAATATGATTATACAAACAGAAACAGCCGAAATATTTTTGATAGACCACGAAATGGCTTTTGATTTAGATAAGCAAACGATAAATAACTTTCAAAATAAACAATGGGAAGGCAAATTTTCAACATACCACTTTGCAAATTTTTATTTGAAAGAAAAACAAAATGTAGATTTTTTTGAGTTTGAGGAATATATCAAAACATTAAATTTGAGTAAATTAAAGCCTTATTTTCAACAATTAGAAGATTTGGGTTTTGACACACAGGAAGACCTAATTACAGAATATTTGTTGCATATCAAACAAAATTTTACGAACTTTATCACATTGCTTAAAATGACAATATAATGGAAAATCTTATTTTTTATTGCCCACTCGAATATCGTTATTCACAAGCCAATGAACATATTTTGGTTATTGGCTTGGTGTATTATGAACAAAAATATGGAAAAATTGCCTTTGAATTTGATAAAACAAAAGTACAAGAAAATATTTATAGCCATTATCCAAAAGTACAATTTACAATTATAGAGATGTATTTGGAGCTTATTCGTAAAAAAATTATAAAAAACCCTGTCGAAAAATATTGGAATGAAATTAAGTTGAAACAATATTTGGCTAATTATGTGCTAACACCTGATGATTCTGCTTTGCAATTTGGCAAAATTACAGCAGACATAAAAACAACAAATAAACAATAAGTAAAAAATATATGGAAAAAAAAGCCAAAATCTATTATTTCTCTCTCACAGACGAACAAACCAAAACCGAAAAACTCGAATGGTTTAAAAATACCAAATTACAAGATATTGATTTTCAACGCATTAAACCCGATAAAAACTCAAATTGGATAAATTTAACTGATAATGACTTTGAAACTCTTGTTCCGCTAATTGATTATGAGGTAAAAAGTGGAGTTCGTGAAAATACCATATTTAAGCTGTTTAATAATGGAGTTTCTACCAACAGAGATGCTTGGGTATATGACATTAATCGAGAAAATTTAAAAAATAAAATAAATCATTTCATAGATAGATTTAATGAATTACAAAAAAATAAAGATATGAGTTTTCCAACAGATATAAAATGGAGCCATTTCTTAAAAAATAAGTTTATCAGTGGAGAATATCTAACTTTTAAACCTAATATGATATGTAATAGCATTTATCGTCCTTATCATAAAGTATTTTATTACTGTGATTTAAGAACAAGTGATTTATTAACAGAATATCATTTTCAAATATTTGGCGAGAATTTGAAAGAAACTAATAAAGTAATTTGGTTTAAATGTGGTAAAGATTGGGATTTTTTTGCATTAGGAATTAATTATGTTCACGATATTTTACCACAAGGAGGTTCTAAATGCCTTCCTCTCTACCGTTATTCCAATGGCGAAAGAGTAGAAAATATTACGGATTGGGCGTTGTCAGTTTTCAGTAATAAGTATTCAGTTAGCAGTGAACAGTTATCAGTAAACAGTGAACAAAAAGAGATTACTGATAACTGTTTACTGATAACTGAAAAACTGATTACTAAATTAGATATTTTTCATTATGTCTATGCGGTTTTGCACAAACCCGAATACAGAACTACGTATGAACAAAATCTAAAACGTGAATTTCCTCGTATTCCTTTGTATGATGATTTTTGGAAATATGCAGAAGCAGGGAAAAAGTTGATGGAATTGCATTTGAATTACGAATTAGAAATTACGAATTACAAACCTTTATTAACACGAAAAGACATTGATTTAGAGGGTTTTAAGGCAGGGAAAGCAGGGAAAAAGAAAAAAACAAGTGATGCAGACAAAGAAGTTGCGGAAGTTGCAACAGCTTTTACGGTTTATCCCATTTTGAAAATCAAGGACGGAAATATAGAAATAGACGAATTGACTACTTTGTGCGGAGTTCCTGCACAGGCTTTGGCGTATAAACTCGGCAATCGTAGTGCTATTGAGTGGATTTTAGACCAATACAAACCCTATAAATCTGATGACAAAACCATTCAAGAACAATTTAACAACTACAATTTTGCAGATTATAAAGAACAAGTTATAGAATTGTTGCAAAAAGTATGTTGGTTGAGTGTGGAAACTATGAAAATTGTAGAAAAACTGTAGCATAGACTTTAGTCTGTGCATTGACATCATGCTCAGACTAAAGTCTATGCTACAAATAAAACAAGGCTTGTAAAATAAGATTAGATTATTTCGTCGTGCTTCTAAGTTTCTCTATTTGTGCCAATGTTAAGCCTGTTATATCCGCAATAAACTGATTATCAGAGCCTTTTAAAATTGCATTTTTCGCAATTTCAATATTTCGTTCATCTCTTGTTGTAATTTTTGTTGCTTCTACTGCTATTTCCACTGCCTCATCTACTACCGTTTTTACTACATTTTTCATATCCAAATAATACAACAAACTCCGTTCATAAATACTTCGTTGTTCGTAGGTCATTGCGGCTAATTCTGTTGTATGAAATGCTTTTTGAAAAATAGGTTCATTCAATATGGCAGGAATATCATCAAAATTGCCTAAATTTTTAAGAAAATAACACCATTTATCAAAACGTGTTAGCAAATCATTTTCTTTCTTGACAAACAAAGGCATTTGTAAGAATTTGAAATGTAATGGTTCGGCACTCCGATTATCATAAAATAATTCTCCATCTTGGTCTTTGAGTGCCACTTCTCTAAAAAATTTCTGTTTGTCGGTTTCTTCGTCATAAATAAAGTCCAAAATTGCCACAAAATACACAGGTTGCAGTTTAAAATCCCAATCATCACCTTTTACAGCTTGTTCTTTAATTGGAAATGTGGAGTAAAACAAACTTCTATCTTTAAAATAGCGGGGTGCCGCCCAGTGCATCTTTGCCTTTTGCATTTCTACAATAAATCTTTCGCCACTTATAGCAGTACAATAAATGCGGAGTGCCGCCCAGTCAAAAATAGCTTTTCTGTCCGCAGGCAAGTCGGGCATATTTTCTGTATTTCGAAAACTTAAATCTGCAATTTGGTGTGGAATTGGCAATAATTGATTTAAAAAGTCTATCAATAAATCTTTGTTAGCTTCCTCGCCAAAAAGTTTTTTAAATCGCAGCGGCGAACTGCCCAAAATCTGTATATGGATTGATGTATTTTGCCATAGAAAATATGTTTTTATAGACAAAGATACCAAAAATAGAGATTTATTAACCAGTCAGAGAAATGTTTTTAGGAATTTTGAGAACTGTGGCAAAAATTTGTATTCGCATAAAAGCAAATATACAGTTTCACATGAAAGTGAATATATGGTTTTTTAACCTCAGTGAAAATTTTTAGCTTTATTTAGAATGACAAAAAAATTGACACAGAAAATCTCAATACAATACAAATTACAGCTTGCTTTATTTTGCAATGTTGATTGTTTTACATGATATTTATAAAGTTTTTATAAATTTTATTCCTAATTTGGCAGCATAAACCTATATCAATTAACTACTAGAAAAAAATATATGAGTATTTTAATAAAAGACGGTCATATCGTTACAGCAGCAGACGATTTTGTTGGTGATATTTATATCGAAAATGAAAAAATTGTGGCACTTGGTAAAAATTTGCCCTACAAAGCTGAAAAAGTGATAGATGCCAAAGGAATGTTGGTGCTACCAGGGGGAATTGACCCACATGTGCATTTGCAAATGCCTTTTATGGGAACTTCGTCAAGTGATACTTACGAAACAGGCACTCGTGCAGCTTTACATGGTGGAACTACAATGGTTATTGATTTTGTGTTGCAAAAACAAGGAAATTCTTTGCGTGCTGCATTGACAGAATGGCAAAGTCGAGCAACAAATAATGCTGTTGGAGATTATTCTTTTCATATTGCGGTTACAGATTTTAACAAAAATACCAAAGCAGAAATCAAAGATTTTGTTGATAATGAGGGCATCACCTCTTTCAAAACTTTCATGGCATATAAAGGTGCTTTGATGATTGATGACCGACAAATGATTGAATTGATGACCGAAGTAAAAAAATGTGGTGGCATGGTTACTGTTCATGCCACAAACGGAGACATGATAGACGGTTTGATTGCAAAACATAGGGAAGAAGGTAATTTTTCGCCTTTGTATCATTATCTTTCGCAGCCCGAAGTTACAGAATCGGAGGCAGCAGGAAGGTTTGTGGATATGGCAAATTACACAGGTGTGCCTGCTTATATTGTGCATTTAACTTGCGAAGGTGCATTAAATCAGGTCAGAGAAGCAACCACACGCAACCAACAAATTTTTGTAGAAACTTGTATTCAATATCTTACTCTTGATGCGTCTTTATACAACAAAGGTTTTGAAGGGGCAAAATGGGTAATGAGTCCACCTTTGAGAGAGAAAAAAGACCAAGCAACACTTTGGGCGGGGATTAATCAAGGTTTGGTACAAATTGTGGCTACTGACCATTGTCCATTTATGTGGGAACAGAAAAAAATGGGAGAACACGATTTTTCAAAAATTCCAAACGGGCATCCTGCCATTGAACATCGCATGGAATTATTATTTTCGGAAGGTGTTAATAAAGGTAAAATTACTGTGCAAAAATTTGTAGAACTCACTGCCACAAATCCTGCAAAAATATTCGGTATGTTTCCACAAAAAGGCACACTTTCAGTAGGCTCTGATGCGGATATTGTAATTTTTGACCCCAAAGAAAAACATACACTTTCCTTTGAAAAACACCACATGAATGTAGATTATTCGGCTTATGAAGGTTGGAAAGTTACAGGAAAAACAAAAATTGTGCTTTTGCGTGGAAAAGTTGTGATAGAAAATGGAAAATGTTTAGTAGAAAAAGGTTATGGTAAATTTATTAAACGAAGTAAAGTGAAAAATAGAATTTAATAATATGTCATTCTAAGCTTGCGAAGAATCTGACGTAATTACATCAAAAACCAGCATTTTAGATTTTTCGCAAGCTCAGAAAAAAAAATCATAAAAACCAAAGCCATGAAAAATAACATTTTATATGCAATTTTAGGTCTGTTTTGTTTATTATTATTTTTGTTTTTGACACCAAAAACAATATTTGCCCAAGCAAAACCTCAAGAGATTATCAAGTTACTGAATATTACAGACCAGCAAATAAGTGGAAGAATTCTACAAGCCTGTGATGAGTATGATGCAAAAATAGCGGAAGCAAATAAACAAACTGATGAAATGCAGCGAAATATCAAAAAATTGCGAGCAAACCAAAATTATGCAACCAAAGTAAAATCTGTACTTATGCCTGAACAAAAACTGAAATTTGATAATTTTAACAAGAAAGAACAAAATTCTTTTATAAAAAAAACTAAGTCTGCTCAAAATACGCCAAAGACAAAAGTAAAAAAGACAGACACAAAAGAAAAAGTCAAAACAAGCACAAAAATAAAATTAGCAAACAAAACCATAAATTAAATTAGTTAAAGTTAAATCTGCAATTATTACCTATTTCTTTTATATTTTGGATTATTTGATACTCAAATTATCATATATTTGTGAAAAATATTGACTTATGACAAAAAATATTAAAAACTTACTTTTAATTTTTACAATTTTTAGCTTATTATATTCTTGTCGTCTGGAAGACGAAAGTTTAACAACAAGTAGCAATGCAAAATTAAGTTTCTCAAAAGATACTATTTTTTTTGACACCATTTTTACACAAATCAAAAGCATTACACGCAGAGTTGTTGTCTATAATAAAAATGCCAATGCAGTTGATATTAGTAATATTCGATTGGGAAAAGCCGAAAATTCGCCTTATTCTCTAATAATTAACGGTGAAACTATCAATAATAAAGACCGTATTAGAGTTTTGGGCAATGACAGCATCTTAATTTTAGTAACCGCAAATCTCAAAACCGCAAATCAAGATTTGCCTTTATTGGTTAGAGATTCTATTTTATTTAGCACCAATACCAACACGCAACACGTAAAAATTTGGGCTTGGGGACAAGATACCAACAAGCAAAGTTCCATAGAAATTACAAAACCAACCATTTGGTCAGGTATAAAACCTTACATTATTGCAGATTCCTTACTTCTTTATGAGTCAGGTTCTTTGACCATTGAAGCTGGAACTACGGTTTATATGAATTCAAATGCAAAAATAATTGTGCAAGGAAAACTAAATATTTTAGGAACTTGTAATAAACCTGTAAAAATATTTGGAATTAGAAACGATGGAAATTTTGTAGATTTGGCGGGGCAATGGCAGGGCATATTTTTTACGGTTGATAGCAAAGGTGCAGACATAAATTTTGCTGAAATAAAGAATGCTGTTTATGGTTTGTATGCACCCATTTTTGACAAAGATGCAATTCCTGATATTACAATACGAAATACAAAAATAGCTAATATGAGTCAGTCTGGAATTTTGGCTATTGATGCTGATATATTACTGCAAAATGTGCTGATAGATAATTGTTTTCAACGCAGTTTTGATGTTCTGCGTGGTGGAAATTATACCTTGCAACACTGCACTTTTATAAATTTTCAACGCAGTCCCGCAGACAAAACACCAACAATAAGGTTGCAAAATTTTATTACAAGCAAAACCTCAAACGGGCAAGATGCCATAGAAATAGCACCTTTAACTCTTACAATGGAAAATAGTATTATTTGGGGAACTTTTAAAGAGGAGTTTTTTATCTCAAAAAACTCAGGCACAACCATGTCTATTGCCTTGAATAACAACTTGTTACGAACAGAAATGCCTAATTTATATGGCACAAATAATAAAACTTCTCCAAATAATTCAGAAAATTTTAGCAACGAAGCCCTGAATTATCCACTTTTTAAGGGACAAAAACGTGGCTTTAAAGGAACAGAATATTTTGCCTTAGATTCTGCAAGTCCTGCAATAAATATGGGAAAATTACTAAATTTGACAAATGACATTATTTGCACGCCAAGAGATACCAAACCAGATGCAGGAGCTTATGAATGGAAAAAATAACCAAAAAATAAAGTTAGAAAATATTAATAATTTTACTAGTTTATTAAATTTTTTTTGCCATTCTAAGCTCCTAAACATAATTTCTTGTTTAGAAAATGTGATTTCTAAACCAATAAACTATATGTGCAAAATCCTAATTTTTGTAACATGTGTGCTTAGTTATTCTCCTATTTTGGCACAACAAAACATAAATAACCAAAAAAATAATCAGCTAAATAACCCAATAAATGACATCTCAATAACTTTTTTAAGTAATTTGATAGGAAAAAATATAGCTAGTGATGAAGCCCAAAAACTGTTAAATTATTGCAATAATAAAGAAAAACTTACAGGAATAAAATATAGTTATTTTTGCCCTTTACAAGGATTACAAATTGAAATCACAAATGAAATCATTGATAAAATAACCTTGTATGATACCAATACCACCGAATTATATCAGGGCGAAGAAATTAGATTCGTAAGATTTTCAGAAAAATTATTTAAAAATGTAAATTTTGGTGATAGCCGAGTTGTTGTTATAACAAAATTGGGAAAAAGTGCAAAAGCATCTGATAATATAATAACTTATCGAGAGGGCAAAATAGAATTTTCAATAGTATTTAAAAAAACTATTGAGAAAATTATTATTTCTGCAAACCGTTGTATTTCAGGTAATTGCAAAGAGGGTTTTGGGGTTTATCAGTCAAGAAATGGAGATCACTATGAAGGAAATTGGAAAAATTCTGTTCGTCATGGTAAGGGAACCAACACATTTTCAAATGGTGATATTTATAAAGGAAATTGGTTGCATGATTTGCAAGATGGGCAAGGTACAATGACCTATAAAAATGGTGCAGCAAGCAAAGTTGGTGTTTGGGAAAGAGGAACTTTTAAGGGGGAAATGAGTTTGCAAAAAGACCCTCTTTTCAATTTATTAGGTAAACACAAAACTGACGGCACTATAAAACTTGTGTTAGAAAAATATGGAAAAGGTTATAAAGTTATACAATTATTACATGACCATCAAGAATATCGTTTTAACAACGGAAAACTTAATTTTTTCTTTGATGAATATGGTTTTTTACAAAAAGTAGATGTGTTGAAAAATGGAATTTTTGACTTTTTGCCCTCCATGTCAAGTTTTTTGAAACCAGGTGCTGACCAAAAACACATTCTCCATTTATTTGGAGAACCCACAGAAAAAAAGGAAATTACAGATAACGACCACAAACATTATTATTGGATATATCACGACAGTATTCATAAACAAATTTTTTATTTTAATGGAAAACATATTTTTCAAAGTTTTCATTTGTCCTTAGATTCACCAACTATTGTATTAAAAACTAAAATTTCAGGTCAGTGTTTGAAGGGAGACTGCAACAATGGTTATGGCGAAATATTGTCTATTGTAGGAAAATATCGAGGTTATTTTAAGAATAATTTTTTTACAGGCAAAGGAAGGCTGTCTTTTGCAAGTGGCTGTTATTATAGTGGTCGTTTTAAAGATAATTTGCGACACGGCTATGGAGTTTGTCAATGGACAGACCAAAGTTCATATAAAGGACAGTGGCGAAATAATGTATTTCATGGCTATGGAATATTTATTGACACCAATAAAGACCATTATGAAGGCAGTTTTAACAAGGGCAAACGCCATGGCTATGGAAAAATGCGATATTCAGATGGTACAATTTATTTTGGAAATTGGAAGGATAATTTAAGAAATGGCGAAGGCATTTTTCAGCAAAAAAACGGCAGAAAAAAACGAGGAATGTGGAAAAATGATGAAATGAAGTAGTTTTTTATAAAATTTAGGTTTTTCGCATCAAAATATATAAACCATGAAAAAATGATTTTTAAATATTAACATCTAATTTTGATGCGAAAACATGTAAAAAATACTTAAAATTTTATAATTCTACCAGTTTACCATAAGTTTCAGGACGGCGGTCACGGAAAAATTGCCAAACATTACGCACTTCTTCTATCATATCTAAGTCAAAATCAGCAATTAATAACTCATCTTTGTCTTCTGAGGCAGAGGCAATAATTTGTCCACGAGGGTCAACAAAATAAGAACTACCATAGAATCTACCCAAATTCCACGGCTTTTCTACACCCACACGATTAATACAACCCATAAAATAACCATTTGCAGCCGCATGAGCAGGTTGTTCTAGCTTCCATAAATATTGCGAAAGTCCTGCAACAGTTGCCGAAGGATTGTAAACAATTTCTGCACCATTTAGACCCAATGCCCTTGCTCCGTCAGGAAAATGACGGTCATAACAAATATAAACACCTATTTTTGCATACTTTGTTTGAAATACAGGATAGCCTAAATTACCAGGTTTAAAGAAAAATTTTTCCCAAAAAC
>JAYTNF010000088.1:0-18388 GCA_043748455.1 Cytophagales bacterium
TCTTTGTCTATGCTTTGATAAAAATTTCGGCTTTATCGTGTAGCAGCTTTATTTCCTCCATAATTCTATGCCTTCTTTTTTTATGTTGAGGTATAAAGGTGCTTTTTTGGTTTCAAATAGCTTCCCCCGTTGTGCTTAGAGTTAGCGAATAGCGTACTCTAAGCACTTTTGGTATAGCAAATCTTCAGATTTGCGGTATTGTATTTTTTATTCTATGACTTATTTTTTTTCCCCTTTCCAAAAGCCATTTTTCACTTTTGGGAAGGGTTTTTATTTTCCTTAAATTTTTATTCCAAAAATAACTTTTTTATTATATCTTTGTAAAAAAAAATTATGGGATATAGCAATTATAAAAATCTGAAACAAGCACTTAAAAAATTAGGATTAGAACAATTAGATGTAACTTTATTTCCTGTTATCAAAGAAGTAGAGGCATCTGAATGGTTGAAACAAAGTTTATTATTTGCAGATAGAACTCCATTGACTAACGAAAAAAGTAAGTCTGAGAGAGTTATTGCACCAATTTTATTAGAAGTAGCCATAGCTTTCGAATCGCAAATTACGCTATATTCTGGCGAAGATTTAACTGTTGATACAAACCAAGATTTATCAGGAGAATGTGATTTTTTCTTTTCTAAACACCCACGAAAAAGTGTGATGCAAGCACCTATTATTACATTTGTAGAAGCCAAAGACGAAGATTTTGAATACGGGCAAGCACAATGTATTGCACAAATGTATGGCTCACGCATGTTTAACGAACAAGAAGGTAAACCAATCCCCATAATCTATGGTTGTGCTGTTACTGCTGGTGATTGGAAGTTTTTGAAGTTAGAAAATAACCAAATTTTTATAGATACTCGAGTGTATTATTTAGTAGAACTACCGAAGATATTGGGTGTTTTTCATCATATTCTAAATTCTTTTTTGGTGTAAGTTTTTTACTTATGTCTTTTCGGTATTGCATTTTTCATGCTGCAATTTATTTGTTTTTCCCCTCTTTCCAAAAGCCATGTTACTTTTGGAAAGATTTTTCCACAAAATCATAAATCATGTATTTAACACCTTCATATAATCATCTCTACTTTTTTCTAATTCTGCGATAATTTCTTTACGTAAGTCAAGTAAGTTTTTATCAGTTTTAAGAATATTTATGAGTTTCCATTGATGCCATACTTTAATTGCAAAATGCCAATAATAATAAGTTGCAAATCCTGATGCAGAAATCATAGAACAGTATAGAAAAGCTAAAAAATGAGAGTTTAACAAAGCATGAAATAAAAAGCCATAAAATAGATAAAAAGCTGAAAAACAGACAATTCCAAGCGTAAAATTGATAGAAGTTAAGAAAACAGGCTCTTTTGTCATGCGTAAAGCCAGCCAACCAGGTAATTTATAAGGAATAAAATTGTGAATTAAGCCCAATAAATATATTGGAAAAGCAATAATTAACCAAGGTATATTGAGTAAAATATGTTGTTTATTTTGTTGTGTTTTGTCATAGTTTGCAACAATTTTATCATGTATGTTATATTGCGATAATAACGAAAAATATGCTGTTGTATGCTCTTTAAATTGCTTATATCTTTCGGGTGCGTGAGTTCTAAAATAATGTGTGGCATCTGCAAAATGTTGTGCCATAACAAAAATTTGCTCCGTATTATGTGAGGGCAATTCCAGAAAATCTTGTAATTGGTGGCTATATAATGTTTCTATTTTTCGCACAAATTCATCAGTTTCTTCATCAACAGTGATGACAATTAAAGAACTAAGTTGCTTTTCAACAGCTAAGGTCAAGTTTTGAACTGTTGTTTGTGGGTTTTCGAGATAAGCTGCTTTGTAATTTGCGGGAAAAATGGGTGCATCATATTGCACAAAAACATCACTTTGAAATTGTCTTGGATTGGTGTAATTAATGCCCGCACAAACAATTTGCACACCTAAATTAAAATCATATTTTGCTTCTGCACCTAATGCAATACGTGCTAATCCTGTTTTGAGTTTTCGTAACCGTCTTTCATCTTCGCTGCCTCCTTCTGGAAAAATCACAATAGCACCACCTCGTGCCAACAAATCATAACATGCATTAAATGCTTGTTCGTTTTTTTCAGCATTTTTTGTCGCAGAATCTCCATCAGCATTGTCTTGCTGACGATAAATTGGCACCATAAAAAGTCTTTTGAAAAACCATGCAAGAATAGGGTTTTTGAAAACGCCACCATTTGTTAAAAAAGAAATAGGACGGTTGAGCCAAACCGCCAAAATTAATGGGTCTAAAAAAGTTCCTGGGTGGTTTGCAGCCAATAACAAAGCTCCTTTTTTAGGCACATTTTCTATGTTTCTGATGTGCGCAGAACGGAAAAATATCTTTACAGATATAAAAATGACAAGCCTAAGAAATTGATAAAGCATTTTAGTTTTTAGTTTTTAGTTTTTAGTTTTTAGTTTTTAGTGTTGAGTTTTTTGAAACTTCGGCAGGGCTGCTTCGGCACTCCGATTTTAGCCCTGCCGATAGTTAATGTTGAGTTTTAGTGCTTAGTTTTTTAACTAACAACTAAAACTCAACACTAAAAACTAACAACTAAAATTTTTGTTCCTAAAAATAACCAAACCTTATTTTTTATAACAAGTATTTTCTTTGTAACTTGTTGATATTGAATTGGTAATGTTATTTTCTGAGTTTCTTCTTGGTATAAATGTTCTTTAATAATTTGATAGCCATCTGTAAAGCAAATCCAATAATTATCAAAACAAATGTGATTTAAGTTTTTTGCAGCAATTTTTCGCCTAAAATTGCCCATATTATCAAAAATTAAAATTCCTGAATTTTTATCAACCAAAAATACTTGATTTTGATATTCTGTTAGAAACACCATGTCATAATTTGACGAACCTAATAATAAATCTAAGGGAATTTTAAAAATCGTTTTTTCATTTTGTGTGTCAAACTTTTTCAGGCTAAAATCACTGTCATCAAGCACCCATAATTGATTATCTGATGATGGTGCAGCTAATCTTGCAAAACCGATTTCTTGTCCTATTGTTTGTTCATTAAATTTTGTGATATTTACCACCGTTAAAAACCTATCTAACAAGGCATATTCCTGAAAATCACGATAAAAAGCAAAAATTCGCAACGGATTTCGGGCTTCCAATAAACTAATTGTAGCATTCTTTTCTGGCGAATAATTTGTGCCAATTTTTTGCAATAAAGTATCATAACGCAAAATTAATCCTTTGGAATTTGTTACATAAATATTTTGGTAATTATCTAAGGAAACATGTTCATTTTCAATAACCAACGAATCTATGATACTAAGAGTTTGGGAAAATACATTAAATGACGACAAACTTATTAATAACCAAAATAATAAAAATACAAACAAGTTTCTTTTATTCATATAACAAGTATTTTTTACGAGTTTGTTTATATTTTTCTAAATCAACTTGCCAAGTTTTGCGAATTTCGTCTTCTGTCATGCCACTTTCTATTTGCTTTCTCAAAATTTCTGTACCTGCCAATTTAGTAAAAAAATCATTAAAAAATACTTTTTTATCTGTTGCAGCCTTATAATATTGCAATAAAGGTTGCAAAGAAAACTCATATTGCCAGTCTGTTCCTTGTCTAAAATCTGTACCATAGCAAAGTTTGTCTTGATACATTGGTGTTTTTGCACCTTCTCTACTTGTAGGCGTAAACGAAAAAGTATGGTCGGGATATTCGGGATTTCCCAATACCTCAAATGGAAAATTTGTGCCACGTCCCACACTAACATTTGTACCTTCAAACAAACATAAAGATGGATATAGGCGTATGCTGTTGTCATTTGGCAAATTTGGAGAAGGTTTTATGGGCAAAGAATAAGGAGTTTGGTGGTTATAATTTAGACATTTTACAACTTCTAACTTACAGTTTAAGCCTTTTGAAAGCCATTTTTCGCCATTAATCATCTGTGCCAACTCACCAACCGTTAAACCATGCACAATAGGAATTGGGTGCATGCCCACAAAAGATTGGTGCTTTGTGTCCAACAAACAACCATCAATATAATCTCCATTTGGATTTGGTCGGTCAAGAACAATAAACCGTTTATTTTGCTCTGCACAGGCTTCCATGACATAATGCATGGTCGAAATATAGGTATAAAATCTTGTACCAACATTTTGAATATCAAAGATAACTACGTCAATATCAGCTAATTGTGTGGCAGTTGGTTTTTTATCTTTCCCATATAATGACAACAAAGGCAAATTTGTACGTTTGTCAATACTTGCATTAATTTTCTCTCCCGCATCTGCTGTACCTCGAAAACCATGTTCGGGTGCAAAAATTTTCTTTACTTTGATACCCAAATTCAGCAAAGTATCAACCAAATGCGTTTGATTGACCATAGAAGTTTGATTGACAACCATTGCCACCCTTTTATTTTTCAAAAATCCTAAATACGCATCAAATCGGGCTGCCGCAACAACAATGGGTGTTTGGTTTTCTGATTGATTTGGAACTAATTTTGTTTGTATATTTTCGCTAACTAATTGATTTTGTGCGGATTGTTGCGAAGAACTACAAGCTAAAAAGCTGAAAAATAGTAAAAATAAGATTGCTAATAAGGTTATGGTTTTTATATTGTGTTTCATGGCTAATTTTTATAATTTTTACTGAATATACATATCAAAAAGTGGTTTTGGTAAAAAACTACTTAAACATTCCCTTCAACTTTTTCAATTTCTCCTCCATTGTTTCCTCTTTCTCAACCTCTACTTTTGCGTTGATATTTGAATTAAAATACAAACCTCTAAGCAATAACTTTGTGAATAACTATAATGATTTCTAAGGTAAAATAGTCATCTGTTGCTAATGATAATCTAAAATAGCAGTTGTTGAAGTTTTTAAAAGCCATTTCTATAAGGTCTAAGTCTAAATTGCTATGATTAACTTTAAAAACACCTTTATAAAGTTCTTTTAATTGTGCTTTTTCTGTAACCCTCTTAATGGCTTCTAAGGTTCGTAATTTATACTCATAGGAAGACATTGTTTCCCATTTTTCGTTGATTAGATAGCTGCCAATAGAGTTTTCTATCAATTCTTTGCGAAAAACAAGGTAAAAATTACAAAAATCATAGAGTTCTAGAAAATTTTGAGAACAAAAGATAGAATGAACAAAATTATGTTGTGCATTACCCAAAAGACTAAATAATTGCCTTCTAATTTGATAATCCACTTCATTTGTTACTAAGTAATTTTCCATTATTTGAAAATGCTGTTTTGTTATTTCTGTCCATTTTGAATGGTCTATAATAGCAAAATTTAGCACAGGTTTTGAGGTCTGTAAAAGTTCAAAGTAATTATCAAAATTCATAGTTTTTTTTAAAAGAGTTATTTTTGAAAAAATACATCATTTTTTTGCAGTTATTGCAAAGATGTAATCTTTCGAAAAAGATTACATCTTTAAACAAATTTTTATTTAAACATTCCCTTCAATTTTTTCAATTTCTCCTCCATTGTTTCCTCTTTCTCAACCTCTACTTTTGCGTTACTTGAAGAAGTAGAATAAGATTTTATTGGAGAATTTCTACCACCATTTTCTTGGGATTTTTGAATTCCCCCTTTGGGGGTTAGGGGGCTTGTTGGATTTTCTTTCATACTCAACGCAATACGTTTGCGAGGAATATCAACTTCCATAACCGTAACCATAATTTTTTGGGCAACTTTCACCACTTCCGAAGGGTGTTTTATATAACGGTCAGCCATTTGCGAAAGATGCACAAGCCCGTCTTGATGCACGCCAATATCGACAAAAGCACCAAAATCTGTAACATTTGTAACAATTCCTGCCAATTTCATTCCGAGTTTCAGGTCTTCCATCGAATTTATGCCTTCTGCAAAACTAAAAGCCTCAAATTTTTCACGAGGGTCACGACCAGGTTTTGCTAATTCTTTTACAATATCTTGCAAAGTTGGCAAACCTACTTTTTCGGAAACATATTTTTTCAAATCAATTTGTTTTCGCAAATCGTCATTTGTCATCAAATCTTTAACAGTACATTTCAAATCCTTAGCCATTTTCTCGACAATAGCGTAAGTTTCAGGGTGAACTGCACTCGAATCTAATGGATTTTCAGCGTGGCGAATACGTAAAAAACCTGCTGCTTGTTCAAAGGCTTTTTCGCCCAAACGTGCCACTTTTTTCAATTCGTTGCGAGTTTTGAAAGCACCGTTTTTATTGCGATATTCCACAATATTTTTTGCCAGACTTTCGCCCAAACCCGACACATACATCAACAATTCTTTACTTGCCGTATTTAATTCCACACCAACCGCATTCACGCAACTCATAACTGTATCGTCAAGGCTGGTTTTTAGCAAACTTTGGTCGACATCGTGCTGATATTGCCCAACACCAATAGCTTTTGGGTCAATTTTTACCAATTCTGCCAAGGGGTCAGTCAAACGTCTGCCGATAGAAACCGAGCCACGCACCGTTAAATCATAGTCCGCAAACTCATTTCTTGCCACTTCCGAAGCCGAATAAACCGAAGCCCCATTTTCATTGACCATAATCACCATAATAGTTTTTGGCAAACCCAATGAATTGATAAAAGTTTCAGTTTCACGTCCCGCAGTGCCATTTCCTATGGCAATAGCCTCAATTTCAAACTTTTCGCATAGTTTTTTGATAGCTGATGCCGATTTTGCCACTTCTCTTTGTGGTTCGTGAGGATACATATTTTCGTTGTGCAATAATTTTCCTTGCTTATCCAAACAAGTAATTTTGCAACCCGACCTAAAACCAGGGTCAATAGCCAAAACATTTTTTTCGCCCAAAGGTGCAGCCATTAACAGTTGTCGCAAATTATCTGCAAAAACTCGTACAGCTTCCTCATCTGCTTTGCGTTTTGAAGTCATACGAATCTCGGTTTCCATCGATGGAGCTAAAAGTCGTTTGTAACCATCTTTCACCGCCATTTTCACTTGCTCACCTGCTTTATTTGTCGATTTGACAAACAAATTTTCTAATACTAAAATTGCATTTTCTTCTTCGGGCAAACTTTCTAACGAAATAATCAGTTCTTTTTCTGCTCTTCGCATTGCCAAAACTCTGTGTGAAGGTGCTTTTGCAATTTCCTCATTCCAGTCGAAATAATCTTTGTATTTGATGCCTTCGGTTTCTTTTCCATTAATAACTTTTGCCTTAAATTTGCCTTCTTTGCCAAACAAATTCCGCATTGCACCTCTTGCTGTTTGGTCTTCGTTAATTTTTTCGGCAATAATATCCCTCGCACCTGCAAGAGCTTCTTCTAAGGTTTTTACGCCTTTTTCGTCATTAATAAATGTAGCTGCAAAAGCATCGAGGTCAAATTTTTCCTGCAAAAATAGCTTATCTGCCAACGGTTCAAGTCCTTTTTCTCTTGCAATGGTTGCCCTTGTTCTGCGTTTTGGTTTGAAAGGCAAATAAATATCTTCCAAAACTGCCATTGTTTCGGCTGCTTTAATTTTGGTTTCGAGTTCAGGTGTAAGTTTGCCCATTTCGGTCATTGATGCTAAAATAGCTTCTCTGCGTTTGTCTAATTCACGAAGTTGCTCAATTCTATCACGAACCGCAGCCACTTGCACCTCGTCAAGACTTCCTGTAACTTCTTTACGATAACGACTAATAAAAGGCACTGTTCCGCCTTCGTCTAATAATTGTGTAGTTGCCTCAACTTGTTGATACGTAATGTTGAGTTCGGAGGCAATGATTACAAAGTTTTTTTCCATTACTTAAATTAGTTTTTGAAAAATTAGTAAAATATGTTGATAAACCGTTGTGGTTTAGTTGGGTTTTGCTTACTGGAATTTTGAAAAATGGTGTAAAGATGTCATCTTTCTAAAAGATGACATCTTTACACCATTTTTCAAAATTATAACAATATTACGCTATTTTCATTATTTACACAACTTTTGGAAGGTAAAAAAACTTTTCAAAAAATATGCTTTATATTTTCTCTTTATTTACTTTTGTTTTTGTAACCTCTCTACGGATAGTATCTTTAGACTTATGCCTCGCCAAAAGTGAGGCATTTATATTTTGTGGTAATTTTCTACTCACAATCACTACTTATATTAACCTTATGAAATAAATGATAAGCATTAACAAAACTTTCTATAAATTTTTGTTCTTGTAAAGCCCATTTATAAAATAATCTTTCAGGAATTAAACCAATATTGTTTGCAATTAGTGAATATTTCAACTCTAAATATTTATTAATTTTTCCATCTATTTCTTTAATAACTTCACTAAGAATATTTGTTTGTTCTTTACAAGCCTCAATAACTATTTCTATTAAATTATTGCTCTTTTTTCTGATATATTCAGCATATCTATTTTGAATTTTAAAAACACGATTCCAAGTAGTGATTTTTTCTTGCAAAATAATACCTGTATTGTTTTTAGGTTGAATAGCAACTTCCCATTTACCTTCTATTCTTAATGAAGGTTTTGAAATACAAGTTAAGTGAAAATCTACTAACTCAAATGGATTTGTTGAGGCGTCATAAGGATAAAAAGCTATTGTTCTTTTTGTTCTTGTTTTATCTTCATAAAGTAAATGTGAAGTCTCTTTTAATTTGTTGCAAATCAAACCAATAGGAAATAAATTTTTCAGATTAATAGACGAAAATACAAATAAACTATCTCCTTTAGGTAGAATATGGTCATAATCTGGTCTTCCTTCGGATTCTATCATTTTGTAATTTTCTAACCCACAAAAAGGACAAACCATAAAAGAACCTTTGTAGGCAGTATTTTGCTTTTCCAATTCTATATAGTGTTCTGTAAGATTAGTGTTAATTTTTTGAGAAAATGTACTATTCTTATTTCCTAATTGTGTGGTATATAACTCGACAAATAATTCATCTAAAAAATCAGTAATGTATAAAATGGTAATTTCTTTGCCTTTATCATTTATATCTTTTTTTATATATTTCTCAAAATATTTTGCAATAGGAATATGTTTATTTTTATCTGAAAAAAGCAATTCTATTTCATTTGCCTCTCTAAAAGCACTAATAATTTCGTCTCTAATAACTTTTTCGAAAGTTATAAATTTTGTTAGCTGTTTTTCTAATGTATCTAATCTTTGAATTTTATTTTTAGCATTTTTATTGCTGTACCAAGCTGGGAACAAAGTAGCAATATCGAAAGTAGTCGGATTTTCTGTTTCAACTTTATTGAAAAAGAAAACCAACAAATCATAAAGTTTTTCTACATCGTGTGGAGTGTAATTCAAATAAAAAAGCATAATGGGTTGTTATGGGTTTCTTAGTTCCTGTTCTTTTTCTGTATATCTTTTTATTACATAAAGTCTATCCATAGACTCGCCAAGCATACGAATACGTTTTTGAAAATCAGCGTCATTATTCAACCATTCGTCAAGAGTTGTTATTTTATCTATCTCATCATACAATTTTTGAATGTCATTGTAGGCCAATTTTGCCATTTTGTGATTAAAATGCTTATTGTTTTTATAATTTTCGTCAGTTTCTTCTAATTCAAATACAGCTTCTGTTACATTTTGAATAGTTGCTCCATAGGTTTCTTTTTCAAGCCTTTTGAAACTCACATTTTCACCATTGCGAGTAAATTTAAACACATTATAGGCGTGGGCATCTGCCAAAATAAAAGGCGAATGGGTGGTAACAACAAATTCTACATTTTTATTATCCAATACATTTTCTAATTGATAGAAAAAATCACTCCGCCAAAGTGGATTAAAGTGTGTGTCTGGCTCATCTAATAAATAAAGTATGTCTTTCTTAGGGTTTTTATCATCAAAAAGCACAATACCACCAATAATATGAATAAACTGATGTTCTCCATCACTAATTTTTTCATATTCTGTACGTACAACAGGCTTAGTTAAAACCAATTCAATTTTTTCAATACTGAAAATCTTGTCCAAAGAAGCAACCTGTGGAAATTTTAATAATTGCCCTTTTTCTCTTTTATTTCTTAGTAAATCTCTATATTTACTTTGAATACATAGCGTATTCAATAAGTTGAGTTTCGTTAATGCCTCAAATAGTTTTTGTGCTGTTGTAAATTTTTCTAAAAACAATTCTTTTGTTGCTGAATTAACAATAAAATCAAAAATATATTCATTGCCTTTTTTTGTATCAATTTTAATGTTGGATAGTGAAGAGCAATTTTTTAGGTTTTCTATATATCCCTGCAATTCATTAGTGATTTTTACTTTTTTATTGCCGTATAATTTATTTAACCTAACAATAATTCTAAAACTATTTAGTCTTTCAATTCTTAAACTTTCACTAAAAACCTTTTGTTTGTTGCTGCCTTCTTGGGCAAATAAAAAATTAGAAACAACAATAGAGGCATTCGATTCATAGTTTAATAACAACAAGTTGGGAGAAGGTATTGCTTGTTTTGCTTCTTTCCCATTAAGTGCTTCTCTGGCAACTTGTTGGGCATAAAAATCTTGTAAATCCACAAAAGGCAGCGTAAGCAAATCATTCAAACCTGATGTATAAGCTACAACAAGAGGAATATATTTTTCTCTAATTTCTTTGTATGTTTCTACGGTTTCTATTGGTATTTCTACAAAATCTTTTATAGGTTCAGAGGGTTTAAATAAATCTCCTTTTGTAATTACCTCTTGTTTTCTGTAAAATTTTATTTTCCCTTCTGTTTCTTTTGTCCTACTAATTTTAATATCAGTATCATTTACACCAATTTTATACTCTAATTCAAATAAAATAGGTTCTTTGTTATCTGCATAAGCAAAATAACTTGTACTGCCCTCTGTATAAAACTTATTTTCTTGTAAAAAAAACTTTTCAATATCAAAAAATATATCTGCCAACAATTCCAAAAGATTAGACTTGCCACTGCCATTTAACCCAACTAAACAAATAGGGTCGATATGCCCTTTGAGTAAAGGGTGTTTTAAAAACTTGAAACCTTCTTGCATAGGTTCAAGACTTTTATATTTGTTATGAAGTTTAAGAAAGCGTAGTTTCATTTGGTTTAGTTATTTTGTAGTGCAACTTTCCTTTGATATTTACTGCCTGAAAAAATGGTTCTTCTTCCTCTTTTTTAATTTTATTTTGTGCCAACTGACGAAATAAAACTTCAAAATCATCATAGTCAAATTTTTGTATGCCATCACTTACCTTTTCACGAATTTCATTTATATTATCTTGTGTAAGTTCTGGCGTGGCATAAGCTAAGGCTTCTTCTTTTATTTTAGCTTTAATTTTTGCGTGTTCACTTGCTTTCATAAAATTTCGTTTTTTAAATTTTGCTTGTTTTTTACGCCACTCTTTCTTTTCCTTCTCCAATTTCTCTTTTTCTATCCTAATTTTCTCCAAAAGGCTTTCTAAACTTTCTGTTTGTGGTTCTGCTGTTACCAATTCGCCACTAAAAGCCTGTTGCAAAATAGACTTTTCCAATTTATTAAAATTGTCCATTGCAGTTTCATAATTGGCTTGCACTTTGTCTGCAATAGCAAATAATAATTCTACTTTATTAGCAATTATCTTTTGCTCTTGAAAAGTAGGTATTGCAATAATTAGTTTTTCTACATCTCCAACTTTTAGATGTTGAACTCCTACACCTACCGAAATCTTATCAAGTTCTTGTTTAAATGAATTACTTAATAAATAATACAAGATAAATCTACTATCTATTACAGAGTTAAAAAAACGAAAAAGCATTGTTCTTTGCCCTAAACACGCCTTTGTATTCTTTGGAAATAAAGCAGCTTCACCAACAGGAGCCTCTCTGGTAAAAATAATATCATTTTCTTGTGGCTCAACTCTACCTATCCAAGATTTATAAACATTTTCATTTACATACTTAGCATCTTCATTTACTATTTTACCAAATTTAATATTAGAGGTTCTTAATACTAAATATCCAGAATTACTATATTTAGGTGTCTTATTAATGCTATCAATAATAAATTTACTACATTCGAGCAGACTTGAATATATCCAACTTTGAGGAAGTTCCATTTTAGGAACTTCAATCTTATGCTTTTTTATCTTTTTTTCAATTCGTATAGCTTCATTGTTATTTCTATTTGCTTCAATCCACTCCAATCTCATTTTAGTTACTTCTGCTAAAATATTGTTATGTTCTAATTTGTTTTTCTCTCTCCATTCCTCTGTCAATTCCCCTGAAATAGCTCTTTGCAACACAGCTTGACGAAATTTAGCTAAGTATTTTGGTATTTTTGCTAATTTTTTACGAGCAGCTTCTAAATCTGTAAAAATCAAATCTAATTTTTCTACAATGGCGTTTTGTTCAGAAAGTGGTGGTAATGGAATAGCAATATTAGCTAATTTTGTTGCATTAATGTTAGGTATAGAATTCCCTGATACATTTTCCACAATAGCTTCCCAAAAGATTTCAGATTTAAGGAAGAAATTTATATATTTTGGATTTACAATAATTGGTTTAAATCGTATAAGATAAGACGCAAAAAAAGTTTTTTTGGGAATTTCGCAAACCCAAACACTTAAACCAGCGGAAGAGCCAGAACGGGCAATTAAAATATCATTTTTTTCAATTAAAAAACTTTGAATATCAGATGGCAAATCTGTTGCAAAAGGTACTGTTTGCCAATCTATTTTATTATTTTTTATATCAGTTATACGAACATAGGCAAACTCTCCCTTTACGGTGGATTTTGAAGTCCAGCCATATTGGGGTTTAGTACAAACCTCGCCTATTGTTGTTATAATCCAATGTTTAGGTATATTCATCATTATTTTGTTTGTAATAAATCCATAATTGCCTCAAAATGATTTTTAATGTCTTCTAATTCGCTAACGACTTTTTCAGCGTAAACATAAGGTTTAGAAAGTTCGGCTTCATCTAATAAAATATCATCTTCGAGCCATTTAAAATCTAACTCATAATGATTTTCTCTTATTTCTTGTGAAGAAAACCGTTTAAAGTTGTCCGTTTCTTTTCGTTTGCTTGTGCCATTTGGATTTTCGCCATAGCAATTTACAAAACTATCAAAATGTAAATCATAATTTAAAGGTCGTGATTTTTTGGTAATACTTGGTACATTTGCTCTTGCATCATACACCCAAACATTTTCCGTAGGCTCTCCCTTTTGCAAAAACACGACACAAGCCTTTACACCATTGGCATAAGGCGTAAAAGTGCCACGAGGCAGGCGTAAAATCGTATGCAAATTACAATTTTTATGCTCGATAAGAATTTGCCACACTTCTTTTGCTTTGGCATCAGTCAAACAACTATCAGGCAATACAATAGCTGCACGACCTCTGTCTTTGAGCATTTCGTAAATATGCTGAATAAAATTGATTTGAATATTGCTTGTTTCCACCTCAAATTTACGTTCTTTTGGTGAGCCTAACGTGCCTCTGCTACCAAAAGGCGGATTTGTAAGCACACAGTCCAAACTTTCTTTTGCTACAACTTCTGTATAAATAGAGTCGCCAATCTTCAAGGTTTTTGTAGCATCAACACCACGCAAAAACAAGTTCATTAAAGCCAAACGATAAGGTCTAACCACTAATTCCTGCCCATAAAAAGCATTATTACGAATATAATTTTCTTGCTTTTCGGTTAGTTTTTTAGCTTTCAAAAACTCTTTCTGCCACGCCACCGCAACCATTAAAAACCCACCTGTTCCCATTGCTACGTCCCCAATTTTGAAACCATTTTTGTCTAAGTCTTTGTTTTCCAAAGGATTAGGTTTCATTACGTTTACAATAGCTTGTATCAAAGGTCGAGGAGTAAAAAACTGTCCTGCACCTTTCTTTCCCTCATTCGCAGTCTTTTCCAAAAGTCCTTCAAAAGCCTCACCTTGCACATCTTTGTCTAATTCTGTCCAATTAATACTTTCTATACCGACAATAATTTTTTTCAGACTTGCAGGATTTTGTATTCTCGATATGGGTTCTTGAAAAATCAAACCTAAAATATTATTTTCGTTTTTCAGAGTTTGCAGAGCATTTTCATAAAACAACTTTAATTCTTCGCCACTCAATTTAATCATTTCCTGCCAACGACAATTTTCAGGAATACTAATATCACTCTCGTCAGCCATTTTTAGAAACAGCAAATAAGTAAGTTGTTCTACATAATCAGCAGAATCAACTCCATCGTGGCGAAGTATGTGGCAATAAGACCAAAGTTTTGCGGTAATATCCATTTTTATTTTTAGAATTGATGACTACTTGCTACAATAAAAGTAATTTATTATTTATTTATAGCAAAAATAATGATAATTATTTTTGTGTCAACTCAAAGAAAGGTTCATTTCTTAAAAGTTAGGGTTCTTAATTTCTAAACAAGCAACCTTGTTTCCAAAATCTCTTTAAATTTGCGTAACATAGCAATAATTTGCATTAAATCGTCATTTTTTGTGCAGTCATAATATTGTGAAATGCAGTATGTACGGTTTTTCATAATTACGAATTCCCATATACGTCCTGTTACTGTACAACCATACATTGGTTTGCCATTTTTATTTTTTTCCATCGAAATCAAAAAAGCCTCAATCAGTTGTGCAGTTACATCTCCTTTGGGCTCTTTTACCTTTTTGTACTCTTGAAAGTAAAAATAAGGAGTTTCGGCTCTTTCCAAAATCCCTGTAGCAATCATCATATCTGCCTTTGTTTTCAAAAAATAGGTATCTACAGTTGCTTCTATTGTGGCTTCATAATATGTTTTATATTGGTCTGTTTCTAAGAGATGTCCTAAAATCAAAACAGGCGAAATAAAATTCATTTTAAGCATTTCTTCATTCCAACCATCTATTTTACTCTGTAAATTATTGGTTATCAAGTCATAAAAATATTTTTCTGCATCATTGAGAGTACAAGTAGCTTGCGTCCATTCTTGCATTAATGGGAATGAATCCATGTTTTTAAGACGTTTTAAGCCAAACATTTTTATAAGTTCTGCCTCGTCATATTGTTTGATTTTCTTTGCCATTTTTCTTATGTTTTTGTTGCACAAAGATATGAAAACTAAGTAATTTTTTGAGAGTTTCTCTTATATTTTGTCTATCTTTGTAATCTTAACCTCTCTACGAATAGTATTCTTAGACTTATGCCTCGCTAAAAGTGAAGCATTTATATTTTGCCTTACTCTTCTGCTTTGATTTTTTGACATAAAATATGGTTATTTCAAAATAAACTCTGTCGTATTTTCGTTATGTTCTATACCTTGTCGCATCAACAACAAACTTTGCAACAAAGACGATTTTCCTCTGCCATTAAGTCCTGTTAGCAAGTTGATTTTTGCTAAGGGAAACTCCGTAGCATGGCGAAAAATTTTAAAATTTTCTAAGGTTATTTTTGTGAGCATAATTTTGATAATATTGTGCAAACTTGTTAGGTTTCAAAAACCTAACAAATTTTGTGTTGTTTACACTGTTTCTAAAATATCATTTACCTTGCAAGTTAGTTTTTTTAGGGAAATAAAACCTCAATTTTATATTTTATCTTGGGAAGTTAAGTTCAACTTGTTGGTAGGTAATGTTGAAGTTGGTGGCAATGATTACAAAGTTTCCGTTACTTAAAATTAATATTTCTGAAATAAATTTTACTCAAATTTTAGAGAACCTGCAATTTTGCCACATTCTTTGTCCCAAATAGCCTTTTCAGTACTTGGGTATTCTATCAAAACAGTAATAACAATGAGTCCTTTGTGTATCGTTTTGCGATAAAAAATCAATCCGTTTTCATCTGTTCCAGACACCACAAACCAATCTTTTTTTAGTACTTTATATGTTACTTTTTTAGCTTTTTGTGCAGCCTCAAAATCATTTTTTAACTCCTCTACTTTGTCAAAATCTGCATTCCCTTCAACTACAAAAGTCATTGCCAAATTTCCCCAAGTGGTAATTTTTGCTTTGCCTTGTTTTGCCAACATTTTGCAACCATCTCCATTAGCCGATTCAGGTTGAGGAGTTGCTAAGTTTGCAGGATAAGTCACACAAAACTCAAACCGTCCGTTGCAATAATTTTTGTAATTATCTTTGTAATTATCTTGTGCTTTCACAGCCAAAGACAAGGTAAATAATAGCAAAAAAGAAAATATTTTTTTCATTGACACCCTTTGTTAATTCAATTTGTAGCCCAATAATAATTCTTGTTGTATGCGTTTAAGGTCATATTTTGTAAGGTCAATTTCCTCTGCAATAATGTCTAACATATCCAAACGGGCTTGCAATTCATCAGTTGTATAATTACCACCATTGCCCAAAAGTAGTTTATTTTGTGTTGCTTGTTTTTTGTTAGCTACATCTAATAATCCTAAAATCTGCCATTTTTGTAGTACTATTTCGCAACCAGACGTTGTTTTTCCACTTTTATTAAATTCTTTACTTACAAAATTCCAAACCGTTGGAGCATAAATACGTGAATATTTTGGCTTATCTACAAAATCTTGCAAATAATTTCGGGCATGATAAAACTTGATTTTCTTCTTCACCACCACTGCCTCCATACCCAAATAGGCACTTATGGCAGCACCACCAATAGCCACAACTTGCTGTTCGGTATTTGAATCATCTGGTTTTAGTAGGGCAATAACCCCTGTCAAAATGCCACCCAATGCTCCTGTAAAAATAGAACCTACTGTAAGTTTATTCACTCTACCTGCTATCCAATTTTCTAAATACGATTTTGCTTCCAAAATTCTGGCTTTTTCGCAGTCTAATTCTGCCAAAATATTTGTAATATCTGCATTAGCTACATTAATTTGTTGGTTAAGTTCTTGCTTTACAGTCAAAAAAGCTAATTTGTCTTCTAAAGAAATTGTATTTTGCTGACTGTTTTTTTCCAATTTTGCATACTGACAAAGCAAATCATAAGCACCAATATTTTTACTCATATTGGTCGTCCGCAATGAAAATCGTTGATTAATAGTTTGATAAGTTCCTGTGGTATCATAATTTGGACGAATATTAGCCAACAAAGAATCGTAAATATGTGCCGACTCAGACACCAAACAGACATCTGTTGAAGCTGGAATTTGCAATGGTTTTTTGCTTACCATACAAGAAGATAGCAGCAAAATGATTCCTAAATAATAAAGATTGTAAATATTTTTTTTCATACAGTTATTAAAATTAGATTTTACTATTGATAATCAACTACTTACAACTGTGTTCTGCCACCAAGAATTGTTTTACGAGCCACCAAAGCACCCAAGAAAATTGCTGCAATACATAAGCCTAGAACCAAGCCCAAAGCTACGGAATTAATTGTAAAATCTGCAATAAAATAATCCATTGTAAATAAACTTACAATATTAAGCAATAAAATAATTACTAAAATTGCTATATTAGGCTTGATTGCAAGGCGAAAAGTATTTAGCCCAAAAAATACCGCCATTACAACTCCTGCCACCAAACTTGTAGCAAGCATTGAATTGGAACTTACGCCTAAATTGAATTTGGTAAATAAAAAAACTTCAAGCCAAACCAAAACCGAAGCAATAACATAAATGATAGTTACCATAAAATTGTGTTAAATTTTGTGTTAAGTGTTGTATAAATTTGTATCACAGATTTTATTTTTTCACTTCAATAATTACCAATAATCCATTACTTGGCGAAAAAGTAAAAATAAAAGATTTTGCATCAGCTTTGCTTTGCGAAACAGTAATATTCATGGTCAAGCCTTCTATCAAACCGCCAATAGTTATCATGGCACTACTATTGCAGCTATAATTTGAGGTTTCTGTTTGTCCATCTTGCGTTGTAACAGATACGGTGCTATTTGCATTTTTGCTTTCTGGCGAAAATACCCATGTGCTACCTTCAAACATTTTGTTAAATTCTGTTTCCATTTGGCTTGCCTGTTGGTTAATACCTGCATCGCCATAACTTGTGATAACAATGCTTTCTCCCATTTTGAAAGTGGAAGATGGAACAACAGTGCTGGTATTGGTGATTTGTTTGTAGTCCGTTGTTAGCAATTTTTCAAGTTCGTAAACTGCATTTTCGTTTTTGCGTAGCTTGTCTATGGCTTCGGTGTATGCTTTACTTTGGGCTTGTGCAGAAAAAACTGCCAACAAACAAATTGCGAATATTACAAAGATTTTTTTCATTATTTTGAGTGTTTTAGAGTTAGATTGTAAGGTAACTTTCCAAAAGTTTTAAGACTTTTGGAAAGTTGTAATGCTAAGTTATACGTTTTTTAAAGTTTTGAAATCAACTGCACTTTTCCGTCCATACTGCTATCAACTACAAACAGCAACTTATTCGTTTCTTTGTGAAATAATTTGTCGCCTTCATAGCACTTAATTGTGTTAGTAGTTCTCGGCATAATTCGGTAGCTACCACCACGATTTTTGTTATAAACCGTAACAGGTTCGTCAAAGTCATTTTTGAT
>JAYTNF010000089.1:0-17374 GCA_043748455.1 Cytophagales bacterium
AACTCCTTTTTCTAAGTCTTTTATGAGTTTTTCTTGAGATTTTTCTTGGGCTATATTATCTAATTTTGGACTTAAAAAACCTGTTTGTTGTGTAAGTCCTTCGAGTTCACGCACAGGCACATCATTTCGTTCATAAATTACCTTTGGATTCACCAATTCATTGATAACTTCTGTAATGATAGGTTTAAATTTATCCATACCTAAGGATAAAGTTTGTATGACCACAGTATCGGCAAATTTATCAATAACCAAACCCGATAAAAAATCAGCCTCACCAAATACCCAACGAAATGTATTTTTATAATTGTGTAATTTGCGAAATTCTAAGGCTTCGGATATTTTGCGATAAAAAAATGCTTTATCGATGTCTTCTTTTGGGTTTCGGGTTAATAGCCTAACCAAAATATGTGATTTTGGATTAATATAACCTCTACCTATAAATTTGCGTTTGCTGTTATAGACCTCGACAATATCTCCTGCTTCATATTTGCCCTCAGTTTGTGCCACTTCATTGTCATAAACCCAAGGATGCCTGTTTTCTATACGTTGAGATTTATTATTTGCTAATATAATTTTTGCCATGTTGTAATAAATATGAAATAATAGATGTTCAAATAACTCGTTAAATTTTATTGCAATATAGGAAAGATATACAAAAGTTTAGGTTTTTAGTTATAATAATCTATTTTTTTTGCAATTTGCAGCCATAACTAATAGATATGAAATATGATTTATGAAATATTAAATCAATATTGATTATCAAATGTTTGTCATATTGAAATTTAATGATATATTATAGTTTTGTACTTAATAAAAATATATGAAAACTTTAACCGAAAAACTGACTGAATTAACACAAAAAAACGAAGAAGCCTTGCAAGGTGGTGGCAAAGAAAGAATAGCTTCACAACACAAAAAGGGAAAATTATCAGCTCGAGAAAGGGTAGAATTATTGCTTGATGCAGGTTCTTTTGAGGAAATTGGCAAATTTGTTATGCACCGTTGCAAAGATTTTGGACTCGAAAAAGAATATTATCTTGGAGATGGTGTCATTACAGGTTATGGAACTGTAAATGGTAGATTAGTCTATGTTTTTTCGCAAGATTTTACGGTTTTAGGTGGCTCAATGTCTGAAACAAATGCCGAAAAAATTTGTAAAATCATGGATTTAGCCATGAAAAATGGTGCTCCAATTATTGGTTTAAATGATTCTGGTGGTGCAAGAATTCAAGAAGGTGTAAATTCTTTGGGTGGTTATGCCGATATTTTTTATAGAAATACCTTAGCATCTGGCGTAATTCCACAACTTTCTGCCATTATGGGCCCTTGTGCAGGTGGTGCAGTATATTCACCTGCCATTACAGATTTTATTTTGATGACTCAAAATACATCTTACATGTTTGTTACAGGTCCTAATGTTGTGAAAACCGTAACCCATGAAGAGGTAAGTTCTGAGGAATTAGGTGGGGCAAGCACACACAGTACCAAAAGTGGTGTAACACATTTTTCTTGTGAAAACGAAGTTGATTGTATTCAACATTTGAAACGAATTTTGTCATTTATTCCACAAAATTGCGAAGACGAGCCGCCAATGTTGCCTTATACAAGCAATGGAAATGAATTACGTACAGAATTAAATACACTTATTCCTGAAAATCCTAACCAACCTTATGATATGCGTGAAGTAATTCATCATGTTATTGATACAGAAACAGGATTTTTAGAAGTTCACAAAGATTTTGCAGAAAATATTGTCGTTGGTTTTGCTCGAATAGGAGGAAGGTCTATCGGAATTGTTGGCAATCAGCCTGCGGTTTTGGCGGGTTGTTTAGATATAAAATCAAGTGTAAAAGCTGCACGTTTTGTACGTTTTTGTGATTCTTTTAACATTCCTTTGTTGGTTTTGGTTGATGTTCCAGGGTTTTTACCAGGGACAGACCAAGAATGGAATGGAATTATTACAAATGGTGCAAAATTATTGTATGCTTTTAGTGAGGCAACAGTGCCAAGAGTTACGGTAATTACACGCAAAGCCTACGGAGGTGCGTATGATGTCATGAACTCTAAGCATATTGGGGCAGACATGAATTATGCATGGGTAAATGCAGAAATTGCAGTTATGGGTGCAAAAGGTGCTTCTGAAATCATCTTTAAAAATGAAATTTCTAAGGCTGAAAATCCAGAGGCAAAATTGCAAGAAAAAGTCGATGAATATACTGATAAATTTGCAAATCCTTACAAAGCTGCACACAGAGGTTATATTGACGAAGTTATTAAACCTGAAGAAACTCGTAAGAAATTGATTTCTGTTTTCAAAATGTTAGAAAATAAAGTAGCAACATTGCCTCGCAAAAAACATGGAAATATTCCTTTGTAGTTGTAATTTATCATTTTAAACTTGCAAAGAATAGCAAGTTTTACATATTAGTATCAAAATATAGTCTATTAGGTGGCTTTAAAACTACCTAATAGATTTTGCTTATTAAATTAGAATCAATAACAATTTTATGACGAATCTCCAAATTTTCAACTCGTGGCTTTCTGCATTTCGCCTTCGCACATTGCCCTTAGCACTTTCAAGCATCATTATGGGTAGTTTTTTAGCTGCCACACACAATAATAATGAAAATAAATTTGATATAAAAATTTTTGCACTTTGCATAAGTACAACAATTTTACTACAAATATTATCAAATTTAGCAAATGATTACGGAGATTCGCAACACGGAGCAGATAGCAAAGACCGAAAAGGGCCTCAACGTGCTGTGCAAGCTGGCTTAATTTCAGCCCAAGCCATGAAAAATGCGATGCTACTTTTTGCAATTCTTGCATTAATTAGTGGCTTGGCGTTATTATGGGTAGCTTTGGGCAATAATTTAATCTTATTTTTCACATTTTTAGGCTTGGGAATTGTGGCAATTATTGCGGCTGTAACTTATACTGCGGGTGCAAAACCTTATGGCTATGCAGGTTTGGGAGATATTTCAGTATTAATTTTCTTTGGTTTGGTTGGTGTTATGGGTTGTTATTTTTTGTATACAAAAAGCATTTCGTGGGATTTGTTGTTGCCTGCTATAAGTTGTGGTGCTTTTTCGGTTGCTGTCCTGAATATCAACAACATACGAGACATAGAATCAGATTTTAAAGCTGGCAAATTCTCTATTCCTGTACGTTTAGGGCGTGAAAAAGCTGTAATCTATCATTTTGTTTTGTTATTTTTAGGACTAAGTTCAGCCATAAGTTATACAGTGTTACATTGGCAAAATATAATTCAATTAGTTTTTTTAGTAACCCTACCTTTATTATTACGAAATGCCTCTGCGGTGCAAAAAAACACAAATTCACAAGAATTAGACCCGTATCTTAAACAAATGGCTTTAACTACTTTGCTTTTTGTGCTTAGTTTTGGGTTGGGTTTATACTTAGTTAAGTTTTTTTTAGCATAGTCTGTGCTTTTAATTTTGTTATCAAATTTCTAACAGCTAAATAAAATCTATATGTATAAAATTTCCTATTTGCCATTTATATTATTATTATTTACATTGTTATTTTGCAATTTTTTTGCAATTTCCCAAACAAGAATTATCTATTTTAAAGATAAGGGAAACACAAGTTTTAGTGTCCAAAGACCACAAGAATTTGTTTCACAAAAATCAATAGAACGTAGAGCCAAACAAGGTATTTCATTCACTATCAAGGACTTACCTGTAAATATAACGTATCTAACAGCTTTGCAACAAGCAGGCGTACAAGTCCGTTATAGTAGCAAATGGTTTAATGCTTGTGTTGCAAGTTGCGATGAAAACACTTGGAATACAGTAAAACAACTACCTTTTATAAAATCGGGTCAGCAAATTTCGGAGGCAACTAAAATTGAAAATCCAATACTTGATAAGCAAGAAAGTAAACAACTTTTTCCTGACCCAAATATTACAAATAGTGGTAGGGGAGAGGGCGAAGAAAATTATGGAACTTCACTCACACAAGTAAAAATGATTGGTATTGACGAAATGCACAAGGCGAATTTTGCAGGAAAAGGCATGACTATTGCGGTTTTTGATGGCGGTTTTACCAATGTTGATGTCAATAAACAAGGCACATATTCCAAAATGACGATTTTGGGAACTTATAGTTTTGTTCACATGAATCCTTATGTATATGCGTATAGCACGCATGGGGCAAATGTGCTGTCGGTTTTGGCAGCATACAGACCTGCTGAAGTTATTGGTGCAGCTTTTGAGGCTTTTTACTACTTGTTTATTACCGAAAATGACGACAGATTACTTGACGATAGAATAGAGGAATTTAATTGGTTGGCTGCTGCAGAAAGAGCTGATAGTTTGGGGGTTGATATTATTAATAGCTCGTTAGGTTATAATTATTTTAAAAATCCTATCTATAATTATAAACAAAGTGATTTGAATGGCAAAACTTCTGTCATTTCTCAAGCCGCAACTTTGGCTGCTTCTTCAGGAATGTTGGTTGTGAGTAGTGCGGGCAATATTTTTGAACCAGAATGGACAAAAATCAAAATGCCTGCTGATGCGGATTCCATTTTAGCGGTTGGAAGTGTTGATGCACAAGCAAATTGGGTAGCAAGCAGTTTGTTAGGCAACACTACTGATGGCAGAGTAAAACCAGATGTATCAACAATGGGCAATAATGTTGCTGGAATTTCTACAAGTGGTTTTTTATCTTTGTTTAATGGAACTTCTTATGCTTCGCCTTTAGCGGCTGGACTTGCAGCAGGTTTGTGGCAAGCAAATCCCAAAATGACAGCCATGCAACTTTTAAATGCCATTCGCAGGTCAGCAAATCAATATTTTGCTCCAAATGAAAAATTAGGTTATGGTATTCCAAATTACACAAAAGCTATGAATGTTTTAGGAACTACCAAAGAAGAATTAACAGAGCAAAATTTTATGGTTTTTCCTAATCCAATGAATAGTAAAGATGGAATACTAACCTTGTCTTTTGACGAAAAACTATTGCAAGAGGCTTGTACTCTTACTATTTTAGATAATTCAGGCAAACAAGTTTTTAGCAATGAACTAACTATTTCGCAAAAGAACATGATATATTCTTTACAAAACTCGCATCTTTCACAAGGTGTGTATATATTGCGTGTAGAGGGAAAAAAATTTAAGGCAATTAGAAAACTAATTGTGTATTAAGAAAGTACCTTTTCAAAAGTTAAAAAACTTTTGGAAAGGTTTATATAAAAAAGCTACCAATCATGAAAATATTAACATTAGTTTTCGTATTTTTTATAAGTATTTTGTTAGCATCGCAACTTAGTTATGCACAAGGTTGTAGTGATGCAGGTTTTTGCACAATGGGTGCTTTGAAACCTGACCAAAAATTTGCTAAGAAAACAGTTATCAAACTTCGTTCAATTGAAATTAGTCAGTATTATGGTTTAACTAAGTTCAAAGACCATATTTTAGCCACAAATTTGGATATTAATGTCGGTTTATCTGCAAAAAGCACTTTGCAATTTAAAATGCCTTATCAATATGTGTCGGGTCCGTTGGGAGATACGCAAGGTGTGGGAGACATTTCTATTAGTTTTACTCGTAATATGGTAACTAAGGAAAAATACCAAATAGGTTTAACCATTGGTGCAAAAATTCCAACTAATAATTCGAACAAAACAACCACAAGAAATGGTGTAGAATTGCCACTACCTATGTATTATCAAACAAGTTTAGGTACTTACGATTTGGTAATCGGTGGTTCTTTGGTTACCAAAAAATGGCTCTTTGGGCTTGGTATTCAGCAAGTTATCATCAATGCTAATGAAAACACTTTTTTGTGGGGAAAATGGCGGACTTTTGCTCCCGAAATGCGTAGCCTTTCTGACCCTTATCCTGTTTCTAAAAACTTGGCAAGGGGTACAGATATTATGTTGCGAATAGAACGAAATTTTAGGTTTTCAAACTATAATTTCAGTGTTGGTCTTTTACCAATATATAGGCTAAATGATGACTTTTTGACAAGTTTTGACCCTGTGGCTAAAAAAGAAATTAGAGGCGAAATGCCCGAAACGTCGGGTTTGGCTTGTTCTGTTTTGTTGGCAGGTGGTTATAATTTTTCTGTAAATTCGGGTGTTAAATTTTTATTTGGTGGCAACTTGTTAGATTTAACTGGGTTTCATTACCGTAAAAATCCTGACGGGCTTTCGAGGGTTATTGTATTGAGTGCAGGTTATGAATTTAGGTTTTAGTAGCTGCGGGTTTAGCCCGCAGCATATCATTTTGGTAATAAAATTGCCTTTTTGAAATCACAAATTCAAAAAGTTTTGCAATATTTTTTCGCCGATTTTGCCACTTTTTTCAGGGTGAAATTGTGTTGCATAAAAATTATTTTTGTGCAATGCAGCACTAAAAGGCAAAATATAATCTGTTTCTGCAATGGTGTTTAAACCTTTTTCCACAAAAAAACTATGCACAAAATACACATAATCATCTTGATTAAGTCCTGCAAATAACGGAGTTTTTAATTCAGTAATTGTATTCCAACCCACATGAGGAACTTTTAAAACTATTTCAGATTTTTGTTCTTGTGTATTAAAGTTGAGAACTTTTTGTTCAAAAATTCCTAAACAATGAGTATTTCTCTCCTCTGAATAACTACATAAGAGTTGCATACCCAAACAAATACCAAAAACAGGTTGTTGTAAAGATTTAATAACCTTATCTAAACCCTTGTCTTTCAAATAGTTCATAGTTGAATAAGCCTCACCAACACCAGGGAAAATTACTTTGTCTGCACTCATAATTTCGTCTACATCATCAGATAGGAGAGGAGTAACTCCTAGTCTTTCTAAGGCAAAATTTACAGAAGTTACATTGCCTGCATTATATTTTATGATAACAATTTTCATATTTAATAATTATTACTATTTCAGACCAAATTCTTTTACAAATTCGGGTTTTAAAATGTTTTTTAGTTCTTTATAAGGCACAGAAATTTCTATCGAACTTTGTTGCTTATCTGCATTTTTATCATAGAAGAATACAACAGCATAAGAAGTAACATAATAATTTTGTAACATTTTGATAGTTATTGCTGCTAAATCAGTATTTGTCAATTTAGATTTGGCTACCTTTGCTTTCAATTTATTGTCAATAATTTTCTTTAATTCAGTTATGTAATTGTTTGCAAATAAATCTGTTGGCATAATTTCTTTACCATTTTTCAGGTTAAAACTTTTATGTTTAATGCTTACTTTTGGAGAAGCTAATATATTTTCAATATGATAACGAATACTCAATAAATAATTAGAATTTTCAATAATTTTATTTTCATAAGTTTCTGAAATCCAATTATATTTTGGAAAATATTTGTTTACATGATTAATATCTTCTAATAATTGGTTTTCTATCTTTGCATTAATATTATTTTCTGATTTTACTTCTGAAAACTGCAAAGATAAAGCATTAAATTTCTTTTGCACATTTTTATCCGCATAATCTGACATTATTGGATATTCAACAAAGACATCTGCACCAATTTCGCCATGAGTAAGTTTTTTAATTTTCTTGCGATAAACAGTTACCACATTAAACTGTGCTGTTCCTTGTTGATATTGCTCGTTTAGCGAAAAAATATCTTCTTTTTTTGAGCCTTTTTCTTTAATTCCAAAACTTAATCCAAAACTATCACCACCAAATCTTGTAATATAAACCTCTTTTTGTTTATTTTGAGATTTATCATTCAAATTTACGCCATGATATGTAAATTTCTTTCTTTCTGTGGTATTTGGGTCTGTATAATAACCAGAAAATGAAGTTTCTGTATAATATAAATGCACAACGACTAATTGACTACCATTTATTTTACCTTGCATACGTTTATAAAAACTCGCCGACTGAAAAGCTAAGGCTTCTGTTTGCGGAATAAACTCATTTCTTGCATTTGCTGGAGGCTGGTGCAGTACATATAAACCTGCTTTAGGAAATCCTGCGTTTTTCACACGATGAAGTGTTGCTAATGCGTCTTCTTCCTTATAAAAATAACCAATTCGTAGCTTTGTAAGTTTTCCCTCTTTTACCGAAAAAATCTTACCATATTTTTCTATATTTTGTGTATTTGGAATATTATTAGTAAAAGCCCCTAATTGCACTGCATAAATAATTGAGGGCAATTGAAAATCATTTTTAGAAGATGCTACTAAAAATTCTTGTCTTTGTACTAAAAATAAACCTAAAAACCCTTTTTCAGAGGAATTTTTCAGCTTTTCCGTTGCAATTTCTCTATTTTCATACTTTCCTAATAAAATACGAGTCATGTCATTATCTAACTTTTCTTCATACAGCTTACCAAATTCTCGTAAAGAGGCAAATTGCAAGGTATCAGGATAGCGTAAGAGACCTAATTGGATATAATAACTAGTTTTTACTTCGTTTTGAGCAAGTAATATGGGTGAAATAAAGCAAAATAAGGAAATTAAAATAGCTATTTTAAAAATATTGGTTTGTTGCATATTTGGGTTATATTATTTTGGTTTCATACACTTTGTTCAATATTAAGAATTTTTTAAATAGTTTCACAAGAAATACAATTATTTTTTAAATAATGAATTATAATTGTTACATAACTTATTATTATGTTAAATATAATTACTAAAAAATTAATTTGAATATATTTAGTTTTTGTTATCTTTGTAATGTATAACAATGGAAAATACTGATTCCATAAACTACTTTCCTATGTGCAAAGTTTAAATAGGAGAGAGTAATAGAGTTTATATTCTATAATTTAAAATCCTTAATCACTTTATGTTAGCAAAAAAAATCAAAAACTTAGCATCAAAATTTGCAACTGATACTGTAGCAAATCGCCAGCATATTCATGCAAATCCAGAACTTTCATTTCAAGAATACAACACTGCTATTTTTATAGAAAAAAAATTGCATGAACTCGGTTTGCAAACTCAACGCATGGCAAATACGGGAGTTATTGCTCTAATTGAAGGTAAAAATCCAACAAATAAGGTTACAGCTTTGCGTGCAGATATCGATGCCTTACCAATTTTTGAGGCAAATAATGTACCTTATAAATCTCAAAATCAAGGAGTTATGCATGCCTGTGGGCATGATGTGCATACAGCCTCGCTGCTTGGAACTGCACGTATTTTACAAGAACTCCGTCATGAGTTTGAAGGAAGCGTAAAACTCATTTTTCAACCTGCGGAGGAAAAAATCCCAGGTGGTGCGTCACTGCTAATTGCCGAAGGTGTGTTGGAAAACCCAAAACCAAAATCTGTTATTGGGCAACACGTTATGCCTGCAATGCCATTTGGAAAAATTGGTTTTCGTGAGGGAATGTACATGGCAAGTGCTGATGAAATTTATGTAACAGTGAAAGGAAAAGGTGGTCATGGTGCCATGCCTGAAACTTTTATTGACCCTGTCCTTATTAGCTCACATATTATTGTGGCTTTGCAACAAATTGTAAGCCGCATGGCAAATCCTAAAATACCATCTGTGTTGTCTTTTGGCAAGGTTACAGCAAATGGTGCAACAAATATTATTCCTAATGAAGTGAAAATGGAGGGAACTTTTAGAACTTTAAATGAGGAATGGAGAAATGAAGCACATAAACGTATGAAAAAATTAGCCGAATCTTTGGCAGAAGGCATGGGAGGAAGTTGCGAATTTACTATCTTGCGTGGCTATCCATTTTTGACAAATGAACCAGAATTAACACAAAAACTAAAAAAAGCAACTCAAGAATTTATTGGAGAGGAAAATGTTATAGATTTGGACATTTGGATGGCATCGGAAGATTTTGCTTATTATACACAACAAGCTGATGCTTGTTTTTATAGACTTGGTACACGAAACGAGGAAAAAAACATTATTTCTGGCGTACACACACCAACTTTTGATATTGACGAAAGAGCATTAGAACTTAGTTCAGGTTTAATGGCTTGGTTAGCAATTACAGAGTTAAAAAGCTAAAAACAAATATAAGTTAAGTTTTTTACAGAAAAAAGTAAGTCAAAAATTGGCTTGCGTTGAAGTAGGCTCAGTCTTGTTATGACTATATATGTGTATTGTAATTACTTAATAATCAATAAGTTATAAATCTTAGGGCTTACAATTTTAAAACTTACAATTACTTACTGTATATTTGCAAATATTCTAGAAAAGATAAAAGATAATGAAAAATAATTATGTTGTTATTATGGCAGGTGGAATTGGAACAAGATTCTGGCCTTTTAGCCGTACCAATCACCCAAAACAATTTTTAGACATTCTTGGAAATGGCAAAACTTTAATTCAAATGACTGTTGAAAGGTTTCAACATATTTGCCCAATAGAAAACATTTTTGTTGTTACCAATACTGATTATTTGTTTCATGTTAAAACGCAATTACCGCAATTAGCTGATAGTCAGATACTTTTAGAGCCCATGATGCGAAACACTGCTGCTTGCATTGCTTATGCGTGTTACAAAATTCGCAAACGTACCGAAAATGCAAATATCGTGATTGCACCCGCAGACCACGTTATTTTAAAACAAGATGCGTTTTCAGAGGCAATTAGCAAGGCAATTTGGTCTGTAACAAATAATGACATACTACTTACATTAGGAATTACTCCCACAAGACCAGACACAGGTTATGGTTATATTCAGGCAGAAGCAGAAACAGATAGCAGCATTCAAAAGGTAAAAACTTTTACAGAAAAGCCTAATTTACCCTTGGCAATAGAGTTTTTGGAAAGTGGAGACTATCTTTGGAATGCAGGAATTTTTGTGTGGAATGTAAAAGCTATTATTCAAGCCTTTGAAAAATATATGCCTGATATGGCAGAACTTTTTGCTGAAGCACAACTCAATTTTTTTACGCCCAACGAAAGTCAAGCCATAAAAACACTTTATCAACAATGCCATAACATTTCCATAGATTATGCAATTATGGAAAAAGCAGATAATGTTTTTGTTTTGCAATGTGACTTAGGTTGGTCAGATTTGGGGACTTGGAAATCTTTGTACGAGTTTTCACCGAAAAACAAAGATAATAATGTCTTAAAAGGTAATATAATGACTTATGAAACCACAAATTGTGTAGTCAGAACTCCAAATGACAGGTTAGTTGTATTGCAAGGTTTGGATAATTATATTGTTGTTGAGCATAATAACGTGTTATTGGTGTGCCAAAAAGATGAAGAACAACGAATTAAACAAATTTTGGAGGAAGTAAATAAAAGTAAAGGAAGACAATTTTCATAATGATTTGATAACCAAAGTACAGACTAAAGTCCAATGCTATTAAGCTAAGGAAAGTGTTTTTTAGTGCCATAGGCACGAAATATTTATAGCAGTGCCATTTTTCCATTCTTCAAAGTGCCGTAGGCACAACATATATTTCGTGCCTACGGCACTTTGAAGAATGGATGCTCTCTTTTGCTATAAATATGTCGTTCCTAACAGAACTTTAAAACGTAATTACTTGATAATCAATTAATTATTAATGGTACAATTTTACTTTCTTAGCTTAATAGCATTGAACTAAAGTCTATGCTACATTAACCACAAATAAACACAACTTATGTTAGATAAAAACGGCATTGCAAAACGAATTGCACAAGAATTTAAAGATGGTTATTATGTCAATTTAGGTATTGGCATTCCGACATTGGCAGCAAATTATATTCCAAAAGGTGTTGATGTAGTGCTACAATCTGAAAATGGTTTGTTAGGAATTGGTAAATTCCCGACTGAAAATGAGGTTGATGCAGACTTGATTAATGCAGGTAAACAAACTATTACGATGATTGATGGTTCAAGTTTGTTTAGTTCTGCTGATAGTTTTGCCATGATTCGTGGAGGACATATTGATTTAACTATTTTGGGTGCTATGGAAGTGTCCGAAGATGGCGATATTGCAAATTGGAAAATTCCAGGTAAAATGGTTAAAGGTATGGGTGGTGCTATGGATTTGGTGGCTTCTGCAAAAAATATTATTGTTGCCATGCAACACCGCAGCAAAGATGGACAGTCAAAATTGCTTAAAAAATGCACCTTGCCTTTAACAGGTTTGCGTTGTGTGAAAAAAATTGTTACAGAATTGGCAGTTTTAGAAGTTTTGCCCGAAGGTGGTTTTAAATTATTAGAAAGAGCCCCAGGTATTTCTGTTGAAGAAATAAAATCGGCAACAGAAGGAAAATTGGTTATTGAAGGCGAAATTCCTGAAATGAAAATATAATTTTGTCATTTTGAGCCTGCGAAAAATCTGATGCAACATATCAGATTTTTTGCAGGCTCAAAATGACAAAACAGAAATTATACTTGATTAATATAATTAAGTTTTATTTGCCAAACCATAGCAATAGATTTTGCACGTAATTTGGCTTCTTCTGCACAAGTTCCGTTAAAATTCTCATTAACAGTTTGTTCAAATAGTAAAACCCAACGGTCAAAGTGTGTGCTATTTAACTGAATTTTATTATTGAGTTGCAAGTGTTTTTGCATCGGATTTCCTTTATAACCTTCGATACTTAGCAAAATAGACTCCCAAAAACTATACATTTTTGGCAAATGATGTTCCCAATTAATACTTGCCACATCTGTAAAAATGAAACCTATTGTGTCATCTTGTCTGATTTTTGTATAAAAATTATCTACTAATGTTTTTATATCTTCAGAAGTTGTAATATCTTTATGTGTGATGATTGTCATGTTTTAGAAATATAAAATATTATTTATGAAATATGATAAGTACATTTAAAATTTATTGGTTTTGTCATTCTGAGCTTGCGAAGAATCTGACGTTTTTATTAACGTCAAAACCAATAATTCAGATTCTTCGCAAGCTCAGAATGACAAATTTAAAATGTCAGTATCAAAACGTAAAATTAATCAAAAAAATATCCTAAACAATTATGAACATTAAAGACCAACTTAACACACAACATTTATATTTAAGAGCTTCTTTTGGCACAAATTTGAGTGAAATAGATAGTTTACATAAGAAACCGATAACTAAAATTGTATCAAAATTATTTGAAAACTCAAAAAAAGTAGAAAATTTAACAGTCATTCAAGATAATTTATTGTCTTTTAGTGAATTAGCCGAAATGACCAGAGAGGAGAAAAAGGATTTAAGAAAAGAGTCAAAAGATTTGATTAAACAACTGAATATCAAATGGTTAGATAAAATGACTAATGATTTAGGTATGCGTGAAAAAATGACATTTTTTTGGCATGGACATTTTGCGTGTCAATCTCCAAATGTGTTTTTTGTGCAAAACCAAAATAATATTTTGAGAACTCATGCTTTGGGAAAATTTGGAGATTTACTGACAGCAATTTCAAAAGATGCAGCCATGTTGCAATTTCTTAATAACCAACAAAATAAAAAGAATAGTCCTAACGAAAATTTTGCAAGAGAAGTCATGGAACTTTTTACTCTGGGACGTGGAAATTATACCGAAACAGATATTAAACAAGCCGCAAAAGCATTTACAGGTTGGAGTTCTGATGAAACAGGAAAATATGTTTTTAGACAACGCATGCATGATTTTGGGACTAAAACATTTATGAACAAAACAGGTAATTTTAGTGGCGAAGATATTTTGAAAATGTTGTTAGAAAATAAACAAACTGCATATTTTATTACATTAAAAATTTATCGTTATTTTGTTAATCCAACCTTAGACACTAATTCAAAAACTAAGGGCGAAGATTTGCAAATAATTACAGAATTATCAAATAAATTTTACCAATCTGAATATGATATTAGCCAACTTATGGAAAGTATTTTTACAGCAGATTGGTTTTATGACGAAAAACACAAAGCTGCACGTATAAAATCACCTGTTGAACTTATTGTAGGTTTACGCCGACAATTACAAATAACTTTTAATGAAACTGATACACAATTAGTTATACAAAAAGTATTGGGACAAGTATTGTTTTTCCCACCAAATGTTGCAGGTTGGAAAGAAGGAAAAAGTTGGATTGATAGCAGTACAATTTTGTTTAGAACCTTGTTGCCTTTTGTGCTTTTTAAGGGAAATGAAATGGTTGCACAAGCAAAAAATGATGGAGATGTGAATACTGATTTTTTAGCAAAACGCAATAAAGATTTACAAGCCACACTTAACACAAAATCATTTATGGAGTTATTGGGCAAAGAAAAACAAGAAGAAATTATTGAAACTTTGACAAATTTCATGTTGCAAATTCCAATTTCAGAAACAAATCGTACACTTATCAAACAAAACTTACATACAGAAACTACAGAAAAACTAATAAGTTCTTTGCTTATTAATTTGACTACTTTGCCTGAATATCAGTTGTGTTAGTTTTTTTATAATTGGCAATGACCTAATAATTAAATTAATTATTGTTTTGATTTCTTTTTTGTCTGTTTGATAATTTTCTTTTGCACAGAATCATTAATTTTTGCAATAGAATCCATGATAATTATTTTCAAACTGTCTCCACGTTTTGCTGAATCCAATCTTGCATATTTTTCAGCTCTATCTTTTTGCATAATTATAGAATCTGAAACTATTAAGTACATATATTGCAATACTTTTCCTTGGGCAGCATAATATTTATAGCTACGAAAATAGATTGTGGAGTCAGTTTTATATTTCTTAAAAATATCAGTTTCATATTTTGTAAAACGGGTTATGGCTTGGGCATGACTCAATGGTTGCAAACCTATTGCCGACTCTGCTAACTGTATTTCAGTCATTATGGCAATCATTTTACTTTTATCTATCAAATTATCTGGTGTTTTTACCACAGAATCACAACTTAATAAATAATAGTTTAGGCATAAAATGCTGATAATATAAATCAATTTTTTCATTTTTTAATTTGATTAGCTAATAAATGGGTATCAAATAACAAGATATAAAAATACAAAAAAACTCATCATTTATGATGTCATTGTGATATTTTAACAAAAACTACTTAAAAACTTCAAATATTTTATCAATCTCATGGAAATTTTATAAATAAAAATAGGCTAAAATAATCTGGGCTTACTACGCAATTTATATTATCTATTCGTATTTTTTGTATTTAACTTCTAATAATCTAATATTGCAATATTTTAAAATACGATTTTAAAGTAACTTTATTCAATACTACTATGGAACGTGAAATTTCTTACATGCGGCGTGCATTAGACCTTGCTGTATTAGGGCGTGGCAGTGTAAGCCCAAATCCTATGGTTGGTTGTGTTATTGTGCATAATCACCGCATTATTGGCGAAGGTTATCACCAACATTATGGACAAGCTCATGCAGAAGTTAATGCCATAAACAGTGTAAAAGATAAGACATTGCTTTCAGAATCAACACTTTATGTAAATCTTGAGCCTTGTTCACATTATGGAAAAACTCCACCTTGTGCAGATTTAATTGTGAAATATAAACCTAGAAAAGTTGTTGTTGCCAATGTTGATGTCAATCCTTTGGTGGCAGGGAAAGGGTTACAAAAATTAAAAAATGCAGGCATTGAAATTTTCATAGGTTTGTTAGAAGACGAGGGCAAAAATCTGAATAAAAGATTTTTTACCTCTGTTACTAAACAAAGACCTTATATTATATTGAAATGGGCAGAAACTTCTGATGGTTTTATGGCACGTGAAAATTTTGATTCTAAATGGATTAGCAACGCATATTCACGCATGTTGGTGCATAAATGGCGAACAGAGGAAGATGCAATTTTAGTTGGCACACAAACAGCTTTGCATGACAACCCACAATTAAGTGTAAGAAATTGGACAGGTAAAAACCCTTTGCGAGTAGTTTTAGATAGAAATTTGAAATTACCAAAAAATCTATATTTATTTGATAAACAACAAGATACACTTTGTTATAATTTGCATAAATCAGAGGTTGAGTTACACTTAGAATTTACAAAACTTAAACCAGATGGATTTATACATCAGGTATTCCAAGATTTATATTTTCGCAAAATTCAATCTGTCATTGTTGAGGGAGGTTCTCAATTATTGCATAGTTTATTAGAAATGGGTTTATGGGACGAAATTCGTATTTTTCGTTCACCACAAATTTTTGGAAAAGGTATTGCAGCACCCAAGCCACAAGGTACATTATTTTATCAAGAAACTATTGAAGACGATATTTTTGGAGTTTATCGACAAAATAATCATTATTAAACAATCAATCCATTTATCATTCTGAGCCTTGCGAAGAATAACAAATAAAACAATTACCGAATTTATGCTACTTACTCGCCAGATTCTTAACGCAATTGTTATTGTACTCATTTTCGGTTTGCTTGCTTGGTTTTTTTCAGACCTTGTTACATATTTTATTGTTGCATTTATTGTTACTGCAATTCTAAAAATTCCTACTGATTATTTAAGTCAATTATACTTTATGGGCATAAAAGTGCCTCGTGTAATTGCTGTTTGTATTTCTTTTGGGTTGTTGTTAGCTATTATTTCGGTTTTTGCCCTATTATTTATACCTTTATTTACGGTGCAACTCAAAATTTTAGCTCTAAATGATTTTTCAGATTTGCTTGATAAACTTTCAAAACCCTTAGCAGAAATAGAAAAAGTATTGATAGATAACCACGTAATTAAACAACAAGCAGGTTTTTTATTAAATACTCTAAATAATAAAATGAATGTATTTTTAGGGGATATGCAATTAGATAAAATTATTCCTAATGTTATCAGCACAGCAACAAGTATTTTTATTGGTGCAATTATGGTTACGATTATTACCATGTTTTTATTGCTTGAAAAAGGTTTATTTCGCCGCAATATCATAGCTTTAATTCCTAATAAATATTTTGAAGTTACAATCAATGCCATGTATAAAATAGAGAAGTTAATGTCAAATTATTTATTAGCTTTGCTGCTGCAAATGATTTCTACTTTTACCTTGACTTCTTTTGGACTTATTATCGTTGGTGTAGAATATGCAATTACCATTGGATTATTTGCGGCTTTAATCAACATTGTGCCTTTTGTTGGCCCTATTACAAGTGCAGCCTTTGGCTGGTTTGTAGCTATTTCGACAACTGACCTTGATATTGATAACAGCGAAATATTTTTATTGTTGTCTATTAAAATTATGTTTGCCTTCGGAATTACACATGTTATTGATGCTTTTATTATCCAACCAATTATTTTTTCTAAAAGTGTAAAAGCACACCCATTAGAAATTTTAGTTATGATTTTTGCAGGCTCTACCCTTGCAGGCACATTAGGAATGGTTTTAGCTGTGCCTGTTTATACAATTTGTAAAGTAGCTTTTGTAGAAATGCAAAAAGGATATAAGACCTATAAAGTTTTTAATATTGATTAAGTAATGTAAGTTGTGAATTGTACTGCACCCTTGGCGGGGGTTGCCTTCAACTGCAA
>JAYTNF010000090.1:0-5454 GCA_043748455.1 Cytophagales bacterium
CTGAAAGTAATCTTGCAAATTGGCTTGAATTTCCAACTGAACTTGACAGTTGCCCAGACGAAATGGAACTTGTTAAGAAAGTAACTTATAACATTGAAAACAAAAATGTTTATTATTACGTTTTTAAATTTAGAATAAATGAGCCTCATTGGGCAGCAAAAGACAGTTGGATGTTTGGTGTTGTTGGACCTTATTTTGACGACAGTAAACCATATGATTTTCCTAGTGGGACATTTAGCAGACTTATCAAAATTGACAGTGTTTCAGCGGACGAGGAAGCAAAGTGGGTTCACGAAAACATAGCATTGAGGAGGTAAAAATAACCTGCCACCAATATTGGTTTGGCGGAAGTGGTTTATTTGGGCTTTTGTGCCGAGAACTCCCCGCCTTCGCCTATTCGTTAGCTGTAATTTTCCACCAACACATCAAAATTGCCTTGAAAAGCTACTTTTGATGTGTTTTTTGTGTAGTTGCAGTGTGATAAAACTAAGAAAAGTTGTTTTTTTGTGTAAGTTTTACGGTATTGTGGAATGTTTCAATTCCATTGCGGGTGTACACAAAAATTAGCCAAAAACACAAGTAGCCAAAATTATAGAAAGTTTTGGTTTGAGTAATAAAAAAGACGATAAAAACGGATAAAATATGCTTCTTTTTTGTATCTTTGTGTAATAAAACCGTAGGAAATTATGCAGCTAAATTATTTAATAGATAATCAAAATAAACGTCAGTCTGTTGTTATTCCGATAGAAGAATGGAAAGCAATAGAAGCCAAATTATTGGCTTTTGAACAGCATTTACAGTTTTATGCAGACCTAAAAATAGCTTTTCAAGACATAAAAACAGCCATAAGCACACAAAAACGTAAAAAAACATTATCAGAACTTATCCAAGAACTTAACACAGATGTATCAAATTGAGGTTTCTTAATTATTTGAAAAGCAAGCAAAAAAGTTAATCAAAAAATATCCTTCATTAGCCATTGAATTGCTTACTTTACAAACACAGTTGGCTGAAAATCCTTTTATGGGCGTAGCATTAGGAAATGATACTTATAAAATTCGGGTAGTGGTAAAAAATGTATGATATGATAATCAAGTAGTTAGCTATTTTATTACCCTTAAAACTGACTTAAAACCGTTTAATGGTAGCGTAGAATTAAGTCTTAAAAAGCAAAACCCCCTCTATTGAATTGTAGAAGGGTTGTCAAAAAGCATAAAAAATATAATAAGTTGATAATCAATGAATTAGGTTATCATACATTTTTTACCACTACCTGCATTTTTACCTATAATGCTATTACCAAGCAATAGTAACAATAATTTGATGAAAGGTTTTTTCATAGAATAGAGGTTGCAACCTCTATTCTATGAAAAAAATATTATTTTATTGCCACCAAATCCTTATAAACCATATGAGTCTCCTTTTCATACTTTGAAATTGCCGTAATACTTACCGTTAATTTATCTTTTCGGTGCATTACAAGATTGCTATTTTCGTCATTTTGTCCACCAAAAAGATGAAAATTAATGATTTGTTTGTCATCATAATTCGAATTTTCTTGCAACCATTGCCTAAACCAAGTTTCACGATTTTGGATAATTTCGGGCGTATATAAAGTGGTGGAAGAACGAATATGCGTAGTCTTGCTATCTAATTTTGTTTGGTGCAATTTTTGGCTATCCCAACGAAATTCTACAAATTCCAAAGGCGTATTATTTGTGTCATTCTCCAAATTATTTTCAACAATCCACAGAGTAAAAGGCTCAATACCGACTACATTATAATTAGCTGCAAATTTTTCAATGTTTTGGTAATCAAAAAAATCTAACAAAACCAAGCCACGACTTCTGCGATAAGGCGGCGTTGGCACGTAAGGCACAAAAGCACCATTCAACAAACATAGCGTAAATTTTTCAGAAATCAAAATCCAAGTTCCGCCACCTTTTGGGTCTTTTGGATAGGTTAATTGCAGTTTTTCGCCTAATTTGTTTATGTGTGTATAGGTTTGCGGAGGCAAAGCCAACGGTCTGCCCACAAACTCATCACGATTATGGGTAAGTAAAAAACCATTTTTATAAGGTAAAAAAGTTGCAGTACACATTTTTTAGTAAACAGTTATCAGTTATTTATACGTTGTCAATGGTGCTTTTTAGCACCTTGACAATCGTAATATTAGAAAAATTTATACGTTTGTCAAGGTGCGAAAAGCACCATTGACAACGTATAAATTTATAAAAACTTATTGCAATTTTGCAGCAGCAAAAGTATGTGTATATTTTTTGCAATGAACTACCACAAATGAATATTTTGCTAAATCACTTTCCTTAGCTACAAAAGTTGGCAAAATATCATAAATAGAAGCACCACTTCCTTTAAAAGCAGCTAATTCTGCCTGTGCAGCCACCCCGCTACCTTCCTCAACCGCAGAAAGATAGACACGCAAATCAGGTCCATCTTGCACCTTAAAATCAGCCGAAAACTCTACATAAAAGCCTTTTTCGTCTTTTTTTACATAGACAGTGCCACTTGCAGTTTCGCCTTGACGACCAGAAATAACACCTGTTTTCACAATTACGCCTTTACGAGTTGTTAAATCGGCGGTTTGCACAGCTTGTGGTGCAACAACATCTTTGCTACAAGCAACAAATAGACTTAAAATAAGTCCATAAATGATTAATAATTTTGCTGATTTCATAATTTTATTTGGTTAAGCCCCCTAACCCCCGAAGGGGGAATTTTTGTTACAATTAAAAAACTCATTGATACTTTTCACTTTCTTTGATATATTTTTCTATGGTTTCGGGGTTCATATACCTTTCTGAACTTGATTTTGCCGACACATTTTTCCATTCTTTTACTTGCAATTTTTCACGCACTTGCACACTCCACGCCAAAAGTTGATAACCCAAACCGTGTTCAATACAACGCATATCTGTTGCATATTCAAATTTATCTATATATTTCCCCGATAATTGCCCAAAACCCATACCCATAATTTGCCAAGCATTTTTGTTGATATATTCGGCAATATGTGCTATTTCGTGTCCCAAAACGCCAATTTGTGCATTATAAGACAAGTTTTTAAGCAAAATTGGTGTCAAAAACGCAATGGTTTTTGAACTTATCGTAATTTTGTAAGTTCTATTTTTTCGCCTTTTAAACACACTCCAAAACGTAGGTCGTGATGCCAAAGGAATTAGTGTATTTTTGACTTTAAATATAATTTTGGTATTTCGCAATTCAGGATAAAACGAAAGTGCCAATAAAATTTGCTTTTCAAATTCCTTTGGAATGGTTTTATTTTGCCCAAATTCTGCCTTCAATACCTCAAAATTTATTGTATCATTTGGCAAAAACTCTTTCCTAATTACTTGTGAAACAGCTTGTTGCGAAAAAATAAAAAGCAAAACTAAGTACATTGAAAACCTCATATTCTAATTTTTTATTGCTTGTCTTGCCTTAAATTCCAAAGTAGAAGCAGCCACACCCAAATTTTCGGCAGTTGTTATTTCGGGAAAAGCCTGTTTCATAGCAATTTTTATAATTGCTAAGTGATGTACGTTATGCTCGATATTATACAATAATTCACGGAAATATGAACTCTGTATCAAGTCTGTTTCACCGTTATAATGCAACCGCAAATTGATTTCTTTATCTGTTTGTATAGCTGTAATACGTTGGCAAATGGTGGCAATAGTTCTTGCAACTATTTCTAAGTCATTCTCTAACAACAAGTTACGACTACGATTATCATAATCAATTTCGCCAATTTCTAAACCATTTAGCAATTCAATGTAAAATTCTATAATATGTCTTACGTGTTTGCCAATACTGTTTTCGTGCAAAACAGTTAAGTTTTCGGCATACATTTTTGGTGTAAGTTCTGACAATAATTGTTGCAAATCTGCAAGCTGTGCAAAAGTTTGTTTTAGTATAAAGTGCATAATTTTTATGTTTTATGTTTGGAATGTAGCATAGACTTTAGTCTGTGCTTTTGTTAAAAATAAAAGCACAGACTAAAGTCTATGCTACATTCTTTAAATACTTTGTAATTTCATCTTTCTGCAACCACAAAATCCCTGCACAAGCTATCCAAACCACCGCAGCCAAAGCAAAAAGAAAACCTCCATCACCTTGTACTTCTATTCCTAATTTGGTAAAATGCGAAAAAATTGCACCCGACATAATACCCAAACTCAAACCTGCACCCAACCAAGCTATGCGAGGAATAAGCAATAAAATTGCAGCTATTAATTCAGCAACGCCAGAGCCAATACGCCCAACAGGTTCAATGCCTAATTTGCTAAAAATATACACGGACTCAGGTGCAGCCGTAAATTTAAAATACAAGGTTTGCAACAAAATTACCGCAGCAATTAATCGCAAAGCTATATGTACTATTTTTTGTGTTTTTGTCATTTTCTTAGGTCTTTTTACTTGTAAATAATTTTCCAATTTGTGTCTGATTTTTTATAGAGTGCAGGTTCATCTTTGTTCCAACTGTCTAAGGTATTGTTAAAAAAAGCATTGTAGAACAGCAACAAACGACCATCTTTTATTTTAAAAGTCTTAGGATTTGGCTCTACTTTCTCTGCATTTTTACCTATTGCATAAGCACACCAACCGCCATAAGCAGGTTCGTATTTGCTCGGATTTTGCTTAAATTTTTCCATATTTGCTTGATTTACAAACAAATAGCTTACGCCTAAATGTGTATAGCTAAACTTTTTATTACCTTCTTGAGGCTTATTGTCAAAATAAGAAACAGCATCATAACCTTGCAAAGCTACTTTATCATCTATGTAGAAATGTTTGTTCCGTTTTGCTATTTGTTCGGCACTTTCGTCTTGTGCCATTGCTTGTTTATTGCCTAAAATTAGCAATGCGAAAAAGCAAAAAATGAAGAAAAAATTTGATGTTTTCATTTGTAAGTTTTTTGAGTGTAGCATAGACTTTAGTCTGTGCAAGTTTTTAAAGCACAGACTAAAGTCTATGCTATATTTTGTTAATTTATTAGGGTTATTATCACTAAAAACAGACATAAAAAACCCATTATTTTGTCTGCCGATTTGTTAAAAACTGTTTGAAATTTGTGTTGATATTTTGCGGTCAGCATTGCCAACAAACACAAAAATATAAAAGCACCAATGCCTGTTGCAACAATAAAAGCAACTTGATTTTCTGATTTTTGCATAGCTATTATACTCATTTCTTTGCAATATAAAAATACAACAGACCAGAAAAATACGAGTTGAAAATTGCTTAATCCCATTAAAAAACCTTTCAAAAATCCACTAAATCTATCGGGTGGCTGATGGCAGCCCCGCTTTAAGCCACCCGATAGATTGGGTTTTACTGTTTTTTTTAGGAAAAAATAGACACTTATTGCTATCAAAATTAGTATAGTAAACCATTTTATGTAAGGCAAAAAAGTCGCAATGAAAGTAAACCTTT
>JAYTNF010000091.1:0-10266 GCA_043748455.1 Cytophagales bacterium
GGCAATGGTGCTTTTTTGCACCTTGACAATCGTATAAAAATAAAATTTTGTAATTATGCAACCTTTCTATTTTTTCGTTGTCTTTTAAAATATTACGCAGATAATCAAATCACAGACTAAAGTCTATGTTACAAAATACTTTGCAAATACTTAATTTTTTCAGCTAATGGACATGGCTCTTACACTATATCAGGCATTTTTGCCCCAAACTTGGCAATATAACACTGCTATTTCTGCTCAAGAACAGCCGAGTCTTGTAGATAGATGTAAGGCTGGTGATAGAAAAGCACAGTTTGAGTTGTATCAACAATATGTGAAGGCTATGTATAATGTGTGTTTGCGAATCACAAATCATGAGGCTGATGCTGAAGATGTGTTGCAAGAGGCATTTATTTTGGCTTTTCGTAAAATTGGTGATTTTCGTGGAGAGTCGACAATTGGTGCATGGCTTAAACGGATTGTGGTAAATACTGCGATTAATGAAATGCGAAAAAGACGTATGGAACTAACACCATTAGATATTTTGAGAACAAAAGAAGATGACACAGAAACTGTAAGACAAGATGAAGAAAATATTTTTTTGCAAGTTGAGGCAGTAAAAAAGGCAATTAAGCAATTACCAGACGGATTTAGGGTTATCATTTCGCTATATTTGCTCGAAGGTTATGAGCATAATGAAATTGCTGAAATTTTGGGAATTTCAGTTTCAACTTCCAAATCACAATATTTAAGAGCAAAAGCAAAGCTAAGAGAATTATTAGGAAAAATATGAAATATAATATATGAAATATGAAATTAACTTATTGATTATCCAATAGTTAATTCATAATTTATCATTCATAATTATTTTTTAATTACTAAACGACAAAAAAATGGATAACTTAGAAAAATTTATTACAGATAATCGCAAAGATTTTGACGAAGAATTTTCGGTTGATAAATTTTCAAATAATTTATGGTCAAAAATTTCAGAAAATTTAGACAAACCCACACAAGAAACAAAAGTTGTGCGAATGGTATCTGTGCAGAAAGTGTGGCAGTTGGCGGCGTGTTTTGTAATGTTATTGATGGTTGGATTGGCAACACAGTTTTATTATTTCCAACAACAAAATGTATCACAAGCAAGTATTGAAAGATTAGCTCCAGAATTAGCAGAAGCCGAAAGTTTTTATTTTTCTCAAATTAGTCAAACGAAAACGGTTTTGAAAGGTTATAATCTCAAAGAAATTGGTATAGAAACTGATTTGAAAGAGATAGAAAACCTTGATAATGCTTATAAAGAACTCAAAAAAGAGTTTTATGATAGTGGAGATAAAACAACTATTATTAGTGCTATGATTCAAAACTTGCAACTTCGTGCTGATTTACTTAACCAAAAATTACAAATTATTAAACAAGCTGAAAAAGCAAAAAAAGGTGAGATTGCAATTTAGAAGTAAATATTTTTTTATCTACATTTATTTTGTTAAAATTGTAGCAGCTAAATTAACTAACAATAGCAAAAGCTACCATGAATACAAAAAGACCAAACATTTTACTTATTGAAGACAATCCGATTAACATTGTTGTAATAAAAAAAATCTTAGGTGCATTTTATGATGTAGATACCATTACATCTGGCAAAAAAGTAAGAATGATGTTAGAAAATTCAGAATATCAACTCATTTTAACAGATATGAATTTGGGTGATGATGAAATGAATGGCTTTGATGTAATGAAACAAGTAAAAAATAACCCTAAAACAGCACATTTGCCTATTATTGTTGTTACAGCTTATACTTTGGCAGACGATATTGAAAGGTTTAAACATCAAGGTTTTACAGATTTTATACCAAAACCTGTAAATAAAGATTTGTTATTAAATATACTAAGCAAATATCTTGGTTAGCCGAAATATTCATTAAATTATTACATTTTTTTTATAGATGTAATCTTTTTGAAAGATTACATCTATAAAAAAGTTTGCAATAATCATATTTATTTTCCTTTCAAATGCTTGTCTAAAAACTGCTCTTGTTCCCACAACACGTGTAAAATATTTTCTTTCGCCGCATAACCATGACTTTCTTTTGGCAAAATTACCATTCTTGCATCAGCACCCAAACCTTTTAAGGCTTGAAAATATCTTTCTGTTTGCAGCGTAAAAGTACCTGGGTTGTTGTCTGCCTCACCATGAATTAACAAAATTGGTTTTTTCATTTTGTTTGCAGTGTAAAAAGGCGACATTCCATTATAAATTTCTGGTATGTCCCAAAAATTTCTTTGTTCAGACTGAAATCCAAATGGTGTTAAAGTTCTGTTATAAGCACCACTTCTTGCAATTCCACAAGCAAAATCAGTTGAATGTGTCAATAAATTAGCTGTCATAAAAGCACCATAAGAATGTCCGCCAACAGCAACTTTTGTTCTGTCAATATAACCTAATTTATCAACTGCATCAATAGCAGCTTTTCCATTAGCAACTAATTGCTGAATAAAACTGTCGTTTGGCTCTTTTGCACCTTCGCCAATGATAGGAAAAGAAGCATCATCTAAAACTACATAACCTTTTGTAACCCAATAAACAAATGAACCATAATAAGGAAACGTAAATTCATTAGGATTTTGAGTAACTTGCCCTGCACTATTTTTGTCTTTAAATTCTGTTGGATATGCCCAAATTAATAAAGGTAATTTCTCTTTTTTAGCTTTGTCATAGCCTACGGGCAAATATAAAGTTCCAGACAACTCAACACCATCTTCTCTTTTATATTTGATTACTTCTTTTTCTACATTTTTGATACTTTCAAAAGGATTTTTGTTAAAAGTAATTTGTTGCAAGTTGTTATTATTTTTACTTTGTTGCTTGTCTTTTTGCTTAAAATTACGAAAATAATAATTAGGATATTCGTTTTTAGATTGAATTTGTACCAATGCCAAACCTGTTTTAAAATCCTCGATAGAGAATATATCTTCTTTTTTATCTGTAAAAGTAGATTGATATAAACGGTTGGTTTTCAAGGTTTTAAGGTTATATTCATCTATAAATGGAAATTGTCCTTTTGCACTAAGTCCTTCACCGATAAGATATAAATTATCGTTTTCTATGGCTAAGGTCTGTCTTCCAAATTGATTTTTCTTGGTTTCAAAATTGCCTGCATCACTGTAAACATCTTGATAATTTCGGTCAAAAATAATTTTAGCTTGTTCATTTGAGGTAGAAGGATTAATCAAATAAATTTTCATATTTCTGGTATCATACCACATATCCATCATAATTGCAGTTTTATCATTGCCCCAAATAATTCCTGCAAATCGTTGTTGTGTTTTTGCTAATGATGTTGGTTTTGCTGTAAATGGTGCTTCCCACAAAAAAACTTCATCTCTTGCTGCCACTTGATTAGCAGGATTTCCTTCATCTAATGCTTCCACAAAATATAAAGTTGCAGGTTTATCAGCCCGCCAATCCATATTTCTCTTACCTTTTCTGACCGCAGAAAAACCTTTGGGCATAATTTCAGTAAGTGGAATTTCGTTTACAACTTTGATTTCTTTGCCGCTATTGTCATAAACTGTTGTTGTTTGTGGAAATCTATTGAGAGGAACAATATATGAAAAAGGTCTTTTTATGGTTGTAAGCATCAATAAATTGCCATCAGGCGAAAAAGATTGCCCAACATACATGGCTGCACTTTTAAACAAAGTTTTTGTTCCACTCAAATTAATTGTATAAAGTTCTGTTGTGATTAAAGTTTCAAAATTTTGTTCATCAGTTTGATTTTTTAGCAAATCTTGATAAGTTCTGTTTTGCGAAACTTTGCCATTAGCCATTGAAACAATGGGACCTGTTGGCAAATTCTTTTTGGCATCTACTAATGCAGGACGGTTTGCAGGAATAACTTTTACTAATAAACTCTGGCTATCTTTATACCAATCAAACGGGCTTCCGATATTGGCGTTAAGATTTGCCTCTGTAAGTTTTGTAGCTTTTGCAGTTGCCACATCAAGAATCCAAAGTTCTACACCTATTGCTGTTGTGTTTGTGAAAGCAACTTTTGTTTCGTTTGGAGACCACGCAATATTAGAAATCTGTGCATCAGTTGGCAAACCCGCAACTTGCATTGGCTCGGCTTTAGTATCTTGCACTTTTCTAATTTTTAGGTTACTCATGTACGTAACCGTAGCCGAAATATTTGTGATTGGGTTAATTCGTAAACCTCCCAAACGCATTTCTTCTTGGTTTAAATCTGCCAAAGTTTTATAAGTATTGCGATATGACAAGAGCATATATTCCTTTTTTGTGTCCAATCTTACAGAAGGTGCAGATTCAAATTCGGCAAGTGCCAAAATTTCAGATGACGGTTTTTTGTAGGTTAAATCCTCTTGTGCTATTGCCACGTGTGTTAGTAAAAAAATGAAAATTAAATGAAAATATTTCATGTAGAAAATGGTTAAATTGTTAATAAAATATTAACAAAGAAACATTAAAAAATGCTAATCCTTCAAAAAGATTAGCATTTTTTAATGTTATTTAACATTTGCAATAGCTACATTTTTTGAATATACTGAGCAAACCACTTTTGCACCTCTTCTAATGATAATTCAGCAGAAGCAACGGACAAGGTAAAAGAAATTAGCCATTCATTTGTAACTTCTTCTATAAAATTATACCGATTTAGCAATAAAAATATCATAGCAGTTTGTAAACCTGTTCTTTTATTTCCATCTTGAAATATGTGATTAGACACAATATTGAACATATATAAACCTTCCTTGTCATAAATTGTAGGATAAAGTTCTTCACCAAATGCAGTTGCACCAACAATTTCTACCAAATAATTTAAACTTTCTTCGTGCAAAAAGTTATTTGGAGGTACGAAATTCCCACCAAATATATTAATTTGCTTGTGGTTTATGGCAATAATTTGCTGTTTTGTTAGGTAAATCATTATGCCAAAGCCTCCCAAACTTTTTTATATTGAGTAGATGTTTGTGTCAATAATTTGCTAAAATTGTCTTCATTTCTTTCTTGTTCAGAAACAGAAGAATGATGAATTGCAAGATTTTTTTCCTCCTCCAAAATTTCCATTAAAATTTCTTTCAACAAAGTTTTGTCTTCACATAAAATTTCTTTCACAATAGTTTTGAGATGTGCTTTTTCGGTAGTTGTCATATTAAAATGGTTTTTGGATAAAACGTAAATTTAGCATAAAATGTTCTATTTTTCTTATTTCATTCCTAATACTACAAACCTTTGGAAAGTTTTTTTGCTTTGACTTTTTTTTGTCATATTGCCAAAAACATAACTCCATGAAAAATAATAAACGTAAAACTATAAAATTATTAGCATTTTCTTTATTTTTTATTGCTAATTTTAGTAATAAAAACGTAATTGCCCAAAATATTTCGGGAATAACCAAAGTAGCAGGTTATACTTTGTCTTACCAATTTACACCAATTATGGGCGAAAAATATGGTTTTACAGTCAAAAATATAGAAAATGCAGACACAGATAACGCAGCTTTTACACTTGCTTATAGTTCGGAAGCACAACTCATAAAAGACGGAAATAAAATTAAGGAAACACGAATTTATGCAGCTTCAAGAAATGGTGCAATGTGGACAATTTCACTAACAGAAGGTTTGAGATTAATTTATGACTATCAAACAGAAATTATTATTTCTCAAACAACAGGTACAACTTTACAAAAATATGAAACAAATAATGCTGCAAAAGGTGCAAAAAAATTGCAATTTTCAAAAGAGAAATTGCAAGAAACAACAGCCTTACATGCAATAGCAAATCAATTTATTACACGATATTATAAAATTTTTGGTATTGGCAAATCTGCAAAAACTGTTGAAAATACTACTATTTCAGGGCAAGTTCAAACACAAATTCAATCACAAAGGGAAACCTATAATTATGAAGTATTGCCTTCGGATTTTGGACAAGAACTGTCAATAAGGCACGCAACAAAAGGTTTGGTTTATAGAACAACTTTGCAAGCAAGCAATGATGGAGAAGCCAAAATAATGATTTTTTATGCCAAACGCAAAGATGTTTCTTGGGATATTTACAGTAGTGATAGCTGGCAAATAATTTTTGATAAAAATACAGGAAATGCTTTGGCAACAACATCAGGTTTGTTTTTCGCACCAATTCCCGAAAATTTTAAAACAACAACTTTTAAAACTAATGCCAACGAAACAGAAATAATGAAAATAGCTATTGAGGTTTTTATCAAATCTTATCCAAATTTATTTTAACTTTATTAACTTTAATTGTATGGTATCTTGCATCACTTTTTCACGCACATGCAAGGCTTCTTCAAAAGTAAAACCTGTAAATTCGCAATGTTCCAAATATAATAAAGGTGAGCAAAGTGTAGATTCTTTTAATGACAAAACTGCAGGTAATTGTTCCAAAGAATCAAAAATATTTGCACCCACAATCTTATGATAATCGTCAAGCAAGCAATACTCATAACCTTGTTTTTGCAAAGCAATTAAGTCTTTTTCAAATATAATTGTTTGGAAATCAACGGATTGTGAACTTATTATTGAATTATCTTGTGAGTTATTTTGTACATGTTGAGCTAAAAAAAATTTATAATTAATACCAACTGTTGCAGCTATTTTATCTATTTTGTTTTGGGATAAGTAGCTTGTAATTTTGGGATAATTTGTTGTTGTGTATGGATAAATGTATGTTATAATTTGTTGATAATTATAAAAAATCAATAATAATATAGTTATTACAAAAGCTAAATTTGCTAATATTTTATTGTTTTTTTTTTCAAAATTTTTAGTTAAATTATCAATTTTATTGGTTTTAAAAGTTGCTAAGAACTCATAAAATATTTGCAACATTTCAAAAGCAAAAAAGTATAAAATTGGAAAAATCAATAAAATTCCTCGTGGTGCTTTTGGCAAAATAGACATTTCTGTAATCGTAAAAATTGCAATAACTAATAAAATTATCAAAAATTTTGCAGTAGCTGCGGACTTCAGTTTGCAGTCATCTGACTTCTGCGGACTGAAATCCACAACTACAAAATATTTATAGCAACAAAAAATTACAAAGAAAACCAAAGCAGTTATCAAAATGGGAGATTCAAATAGCTGCAAATATTTAAAGTAATAACTTATATCAAAATGCAAGGTTTTTACTTCTGTCCAAGGATTTAAGTTTCTCCGCATTACCAAACTAAAAACCCAATGTGCAGGATAAGATTTCCAAGAAACTCCTAAAACCATGCCCAAAATTTGATATAAAATTAGAGGAATTGCTAAAATAGAGAGGTGTAATAATTTTTGTTTTTGTGCTTTTTTATTAGCAAAAAACGATGAAATAGGCAACAAACGATACATTTCACAGACAAATAAAAGGGGAAATAACAGAAGAATTTTATAATTTATGGTAAGCATTATGGCTGTCAATACCCAAAAATAAGTTTCTCTTTTCTTTTGCAATAATAAAATTTGTAAATATTCCCACAACATCAGTGCAAATACGAATAATGTCATGCTTTCCATCGCAAAAGACCTTGTGCAATAAACTAAATATAGCGAAGAACCCATATAAAGTACTAACAAACTGCGTTGCCAAAATTTATATTGACAAAAATGGGAAAATATATGCGTAAAAACTGCAATGGCTGCTACATTTAAAGCCGCATTTACATATTCTAGACTCAGATGTGAGGGAAATATTTTATAAATGCCAGCAAAAAACAAGAACAGTGTTGGACTTCCATGTTGAAACATGTCTGTAAAATCTCCTGCTGCCATGTTTTTGACAATAAAATAATTTTTTACAGAATCGTACTCTTGTAAACCTATTTTGCTTAGTCCATGAGTTTGTAAAAACCATAAAAATACTAATAAAGATAAGAATAGAAGTAAGTTAAATATTTTTTGTAACATGTTGGCAACGAAATATGATATATAGGATAATATATTGCTTTATATTAAAAAAGATAATCCTAATTTTTTAATCAATATCTTGTTTTTTATCCTTTTCAAAACCTTCTCTTGGGTGAAAATCTTTGATAATTTGCTTTAAATATTCGGTATCGAGGTGCGTATAAATTTCGGTTGTTGCAATAGATTCATGTCCAAGCATCTCTTGTACGGCACGCAAATCTGCACCACCTTCTATCAAATGTGTAGCAAATGAGTGCCTAAAAGTATGGGGGCTGACATTTTTTGTAATGCCTGCAAGTGCAGCACTATCTTTTACAATATTAAAAATCATGATTCGTGAGAGAGAACTGCCCCGTCTATTGAGAAATAAATAATGTTCTTGCCCTTTTTTTATTGGTACATTTACTCGTATTTCCTTGATATACAACCGAATATATTTCATAGCATCTGTTCCAATAGGTACAATACGTTGTTTATTTCCTTTGCCCGTAACTTTAATAAAATTAATTTCATCATAAATATCCGATAATTTTAAATGCACAAGTTCCGTTACTCGAACTCCTGTACTGTATAAAGTTTCTATAATTGCACGATTTCTCATGCCTTCAGGCGTGGAAAGGTCAATGACTGATAACATTTTCTCTATTTCATGGAAGTCTAATACTTCAGGAAGTTTTTGAGGAATATTAGGGTGCGAAATATATTCTGTCGGATTAGTACTAATTTCTTTATTATCTAATAAAAACCGATAAAAAGATTTGATGCCCGCCAGAATACGAGATTGGGAATTTGCTGTTACCAAATCAGCAATAAATTGCAAAAAATCTAACAATAAATTTTCATTTACCTCTTGAGGGCTTACTTTTAATTTTCTTAGTTCTATATATTGAAAAAGTTTTTCAACATCTCTAATATAAGCCTGAACAGAATTTGGCGAAAGATTTCGTTCTAATTTAAGATAATTTTCAAAACTGTGAATAGAAATAGACCAAGACATAATAGAATAATATTTTTAAAAATAATGTTTTACAAGTAAGGGCAATTATTTTAGAAATGCAAATTACAAATCTAAGTTTTAAATGATGTGAATTACTAATATTTTTATAAAAGCAATATTCAATGTTAGCTAATTTGATATTATTTTTGCTATTGAAATTATTAAAAATAATAATAAAATACTGTAAAAAAAAGATTTTAATAAATTTTTAAAAAACTGTATTCTTCTTTGCCTAATATTATTTCCTTCTATGAATGAAAAAAGTTCGTAGGCTGCCTTCCTTGCCTCTTTTATATTGTGTGTTGTAGTATCTAAATTTTTCATATCTATTAAACAATAATTAAAAAGATGTTTATTTTATTTCATAACTCCTTGATAATCAAAGGACAAACTAAGTTTTGTGCTATAAATAAATTTGTAATTATACTTACTTAATTTGTAATTTTGCAATCTATGAATTATATTTGTAATATTATGGAAAAAATACTACTCAAACTATTTATTTTTATTAGGCAATTATCAAGGCTTCAGAAATTCATTTGTGCTTATATTGGAATATTTTTGGTATTTTTCATAGGTAATTTATTGTTTATAAGTCCTCAAGTTCAAGTTATTCAGCCCAAAGGCTTGTTATACAACGAAAAACAAGTTTTACAAGTTTCAGCAGCTTTACTAACTTATACAGATACATTAATTTCTTTTTCATATTTTAAAGATACAACAAGACGAGATGCACTATCTCGACAATTATTGTCATTCTATAAATTACATAACTTTCGCCCAATTTGGTTTCCAGCAGGTATTCAAACTCCCAAAGCAGATACTTTGCTTAAAATATTACAACAAGCTGAGTTAGAAGGGCTTAACCCTAATGATTATCTTGTGGATAGCATCATAAATATTTCTCAAAGGCTGATTAAAAATGTTAAAAAAGTAGATATAAAAGCACTTGCTCAATTAGATGTTTATACTTCAGTGGCTTTGCTAACTTTTGGCTTACATAAACAAGTAGGTAAAGTTAGTTTATATTATCAAAAAAAAATATTGAATGTATGGCAAGACGACCAACATTTTCAAGATAGTTTAGCACTATTTTTTTATAAAAATATTCATCAAAAAGGGCTTTCAAATACACTCAATACCACAGTTACAGCAAATCCTCAATATGATTTATTGAAAAAAGAATTGGCTCGTTACATGAAATTTAAAAATTTGAATATTGCCAAAATAGCCTTTAACAAAGATAGTATTTATACGGTTTCTGATAGTTCTACGGCAGTATTTTATCTCAAAAAACATTTGCAAGCCACAGGAGATTTGAGTAAATCCATAGCACCAACAGGAATTTATGATAGTGCGGT
>JAYTNF010000092.1:0-16309 GCA_043748455.1 Cytophagales bacterium
AGAATCTGACGTTATTACATCAGAAACCAATAATTCAGATTCTTGCGGATTGCCGCCCACTTAGCTCAGAATGACAAAGCATCGTCAAAACATGTACTATAAACATTGGCAAAACAATGAATTTAAAAATAGATAAAACTTGGACATTATTTTTGGATAGAGATGGTGTAATTAATCATAAATTGGAAGATGATTATGTGAAAGATTATGAAGAATTTGAGTTTATGCCTGATGTAAAAGAAGTTTTGCAGAAGTTAAGACCTCTTTTTAGTTGGTTTATTGTTGTTACCAATCAACAAGGAATTGGTAAAGGCTTGATGACTGAAAATGACTTTATGCGGTTGCATTGGCAAATTGAGGCTGAATTATTTGCTTATCAAGTTAAGTTTGACAAGGTTTATCATTGCCCAGAGTTGGCTGCAAAAAATAGCCCAAATCGTAAACCTGAAATTGGTATGGCATTAGCTGCAAAAAATGACTTCCCAAACATAGACTTCTCAAAATCTATTATGATTGGTGATAGTTTATCAGATATGGAATTTGGCAAAAAAGCAGGAATGTTTACGGTATTTTTTGGCGAAAAGCAACCAACTTCTACATATATAGATTATTATGCAAAAAATTGGTTAGAAGTTGCAAAATTATTTACAAAATAATATCACAAACTTAACCCATAAAACCTCAAAATACGATGAAATATTTAAAACTTGTATTCACATTATTGATTGCAGTTCTCACTTTAATTTCTTGTAACAAAACAGAACAGAATACAAACTCAAATAACGAGAAATTAGCCAATGAAAAATTGGTAAAACAATATTTTGAGCATTTTAATAAGCATGAATGGACAAAAATGGCTAATATGTACACAGAAACTGCCGATTTTAAAGACCCTTCACTTGGCAAAAACGTTGTCAAACAAACTCGCAAGCAAACTATTGATAAATATACTACACTCAATAATGTTTTCCCAGATTTAAACGATAAAATTATTCAAATTTATACTTCGGGTGCTAATCATATTATTGTAGAGTTTGTATCAAGTGGCACTGCACCAGACAATTCAAAATTTGAGTTAGCAATTTGCACCATTTTTACCATTGAAAATGGGCTTATTGCAAAAGATTTTACGTATTTTGATAATTTTGAGGAGTAGTTAGTAGTATTGATATTTTGGGTAATGTTGTAAATATAATATTTGCATCAATATTACACTTCTATAAAAATGCAATATTGATACAAATATTGGTAAATTAAGCAAATAAATATTGTGCCTCTGTTTTCAAGGCAAGTAAAGCATCATTTGTTACTGTATTTCCACTTGTAATGACAAGTTCAAAAACTTTTTTTACCAATTCCATAGAAGGTGCTTCTGGTGAAAGTTCTGATGCTGCATCATTGATTAACGAAGTTACTAACTCTGTTGAGTTGCGGATTTTTTGCCAAGTTTCATCACTCAAATAAATTTGTTGAGACAAATTATAGTTAAACTCTTGTCTAATTTCATTAAGCAAAATAGCATGTAATTGAGCTACAATATAGCCATTTTCATTCACACGTGGAATTAAATTTGTTGGTGTTATCCGTTCTAAAAAAAGTGCCATTCTTTCGTAGGCTTGCAAACGAATTTGTATGGTCGTATCAAAATGTTTAACTTTTAGTTCTATGATTTTCTTCTCAAAATCTTTATTCAAAAAAGTTTTAGTTACCAAAAACATACCATACAACACAAAAGCTGCAGGTGCTAATATTTTAATAAATTCTATTAAAGTTTCCATTAATTTTTTAATTGTGATATAATAGTTAATAAAGATATATAATTTATCTTAAAATTGAGAATTTGATAATCGCAAAGTTCTACAAAAAATACTAACAAAGCTAATTTAGCTACAGACATTTCAAATTTGTTTTGTCATTCTGAGCAAAGCGAAGTATCTGGCATACTGTATCAGATTCTTTGCTTTGCTCAGAATGACAAAACAAAAACTAATTTTAATCAAAACGAATAGCTTTTACAGGCGAAATATTAGCAATAATTTTTACAGGAATCCATAGAATTAAGGCTGTTAATAAAGCAATACCAAGATTTAAGAAGATTAGCAATGTCCAATTCCATGCAATTGGCACAGTATCCATATAATATGTTGTGGCATCAAGTTTAAAAAACTTAAATGTATCTTGCAAAAAGGCTATACTCAACGCCAAGCTATTGCCAATGACTAAGCCTTTCCACAAAATTTGCCAACCATTATAAATAAAAATGAGTTGGATTTGTTCCTGTTTAGCACCCAATGCTTTGAGTAAACCAATCATATTTGTCCTTTCCATAATCAAAATTAATAAAATAGAAACTACATTAAAGCAGGCAACAAAAATGATGATACTCAAAAAGATAAAAATATTACGATTAAGAATCACAAACCAATCAAAAAAATGTAAATATAAATCTACCACACTCACAATTTGCATATCATAGTCCATTGCATCATACATTTTTGTTGAACTACTATCTAATTTACTAAAATCTTTTAAAAATATTTCATAGCCACCTGCCAAAGTATCTGTCCAACTATTTACGCCTTGAATGAGTCGGTTATCACACAAAACAAATCTTTTATCAAAATCTTCAATATCTGTTTTGTAAATTCCTGATACTGTGAGTTTTCTAAATTTTGGTGGGTCTTGAATAAAGTATAAAATGACTTTATCCTGAATTTTTAATTCCAATTTATCAGCAATAAACCGACTAATAACCACTTCTTGGCTATGTAAATTTTGTGTATCTTGAGCTTGTGTACTATCTGTTGTATTATTTGGAATTGCAGGAAAACTTAACATTTTACCTACTTCTATATTTTTTTTGAACCTCAAAGTATCAAAATCAGTTCCAATTCCTTTTAAAACAATTCCTAAAACCTCCTCGTTTGCACGCATGAGAGCAGGTTTTTTGCTAAAAAATTGCCCTCTTTCAATATTTGCATCTATTTTTTGAATGTTTTGAAATAGGTTTCGTTCTGTTGAAATGGGTTGTTCTTCATAAGACTGATTTAATGTATATTTGGAAACCTGTAAATGGGCTGCAAAACTAAAGATTTTATTTTGAATGGTGCTGCGAAAACCATCAAAGATCATAAAAGAAAGCAAAACTACGGTTATACCCATAGCAATACTTCCAACAGCCATGCGGCTAATTAAGGTAGAAAAGGCAGATTTCTGAACTTTAAAGACTTTTTGAGAGATAAAAAAAGATATATTCACTAAAATAGTTATTAATTATGAATTTATTATTTGTTTTGTCATTCTTCGCAAACTTAAGATGACAAATTTATCTATTTTAATTTTAATAAACCTTCCATTTTGCAATATAACAAAAAAACTTTCTAAGTTTTAGCTTAGAAAGTTTTTTTATTACTTTATGACCAAAATGATTATTGTGGATTTCTAACGTCCCAATCCACCTCAGATTGTGGTCTTGGCATTAATTCATAAACTTTATGACTTGGTGCATCAAGAGGTAATGTAGCTAAAAGATTATAACGTCTCATATCAAACCAACGGTGTCCTTCAAAAAATAAAGAATAACGTCTTTGATTCAATAATTCAGTAATTAATAAATCTTTGCTGCTTACAACTGTTGGTTTTGCAACTGCCAAAGTTGGCAAACCTGCTGCTACTCTAACAACATCTAATGCTTTAACAGCTTCCGCTAAGTTACCTGTTTGGATATTAGCTTCAGCATACATTAAAACTAACTCCTCGTTTTTAATAATAGGAGCAGATTGTGTATTAGCAGTATAAAGTGCTACTTCATAAGCATAAGTTTTACCTGGTATTGCTGCTACTGCACGTGGTGTTGCACGTAATCTTGTTTTGCTTGTAACTCTTTTATCTCCTACCTCTGCTTCTGTTATAAATGATGGGTGTACTACATCAGGTGTATTATTATCATTTACAACTTTAAAAAAGGGATTAGGTATATCACCAGCAGTAATAGAAAATGTAAATACTGGACCTGCAATAAGACTTCCATTCAAACTTAAAAAAGACGCATTTACTGCGGTAAGCATACTAGGAAAATCTTTTTGGTACATGGCTACTCTTGCAGCAATAGCACGGTTAAACTTACGGAAATTTGCAGGGGTATTAAAACCTGTATAACCTGACGTTAGTGTAAAAGCAAAAGCATTACCAGCACCTGCTAATTGTGTATCTCCTTCATCTACTATTTTTTTAATTTCTGCAAGGGCTTCTTCATAACTTACAAATTTGCCAGGTTTTAAACCATCACCAGGTGCATTCAAATCAGTAAATGTTATTCTAATACCATTTTTACCTTGTAAATTTAATTGATTTAACAATACATAAGCTTTCACCGTATTAGCAAAACCTTTAGCACCTAATTTTTCTTCTGCACTAAGACTATTTGATGTTTCGGTTGATTTTATAAAAATTTCAGCACGACGGCGTGTAGCCGCAAATCCATTATAAGATACATTGAAAATCCCTGCTGGGTCAATAGGTATTGTACCTAATATTTCTGTTTGCCAACGACTGTCAGAGGAAACTGATTGATAAGCTTCTCTGCCAATTCCTGCACCAATTCTATAAAAATTGCCCATAACAGTCGCAGTTGTACCTCTCATAGAGAATTGTAAGCCAGTTACCAACTCATTTATTTGTCCTAAATTTGGATTGGTTAAATAGGCATCTACTGATGGTGCATTAGGGTCAATGGCTTTATCTGTTTCGAAAAAGCTACAAGAAGCTGTAGCAATTAACAACACACCTGATACGATAAGATTTTTTATTGTTAGTTTCATATAAGATTTCGAAAATTAAAATTAAAATTAAATTACTTCATTTTTACCTATCGGGTGGCTTCGAGCCACCCGATAGGTAATTCAATAGATTTGATAACTAAAAATCAACAGCTATGTGGAAAAACATTCTTTTTGTATTTGGATATTGCAAAAAGTCTATACCCGCACCTACTGATTGGTTACCAAAATTTGAAACTTCTGGGTCATAACCGTAATAATTTGTAATAGTTACCAAATTATTTGCAGAAACACCAATTTTGACATTTTCAATAGCATTTTTAAAGAATTTATTTAAAGTTGCTTTTGGTATTGTATAATATAAAGCTACTTCTCTTAAACGAATATAACTTGCATCATAAATTGCGTTTCCTGCAGTAAAGTTACCAGATGTTGTAAATACAGCACGAGTACTTTGTCCTAAAGGAATAATATTTCCAGCAGCATCTTTTTCATTGCTTGGTTTACTCCAATCACCTGTTGTACCTCCTTCATCTTTCAAAGCATAATTATAACTTGCATTATTACCTCCCTGACTTGTATGTATCAAAAATGAAAAATCAAAGTTTTTCAAGATTTTAAAGTTATTGCTCCAAGTTAATTGGAATTTAGGTTGTGCATCACCATACTGAGTGGGTTTATTTCCTATAACATTACCGTCTTTATCTTTCACAGGAATATTTGGTGTTCCATACCAAGCAGTTGGCGAACTTCCTAAAACTAAACGGTTTTGTCCATAATTCCCACCAAAACCACCACCAACATAGGCATCTGGTATAATTAGTTTTGTCATTTCACTTCTATTATGCCAATAGTTAAGACCAGTATTCCAAGTAAAATTAGTATTTTTAATTACTGCAGCATTAATACCTAATTCAATACCCGTATTTTTTAAATCACCCACAGGGTAAACTTTATATTGAACTACACCTGTACCTGGTGAAAGTGTGTATGGATTAAGTAAATTAAATACTGTTTTGTCGTAATAGCTAAATTCAATACCTATTCTGTTGTCCAAAAATCCTAAATCTACACCAAACTCCATTTCGCTGGCTGTTTCTGGTGTAACAGCTTGATTCCCAACCAGTGTACTTGAATAAAAACCTGACCTACCACCAATATTAGCTGCTATCATAGAAGTAAAAGTATCACCAAAAGCTGGCACACCACCTGTTTCACCGTATGCAGCACGTAGTTTAAACTGGCTTACTTGTGATATTTTCCAAAAATCAAATTTATGGATATTTACAGCACCTGATGCTCTTGGGAATAAAAATAATTTTTGATTATCTCCATTTAAACTTGATTTATCGGCACGAATACCTAATGTACCTACAATTTTATCTTCAAAGTTAAATTCTTGTTGTGCAACAAATCCAACATCTTGCCATCTTCCAAATGTTTCACCAAATGTCCTTACAGTAGCTAAAGCAGGGTTTTTTTGATTACTTGGAAGCCCTTCGCCTTGTACAAAACTTACATCCCTATCTGTAACCAAACGCACCAAGCCTACTTGAGAAGTTAAATCTAAACGCCAAACTTTATAATTATAGCTTAAGAAACCCTGCATATAACCATTAAAATTTCTGCTTTTAGTATATCTTGAAACTCCCTTATTTGCCAAGCCTTGTTGTGCTAATAAATCATTTGGCATGTGTAATTCTCCTTCTGTTAAAAGAAAATCAAAACCACCTGTTAAAGCCAATTTTAATGAACTTTTTTCATTTTGGAAAAAATAAATATCAGACGAAAGAGATTGCATAAAACGGTTTGTACTTTCATTGTTAATGGCTTTATCTACAATTTGAAGAGGATTTACGCCACCAACTTCAGGATAAATACCTTGTGCATTTGGACTCAGGTTATAGAAGTTTGGTATATGAGCTAACCAATAGCCTATAGCTACACCATTATTATCATTACCTGAAAAACCTCTCTGATTGTTTGAGTTCATATAAGTAGAACTAGACCTAATATCAATAAACTTAGCTAATTTATGGTCAATATTTGCTTTTAAGCTTCTTCTTCCAAAACCTGTATTTTTTTGAATACCTGTTTCATCATTTAAGCCTGCAGAAATCATAAACCTTGTTTTATCTGTACCTCCAGAAATTGCTATTCTTGTATTAGCAATTACTCCTGTATTTCCATAAATTTCTTTTTCCCAATCCCACGTTTTGCCACCTGCTGCTGCTAATGCTGCTTTTGCATCATCAACTCCTATATTATATGCACCACCATATATATCTATTTTTTCATTTGTCCAATTCTCAGAACCTAACAATTTAATGGCAGAAGCAGCACCAAAATCCTGTCCAAAACTCACTTTAGTTTTACCAGCCTTACCACGTTTTGTTGTGATAATGATAACACCTGCATTAGCACGTGTTCCATAAATAGCTGCTGCACTTGGTCCTTTTAAGATTTCAATGTTTTCAATGTCCGCAGGGTTAATATCAGACATACGGTTTGTAGTTTGGTCTTGATTTGTGCCTGCTGCGCTAAACGCAGCACTACCTGCACCATTACCAAATTGAGAATTGTTTACAATAATACCATCTATAATATAAAGTGGCTCTGATGAGCCATTGATAGATGAAATACCTCTCATTTTGATAGAAATACCTCCACCTGGGGCACCACTATTTTGAACAATGTTTGCTCCAATAATTTTTCCACTCAAAGCATTGTCGAGTGTAGCAGGACGTGTTGTACCAACAAGTTGTTCAGCAGAAATAGAAGCTACTGAGTTTGCTAAGTTTGACCTTTTGATACTTGAAGCCAAGCCTGTTATAACAACCTCATCAAGTTGTTTGTTTTCTTCTACTAATTTAACATCTATTGTTGATTGGCTACCAATTTCAATTTCTTGAATACGGAAACCTACAAAAGAATAGGTTAATTTTTTAACATCAGCCGACACTGTGAGTTTGTAAACTCCGTCAATATCTGTGATTGTGCCAATGGTTGTTCCTTTAACAGAAACAGTTACCCCTGGAATTCCTTCACCTTGTGGTGAGCTAACCTTACCACCAATGGTTCGGTCTTGGGCAAAAGCAATGGTTGTTACCAATAAAAATTGGAAAACAAACAAGATTTGTTTGATTAATTTGAACATAAAGTAATTGTAATAGGTGAAATGTTAATAAATAATTAATTCTAAACCTACAAAAGATTAAGAATTGCCAAATATAGAATTTTTCTAAGATAAAAATAATATAGCTACTTTTTTTTTTACTTTTTAGACATTAAAATTACATTTGTAGAAAATATGATATTTAATTAAACTCTATGTTACAGACGGAAAATAGTAAAAAACTTTTTGAAAAGGCAAAAAACCTCATTCCAGGTGGCGTAAATTCTCCTGTGCGGGCTTTTAGGGCTGTTGGTGGCAATCCTTTGTTTATGAAATCGGCAAAAGGTGCTTATTTATATGACGAAGATGGCAACCGTTATATAGAGCTTATCAATTCTTGGGGACCTATGATTTTAGGACATGCAAATCCATTGATTGAGGAGGCTATCAGAAATGCCATTCCAAATTCGCTGTCTTTTGGTGCTCCAACAGCAAGAGAAGTGGAGATGGCAGAGCAAATTATTAGCATGATGCCCTCGATTGAGAAAGTTCGCATGGTTAATTCGGGGACTGAGGCTTGCATGTCCGCTATTCGTGTGGCACGAGGTTATACAGGTAAGTCTAAATTTATTAAGTTCGAAGGCTGTTATCATGGACATGGAGATGCCTTTTTAATTGCCGCAGGAAGTGGTGCCATGACTATGGGCAGCCCTGATAGTGCAGGAGTTACACAAGGCGTTGCAAATGATACTTTAACAGCACCTTTTAATGACTTACAAGCTGTTGAAGCTTTATTTGAGGCAAATCATAATCAAATTGCAGCCGTAATTGTTGAGCCTGTGGTTGGAAATATGGGTTGTGTCTTGCCAAATGACGGTTTTTTAGAAGGTTTGCGGACTTTATGCGACAAATATCATGCAGTTTTGATTTTTGATGAAGTGATGACAGGTTTTCGGTTATCAAAAGGTGGCGTACAAGGTTTATATAATATTAAACCAGACTTGACAACTTTGGGCAAAATTATTGGTGGTGGCATGCCTGTGGGTGCATACGGAGGCAAAAAAGAAATTATGGACTGTGTTGCACCTGTTGGAAAAGTGTATCAAGCTGGCACACTCTCTGGAAATCCGATAGCTATGGCAGCAGGTTTAACCATGTTGAGATATTTGGATACGCACCCTGATGTTTACACAACAATTAATAATAATACGACTAATATTGTCAAAGGAATTAAGGAAAGTTTAGAAAAATTAGGCTTAAATTATACCATAAATCACATTGGTTCTATGTTTAGCCTGTTTTTTACAGACAAAAAAGTAATAGATTTTGAAACTGCAAAAACATCAGATACACAAAAATTTGCTAAGTTTTTTCAAAATATGTTACAACGAGGAGTTTATTTTCCGCCTTCGCAATTTGAAAGTTTGTTTATCTCAACAGCTTTGAGCAGCGAAGATATTGCAACCATTACACAAGCAAGTTTTGAGAGTTTGCAGTAAATGAATAACAAACTTTTGGAAAGTAAAAAAACTTTCCAAAAGTAGTTATGCTTTCCAAAAGTAGTTATACTTTCCAAAAGTTTTTCACTTTTGGAAAGTTTGTGTAATATTTTATTCTTAACTTAGCAATAAAACAAAAAAGTAAATGAAATTTAGCGAATTTGAAACAATAGATAAGATGTTAAGTTATTTTGGACTTTCTGTTCGGAAACAAATGTTTATGGACTTTAATGCAATTCCTGAAATAAAACTTGCATCACACCTACAAGACGATTTAATTTTTTCTCTTTCTAATCGTGGGGATACAGATATGGAGTTTTATGCATGTGAGGCATTTATTTTTCCTATTTTAAGAGAGGCTTGGAAACGAAATCCCAAAGCAAAACTATATAGTCACCCGCAAATAAAGTATGAAGATTTGATTTTAGTTCCTGATTATGTAGTTGCTCCTAAAAATAAAACGGGCGAAGATGTATTCCAAAAACCACTTTTAGTTACCGTAGAAGCAAAACATGACGACTATGATTTAGGTTGGATAGATGCTTATAAGCAACTCATTGTGTGTAGTAAATTGAATAAAAGCCCTGATATTCCAATTTATGCCATTGTGAGCATTGGCAAAGGCTGGGAATTTGGTAAATTAGATGGCAATATTATTTATCGTCACCCTTTGGGACTTGGTTTAGATAATGCCAATAAACTATTAGGAGTTTTAGACTTTATTTTTGCCGACTGTGTCAAAACTGCCGAAAAGTTTGATATGTATTAATGCTAACAACAGAACTAACATTTCTTTAAGAAATGTTAGTTCTTGATACAAATTCTTTAAATATTCGTTTTGGTTTCCTCTTTCTTAACTTCTTCCTTCTTAGTTTCCTCTAATTTTGGTCGTGGAAAGTTTTTTCTACGCAAAATAGATTCCATGAGTTTCAGTTCTTGTTCTTTAAAAACATCAAAAGGCAGATAAATAAACTGCCCTCTTGAAAGCCACATCACAAAAGCTGTTTTATGATATTCTACTCTTTTTATCTGCTCCCAAGTTAGCATCATGCCCTCTTTCTCGTTGCGTTTTACCAAAATATTTTTAGCATCGATTTCATAATAAAATTTCTCAAACAACAATTTTCCTTGTTCTATTTGCGTAATTCCACCAAATTGAATTGCCCAAAATAACACATATAAAATGCTCAAAGTCAAGGCAATACCAAAGCACCACCAAAAAGCACCAGAAACAAAAATGGGAATTAATAAAATAACAAGTGGCACAAACCATGCATACCAAAACTCTTTTAGGGCTGCCAACATGGTCAATTTTATATATAATTGTTTATCTAATTCATGTTTTTTGGTTTTGACATACGAACCCGCAGGACGTTGCACTTGCTGCTGTTGTTGCACTCTTACTTGTTGTCGCATAGTTAATTATGTTAATTTATTTGGAAGTTATTTTGTATATTACTTAATTTTCAATCCCTATATTATTTTGCAAATGTAATAAAATGATTTTTGAAAAAGGTTTTTATGTGCGTTAAATTTACTTAAAATTTATCTTAGTTATTTTATTTATGTAACTTTGCATTTAATTTGTCATTATGAGCCTGCGAAGCATCTGGATTGTTATAGTTTTGACATCATATCAGATTCTTCGCAAGCTCAGAATGATAAAATTTATGACAAATTTTGTTACAATACAATTTTCAACCTATTCATCACCTATGAAAAATATTTTACTGCAACTACTATATTTCTTGGCTTATTTCTTAACCTATTTTTGTTGCATAAGCTACAAATTACAAGCACAAAATACACCCACATACACAATTCCACATTATACAGATAGTATTTTTATCACAAAAATACATATAGATTGCAATCATAAAACAATAGATAAAATTATTTTTAGAGAACTTGCCATCAGAGAAGGACATCGAGTCTATCGGAAAAGTTTAGATAGTTTGTTAGAAAGAGAATCTTATAAGTTGATGAATACTAAACTTTTTATTTTGGCAGAAGTTGTACCTTATCATTTTAAAGGTGATAGCATCGAATTAATTGTGAGTGTAATAGAAAAATGGTATTTATATCCAATTCCAATCATAGATTTTGCAGACCGAAGTTTTAACGAATGGGCATCCAAAGGTTATAATATTGACAGATTAATTTATGGCATGCGGTTAGTGCAAAATAATTTTCGGGGCAGAAACGAAACCCTTAAATTCTATTTGCAACTTGGCTTTGTAAGAGTGGCAGAATTTGAATATAAAATTCCCTATATTAATAAAAAACAAACCACAGGTTTGAATTTTAGAGTGGCTTATACCAACAGTAAAAATTCATTTTATGTAAAAGATGGATTAAGAATAAATTATACAAGTGAGAAAGTCTTAGAAGAAAAATTAGTAACTTCTATAGGAATTACAAAAAGAAGCAAATTTTATAGCATTCATAAATTTAATTTGAGCTATATTACAGGAAAAATTACAGACAGTTTGGCAATATTAAGTCCAACATATTACACAAATGCCCGTACAAGACAACAGTTTTTTCAACTAAATTATGTTTTTGAAAAAGATATTCGTGATAATATTTCGTTTCCTCTAAAAGGAAATTTTTTACAAGTAGAAGTTTATCAGCGAGGATTGACACAATTAGACGATATTCATACTTTTCAAGCACAGTTTGTTTATGCAAAGTTTATTCCGATAAGTAAAAAATTTTTCTACTCTGTAAGTTGGCGAGGTATGATTTCATTGCCTCAACAACAGCCACTTAGCGAAATGCGTGGCTATGGTTTTAATGGTAATTTTATACGAGGCATGGAATTAAACCAAGTTCCTGGGCAACATTTTGCAGTTTGGAAAAATACTTTTCGTTGGAAAATGTTTCATAAAGTCTTTAATTTGAAAAAAATATTTAATGTTGACCAATTTAGCACTTTCCCATTAGCAATTTATCCAAAAATCTATGCAGATGGCGGTTATGTGTATAGCAACTACGATTATGGGGCAAATTTATTTAGTAATCAGCCTTTGTGGGGACTTGGTGCAGGTTTAGATTTTGTATTTTATAATAGCACAGTCATAAGATTTGAATATTCTCCAAACAAATACAATGCTACTCAGTTTTTTGTAAATATTCAAACCGATTTTTAACCTTTTATTGATGATAGAACTGCAATATTTGTTTAGTAGCTTTTTATATGATTTTTAGTGCCATAGGCACGATATATTTATAGAAAATTGCTTGTCTTTATCTTTTAGAGTTCCGTAGGAACGAAATATACATACTATTTCGTTCCTACGGAACTTAAAATAACATAATGGTTTTATTTTGCTATAAATATTTCGTGCCTATGGCACTAAAAAATAAAATAAATTAATATTGCAGGTCTAATGCTAAAAAACTATTTAAAGTTACTGTTTGTAAGTTTTTGATAATTAAGTATTAGATATAAATAAATTTTGCAATATTTTACAAAATTATCAAAATAATTTTCTCTTATTACATAATTAATTTAACTAAGTTATCCATATTTTATAACTCATAATATGTCAGTTTCTCTAAAAAAAGGTGGTTCAGTAAACCTTAGTAAAAAAGAACCAGGGTTAAAAAAAATTATGATTGGATTAGGTTGGGAAATCAAAACTAATAATCAATTAGACTTAGATGCTTCAGTTTTTATGACTAATGCAAGCGGCAAAACCCTAAGTGATGAATATTTTGTATTTTACAATAATTTAAAATCTCCAGATGGTTCTGTGCAACACACAGGCGACAATCGTAGTGGGGCTGGTGATGATGATGATGAAATGATTTTGGCTAATTTATCACTCATTAATGAAAAAGTTACTGATATTATTGTAACTGTAAGTATTCATGAGGCTGATGTTCGCCGACATCATTATGGATTACTTGGTGATGCTTATATACGTGTGGTTGATGTGGAGAAAAATAGAGAAATTCTGAGATATGACCTTGATGCAGAGTTTAATGGCTTTACAGATGTAGAATTTGGCAGATTTCAACGTATAGCTGACGAATGGCACTTTAAAGCAAGTGGAATTGGCTCAAAAGAAGGGTTACAAGGTTTTGTAGACAAATATATGTAAGAATTAAAGTTATTTTGCCATAGGTTTTCCAAATCAAAATATACAAACAAATTTGCATTGGTGCTTAAATAAATATTCTTATATTGATTTTATGTAAATCCTAATTATAAATGATTAGGATTTTTCAAACAAATTTGTATTTTTGTGCATTATAGTATGTGGGACACACAAAATTTAAAATCTAAATATTTGAAAATATGAGTTCAGAAAAAATTATCATGACAGTACCAACCGTTGGTGAATCTATTTCGGAAGTTACTATTGGTGTTTGGTCAAAAAAAGATGGAGATCTTGTCAAACTTGATGAAACTATTGGTGAAATAGAATCAGATAAAGCTACTTTTGAAATTACTGCAAAAGCATCAGGAAGTTTGAGAATTATTGCACAAACAGGCACTGTTTTGACTATTGGACAAGAAATGTGTGAAATCACAACAAGTGAAGCTACTACACAAACAACGCCAGTAAATACACAAACTCCTGCTAATCAAGTAGTTGTAAATCAAAGTGCTGTAACAGAAACCAAAAATCCTTCAACAGAAACATACGCCACAGGTCATAGCTCGCCAGCCGCAGGTAAAATTTTATCTGAAAAAGGTATTAATTCTGAAAATGTAGTAGGAACAGGCAAAGATGGCAGAATTACCAAAGAAGATGCACAAAATGCACAAAAAGTTACTCCTATAACAACAAGTATAAACACAACAAGTGCAAAAGTAGAAACAGTTGCAGCAAATAGTGAGTTAAAAGGCGAATTAAGAGGCATGAGGCGTGAAAAAATGACTTCATTACGCAAAACAGTTGCACGCAGGTTAGTTTCTGTGAAAAATGAGACTGCTATGCTCACAACTTTTAATGAAGTTGATATGAAGCCAATTATGGAATTGCGAGCAAAATATAAAGAAAGTTTTAGCAAAAAACACGAAGTTGGTTTAGGTTTTATGTCATTTTTTATTCGTGCTTGTTGCATTGCCCTTAAAGAATTTCCTTCGGTAAATGCACAAATAGAAGGTGATGAAATGTTGTTTAGTGATTTTGTAGATATGTCTATTGCGGTTTCTGCTCCCAAAGGTTTAGTTGTGCCCGTAATTCGCAATGCAGAACAATTAAATTTTTCTCAAATTGAAAAAGAAGTTGTTAGATTGGCAGGTAAAGCAAAAGAAAATAAATTAAGTATTCCAGAAATGACAGGAGGCACATTTACCATTACAAATGGTGGTATTTTTGGTTCTATGATGTCTACGCCTATTATTAATGCACCGCAATCTGCTATTTTAGGTATGCACAATATTGTAGAAAGACCCGTTGTTGTTGCAGGAGAAATTGTAATTCGCCCAATGATGTATTTGGCTTTGTCTTATGACCACCGCATTATTGATGGACGTGAGTCTGTTAGCTTTTTGGTAAGAGTAAAACAGTTATTGGAAGACCCTACAAGAATGATGTTATTAGTTTGATAATGGAATTTTAAATTTGTCATTCTGAGCTTGCGAAGAATCTGGCGTATTACATCAGATTCTTCGCTTTGCTCAGAATGACAAAAAATAGAATATACAAATAATTTTAATCGGGTGCTTATAAAATAACCCAAATTATACCACAAAAACTTAATTAGTAAATCTTTTGGAATTGTTATTTTTTTAAGGTTATTTTCGGAAAATATAAATTAAAATGGATATAGAAATCAATACACCTGAAAACGTAAAATCTTATTTTAAAACATTGGTAGATGAATTAAGTTTATATTTTCATCCTGATGATAATTTTGCAGGTTATACACTCAAAGGCACAAAAAAGCCGTTATTTACCGAAGAAGAAGCCAAAAAATACAATGCTTTAATGTCTAAATGTTTTGAAGTTTGTGAGAAAAACAAAGTTGATATTTATCAAATTGGGCTTAGTGTGCTAACAAAAAAACAGTTTGTGCAAAAGAATAACTAAAAAAATGTAATTTGCATAGGCACACTCCAAACTACTTACATTAATAATAAAATTACTATGACAATAACTTCCATAGACCAGCTTAATCCTAACGAAATATATTCTTATACAGATTATATGACTTGGCAATTTGAGGAAAGAGTAGAACTTTTTAAAGGCTATTTTCGACAAATGGCTGCACCCAATCGCAAGCATCAAACAATTTCTGTAAATTTAACTTACTTTTTTGTAGATAAGTTTAAGAAACATTCTTGTAAAGTTTTTGTTGCTCCTTTTGATGTCCGTTTACCAAAAGTTAATCCGAAAAGCACCAAAAAGAAAGATATTTATACCGTAGTGCAGCCTGATATTTGCGTAATTTGCGACCTCATTAAATTAGATGATGCAGGTTGTGTGGGTTCTCCTGATTTAATTGTGGAAATTTTATCTCCTTCAAATTCTAAAAGAGATATTTTTGATAAGTTCCAAATTTATGAAGAGGCAGGCGTAAAAGAATATTGGATTGCAAACCCAACAGAAAAATATATTCAGCAATTTATTCTAAATGCTAATCAAAAATACGAACAACTTTATGTGGCTGCAAGTAGTGAAACTTTGACTGCACATATTTTCCCCGAATTAACGGTGCTTATTGACGAGGTTTTTGAAGATTAATATACGAAACAGAAAAAACTTGGGTAAATGCTTTGCAAACAGTAAATTTTCTTGCTATCCGTCAAGAAATCAAGCGAATGAGGGAGGAGTTGTTGGTAAATGATTAAATTTTTAGCGCATGAAAAAGTTTATTCCTTTTTGTCTTGTTTTACTTATTTGCTCATTTTCTGGAAAAGAAAAATATCTCTCCAAACCTAACAGCCTAACTTTGCA
>JAYTNF010000093.1:0-8669 GCA_043748455.1 Cytophagales bacterium
AAAGATTTTAATATTTTATTCTACGCAACTTACATTATCAAATAAAATTTCTAAGATTAAGGCTTTTGTAGCATAGACTTTAGTCTGTGCTTTTTGATGTAAAAAAGCACAGACTAAAGTCTATGCTACAATACAGTTTTCACCCTAAAACCTATACGAAAATGTCTATTGCTACAAATCTTGGTAAAATTTTGAATACTCTTTCTTGGCTTGTTTTATTGCTGGCAAATGCAGCAGCTATGCAGGTATATGGGCAAAATACGGCGGTGGATAGTTTGAAAAGGGAGTTGGGGAAACATACGGAGGAGGATACGGTGAGGGTAATGCTTTTGATTAAACTTGCTTATAGTTATTTTAGTGTAGATAAGAATAAGAGTTACGAATATATTAATAATTGCCTTAATTTATCAAATAAAATAAAATTTAATAAAGGAAAAATGTATGCTTATAATGCCTTCGGCAACTACTATGACAGTAATGGCAATTATGACTCATCATTAGTTTATTATTCTAAAAGCTTAAATTTTGCATTAACTAAAAAAGATAGTATGGGAATTATAAATGGTATAATTTTATCATTATCTAACAAAGGTTACTATAAAGAAGCAATAGAATATTCTTATAAGCTGATAGATATCAACAAAAATAATCCCAAATTATTGGCTAGTATTTATCAAAATATGGCTTCTAATTACTCTAAACAAGGAAACTATTTAAAAGGTATAGAATGTGAAATAGAGGCATTGCGCATTTATGAAAAGTTTAATAATACAGATGGACTAAAAGCAATTAGTTTAAATATTGGCACAAGCTATACTCAAATAAAGCAAGATAGTATCGCATTAAGATTTTATAATAAAGCACTTGGAATAGCAGAAAAAACACAAGATATAAGCATAAAAGGACAAGCACTTAACCTCATTGCAGCAGTTCATATAAGAAAAAAAGAATATGATAAAGCTGAAAAATTATTGAAAGAGTCGGAACAACTATCTATAAAAATTAATGACAATAAATTGTTAAGTAGTATTTATGAACATAAAGCTGTAATGTATTATGATAATAATTTAATAGATAAGGCAATGTTTTTTCAACGTAAAGTAGTATCTTTTAATAAAAAAAATGGAAGTCACTATAAACAAAGTCATTGTTATGAAAATTTAGCCTCACTATTCATAAAAAAGAGAGAATATGATAGTGCTATTTTCTATTCACACAAATCATTGTGGTTAGCAAACCAAAATAATACAAAGCTTAAATCAATCATCTTGGCTAATACTTCCAATCTGACAGATATATACATTCTACAAGGAAAAACTGATTCTGCAATGTTCTTTTTGAAGAAATTAAGGTTACTTAAAGATAGCCTTTTAGATGAAAAAATAGGCAAAGCAGTTTTAGAAGTGGAAGCTAAATATCAAACCGAGAAAAAAGACCTTGAAAATGCCAAACTCAAAGCTGAAAACGAATTAGTAAACCAAGAAAAACAAACACAATTTTATATTTTTATTGTCCTTGGTTTGGTGATTGTCGGAATTGCGTTTTTTGTATTTTTCTACAATAAACAAAAAGGACTAACAAAAGAATTAGCAGTAGAGAAAAAAACAAGACAAGAGGTAGCTAGTGATATACACGATAAAGCAGAACCTGTATGTCGTGATATTGTAACTAAGTTTCCTGAAGCAGCAGCAGAAGTGTCCATACTGAAAGAGCATTTGCGTAATCTTGCACGTCGTTTAAATGTGGAAAATAGTGTTGCTCCTTTGCTTGCACGACTGACTAAATTACAGCAATATTTTGCACAAGATTTTGAGGTTATTGTCATAGACCGTACTGATAGAAAAGCAGACTTGTGGCAAAAAATTCCTAACAAGAGTATAGAAGAACTTTATTTGATTGCAGACCTTGCCCTAAATAATGTGAGGCAGCACGCCGAAGCTACACAATGCACGATTACCTTAGATTTTCTGGAAACTAACTTATTCCGATTGATTATAGAGGATAATGGAAAAGGTTTTGCTGCCGACCAAGTGCAACAAAGTATGGGCATGGGGCTAAAAAATATGGAAAACAGAGCAAAACAAATAGGGGCAAGCTATGAAAATCATGCTCACCCGCAGCAAGGAGTTAGAATTGTAGTGGAATTGCCTTTAACTTAAAGAAAATACTATGCAAGCAATTAATATGTTGATAGCAGATGACCAGCCTTGTTCTGCTGCTGGCTTTCGGCTCTGGGCAGAAAATATGAAAGAAGTGGCTAAGGTCTGCTTTACCGAAAAAGCAGAGGAGGTAATAGCCTTGATAAAAAAAGAAGACATCAATTTCTTAGTTTTGGATATTGAGTTTGATAAACAACCCAAAGGTTTATGGCTTTTGCCGAAATTGAAAAAACAATTTCCTGCTCTCAAAATTTTGATACAAACTATGCTGGCAGATGATGTTTATTTTCATGCAGTAGGGACTGATGGTGTATTTGGTATTATAGCCAAGACTGCTAATGAATATGATTTTAAGAATGGGGTAAGGCAAATTTGGCAGACTTCACAGTTTTTTTGTTGCAGTGATACAAAAAAATTTTTAGCACAATATGAGCAGAACAAAACTTTGCGAATAAATGAAACAGAAACAAAATATCTATATTTATTTTCTGAAAAATGTAATTATAGACTAATAGACCTTGCAGTTTATTTAGAAAGGAATGAGAAACCTCAAAAATCAGCAAAAACTTGGGAAAACTCCCTCAAAAAAGATTTTGCTAATTTGAGAGAACTATTCGATGTGGGCAGCGACACTCGCAAACTATTTGAACTTACTGTAATCAAAGCTGCCTTGCTCAAATACAATCCCACGCAATAACATATTTTTTGACAAAAACAAGTACGAAAGTAAATTTCTCGTACCTAATTTTCAGGGATTACCCTATTACCTTTGTCTCAACAAAAACACAAACTGTGTTTTTGTTGAGACTTTTTTGTGTAGCATAGACTTCAGTCTGTGCTTTATGTCAAGAAGCACAGACTAAAGCCTATGCTACAAAACTTTTAAACTTTCATTTTTATGTGCTATAACGACCTTAATAATTTAAAAAATTATGACTTGCTCACAGCAGAGGAGAAACACCTTGTTGAAGAACTTTTGGAAGGTTTAACAAACGAGGAAATTGCAGGAAAATTGCATATTTCAGACAAAAAATTAGAGCCAAAATTAGGAGAAATATATCAAAAGTTAGGATTTGATAAAGATAAAAAACAAAAACGAATTACTTTATTTAGTCGAGTTATTGCTTTGTTGCGAAGCAAATAATTGTAGCATAGACTTCAGTCTGTGCTTTGGGTTATACACAGACTAAAGTCTATGCTACAAAAATACAAACCCTGTCTATGAATTGTTAAAAAAAGTTAATTTCCTTACAATAAATTTTCGTATGGTTTCGGTCTTGATGGTTTCTGTTTCTTAAAATCGAAACTTATGTATTGCGATTTTGAGAAATCGCAAACACAACTTTTAAAATATTCCTAATCATTTAAACCTATTTATTTTATGAAAAAATACTTTTTAACTTTTTTAGCTTTTGTGCTTTTCCAAACCGCAATGGCACAAGCACCAAATATTACTTGTAATTGGGATGGGCAAAATCTTAGTGTAACAGGCAAAGATGCAGTAGGACAAAGCCATTACAAAGGTGTAATGTTTACAGGTCGTTTTGACATAGGTACGAGTGAGGGTTTTCGCACACTTTCTATTGCTTTTCCTGCACAAGAAGGCACTTTCAACTTGGCAAGTGGAAGCAAAGAAACCGAAATTAGAGTCAATAGCAGCAATATTAGTTTTAGTTCAACAAGTGATATTCCTATTCAAGGCACAATAACAGTTTCGAGTGTCAATAATAGACGAGTTACTGCCACTTTTAGCTTTACTGTTGAGTATAATGGCAGTCGTAAACGGTTTACAGGCAATTTTAACCATTGTGCATATTGAAAACGCAACTTTTGGAAAGTTTTTTAAACTTTCCAAAGGTAATCTTAATCTTTAAATCTAAAATAGTTATGAAAAAATTACTTTTAATACTGCTTTGTGGTTTGTTATTGCAGGCTGCAAATGCCCAAACTAATGATAGTTGGCAGGGTTTAGAACTCTATGGCAGCTATACAAACGTTGGTTTTTTGAACCCAACGTTTTCTTATAATGCTAATAACCAAGTCATTGCGAGTGATTTTGGTTTTGAAGCAGGAGGCAAAGCAATTCACCGCAATTTTATGATTAACCTTGCTTTTATACAAACCAATTATCAGATGCAAGCAACTAATTTATTTGTCGATAATAGCACCCGTTTTCGAGGTGTAGAAGGTGGATTTTCGCTATTTCTGTTTCCTATGATTTCCAAATATTTCAGTCCTTATGCAGGCGTGGGCTATGTAAATGCTTCAGTGGAAGTAATAAAATCTACTAAAAGTGGCAGTGGCTCAACAGCTACTACCAATGATGACCTACAAGCAGCTACGCCTGTGAGTATGGCACTTTGGAAATTTGGTATTAGGGCTGCATATGGCAGAATGAGTTTGTCAGGAGAATATAAGCAGGCTTTGGGCAATGGCGAAAAGGCTTTTAATATGTTGTCTGTTACGGTGGGCATTCAGGCATATCGAATAAATCACAATAAATAAATTGTAGGACGGACTTTAGTCCGTCTTGTAGCATAGACTTTAGTCTGTGCAGACCTAAGCACAGACTAAAGTCTATGCTACATTATCACTTTTAAACCAAATTTTACAATGAAAAACTTGATTTTAACACTATTTGTATGCTATGGCTTGAGTTCTTGTGTGGTAAATTCACCAAGTTGCCATACAATCACTGTTTCAGACAGCCAAAATAATATTGAAATAGTGAATAGACCACGCATAAAAACTAAGGTTTCTCACGTTGGTATTACTTTTCAAATAGGGGCAGCCGTTGGTGGTGCATTAGCAGGAATGTCGGTGCAACCAACTACTTTTTTTGACAGCAAAAATCAACCTGCCACCTCGCAGGTATTAAATGGTGTCATAGGTGCTGTTATTGGTTATGGGGTTACAAGCATTATATATAAACTGCAAGGGCAAGGCAAAACTAACTATTCGCCAAATTTTGACAATTGGTTGGCTTCTTATAACCGCAAGAAAGGTACAAATTATGTTTCTCTTGGAAATGGTTATGACATTATTGTTAATTCACCAAGCAATGAGAGTAATTTTAAGGCAAAAAATATTAGCCAATCTGTTGGTTTTAAAAATGCTTTTCCAAATAGTTTTAGGATAGCAGAAGTGGAGAAACAGGGAATAGCTAATCTTAACAACCTAAGGGATACAGAAATTTTTGTACGTGAATTTCCCAATAGTCAAAATAAGACAATAGTAGAAAATAAATCTGTTTCTTTCATCAACAACTTAACTGATACAAAAGATTTTGTAAGTATGTATCCAAATTCTATACACAAATCAAGTATAGAAAAACAGGCCTACAATTTAGTTAATACAAGAAAAGATGCAGATTTTTTCTTAGTAATTTTTCCAAATGGCAATTACACAGCAGCAGTACAACAAAAAATAAAACAATGGGAAGAGGAAGAAAGGGCAAGAATTAGGGAGGCAAAGGCTGCACAATTAAGAGCTGTTGCGGAAATGTGGAATAAACTTGATAAGGCTGCTACCAAATTATGGCAAATGCTGCCTAAATCGAGTGGAACAGATAACGCAGCAAATAATAATTTGGCTGACTATACTATTGAATCTTCCACCTCACGTGCGGTTATTACAACAGAGTTTAGAAATGGAATTTTTGGTATTTCTGCTGATGACGGTAATGGTATTTGTGAAGGTAATGTATCAGTTACTGATAAAAATGGAAAGATTATTAAAGAGGATAATTCTTGGGGTTTAGGATATATAACAAATCTACAAGATTATCAATTTCCTGTTACAGTTAAATTATCTTATCAAGTAGATTGTCCTGACTTTCAAGATAGAGCATCAGAAGATAAGATTAATGGGTTTACAACTATTATTTTTAATAAACCAGGCAATTATAAAATAGAGATAAATAGATAGGTTTTGTTCATCTTTTCAATGTGTTTCTGAATTTTAAAAACAGCCATCACAAAGGAACTATAAGTATTTAAAGATTCTTTTTTTAACCCAGTTAAAACCTCAAAATAAAATGAAAAAATTACATATAATTTTCGCAATTTTCATAGCAAGCAGTTTGCTAAACGGTTGTCTTTCTCCAAAAGATGGAGGAGATACACCCACGCCTGTTCCTACAAAAACTTGTACTTGTTTGGGGATAAAAGATGCAAAAGGTACTGATGTTGTCAAATATACGGTAAATGACAAAGGTTTGAATATAAAAACAGAGAATTTTGAAAAAAATGGTAGCCTGTCTCAATATTATCTTTATACCTACAATAATTTAGGACAAGAAGTAAAAACTGAATATTATTCGAAAAATAATACCACTGTCCAATATGTCAAGAGATTAGAGTATGACATCAAAAATAGGCTTATCAAATCTACGTTTTTTAATTCCTCTGATATTATAACACGTATTATTAAGTTTGAGTATGATAGCAAAGATAGAGAAATAAAATGGCTATATCTTGACGCACAAGGAAATCAAACTATTGCAATTAGGTTCGAATACCCAACAGAGAATACTCAAAAAATTTATATTCAACAAGTAAAACAAGGCATACCTGAATATCTTGCAGAAGAACATATTTTTGAAAATAGCATACCAAAAGTTAAATTAACAAATCCTATTCAGGGGCTTCGCTACATTAATAGCAAAGAATATGATATTAATAAAATTCTTATTAGTGAAACTAAAAATTTATACACTTTTAATACAGACAACTTAATTGTTAAAAATCAAGAAAGTTATACTTATTTTTTTGGTAATAATATGAGTGAAACTCAAAGCACAACAACTATACGTGAATATAATTGTCAGTAAATCCAAATCACGAACAAAAATAAACATTTTCAAATTTTAATTTTATTCCCATGAAAAAAATATTTTATACCTTATTATTATTCATTTCTGTTGCTTGCAGCAAAAGCAAAGACGAAGAAGCTATTGATGGCGTATTTTTCAAAGATGTGCCTTCGGTTTTTACCTTGCGTGAGGTGCAAGGCATAGGTTTTTCGACTGCAACTTTGCAAGGAAGTATCAAAAATAATGGCAGTAGCCAGCGTGAAGATTTTGGCTTTTGTTATGCAACTTCTCCAAGTCCAACTGTCAATAACACAAAAATATCACCTTCGGTAGTTGTTTTCAAATTCCAAGATAATGACGAATTGCAAACCGTTATCAATAATTTGTTGCCAAATACCCGATATTATGTGCGTGGCTATATAACCAGCAACGGAAAAACAACATACACACGTGAGGTAAGTTTTCAAACTTTGTTGCCTTTTACTGTCAGTACTTCGGAGCTAAAAATATTAAATTCTAAAAGTGTTTCTGCCAAAGGCACAGTCCTTAATATTGCTATCAATGGCACTAAAATAGTAACATACGGAATGGTTGTTGGCAATTCCCAAAATCCAACAATACAAGCAAACTTGTTTATTTCTCAGCAAACAGGGCAAAACCTTAGTCGTGATTTCAGTTTTAGTAGCACTTTTAATGACTTGCAAGCTGATAAAAACTATCATTTGCGGGCTTTTGCAGTTGATGCTTCGGGCTATGTGTCGTATGGTGAAAATCTGAGTTTTGTTACGCCACAAGAAACCAGAGTTATTTCACTAAGTGGAGATTTGAATTTTGGAAATGTGATTGTAGGACAAACAGCACAACGAACTTTAACCATTAGCAATACAGGTACTACTGCTTTGACTATCAACAGTTTAGCTTTTTCAAGTGTAGCATTTTCGGGCAATTTTAGTGGTACGATTGCACCCAATACTTCACAAAATGTTACAATTACCTTTGTTCCACCCGCAGCAGGTGCTTTTTCGGGAACAATTACGGTCAATGCAAATCAAACCGCAGGAACAAATACGATAAATTTTTCGGGTACAGGAATTGTTCCAATTAGTTTGCCTTCGGTAGAAACCATTAGTTTTGCTGATGTTACGCAAAATTCGGCAACGCTAAACGGAAATTTGTCTAATGTGGGCAATGCTGCCAATACACAAGTAGCTTTTGTGTATTCCAGCACTAACCAAACTCCTACATTAAGCAGTTTGCAAACTTTTCAGCAAAATTTTAACAGTCCAAATGCTTTTAATGCAGCATTAACAGGTTTGTCGAGCAACACTACTTACTATTTTCGAGCTTATGCCACCAATTCAGCAGGAACACTTTATGGTGCAGTGCAAAGTTTTAGAACAGGTGTTAATATTGTGCAGCCAACTGTGCAAACAATTAGTGTAGCTAATATTGGACAAACCACCGCCACACTTACAGGTCGTCTGACGAGTTTAGGTACTTTTAGTAGTGTTTCTGTTGCCTTTTTGGTTTCAACTTCCCCAAATCCTGATTTTAGCAATTCTAGTCTTTGGAATATAGGTAATGTAAATAACCTCAATAATTTTAGTACAAATGTCAACCTTAACTCAAACGTAACTTATTATTTTAGAGTTTATGCCGAAACAAATTCTTCGGGAATTGTATCAATATCAGGCAAT
>JAYTNF010000094.1:0-5489 GCA_043748455.1 Cytophagales bacterium
GAAAGCAATTACTCGAAAGTCTTATGATTATTTTCCTATAAATTAATCTCTATTTTATGAACTTTTAGGTAATTTTATAGCTTTTAATTTTGCTGTATGTTGGTCGTTAAAAAAAATATTGCCAAAATATTGCCAAAATATTGCCAAAATAGCCTAAAACTATTTAAGTTCATCATATTTTTATTCCTCAACTTCTATTCTTTTTATGGTTCGTTATCTTTCTTTTGCTTTATTGGTAGTAGTAATATTAGGTGGTTTTGCCTACAAATTTGATTGGTTTGGTGCTAAAAAAACCGAAGAAAATTCTAAAAATGATAGTAAAGATAGCAAAACAACCGAAAAACCTAAACAAAATCAGAGTAGTGCCATAAAAGCCTACGTGATTAAAAATGAGAATTTAGAAAATAAAATTTCTGTTGTTGGTACATTAATGCCTAATGAAGAAGTTTTGTTAAGTGCCGAAAGTGCTGGAAAAATTACTAACATTTTGTTTGAAGAAGGCATGAATGTGAGTAAAGGGCAAATTTTAGCCAAACTTAACGATAGCGAATTGCAAGCACAACTTCAACGTCTGATGATACAAAAAGATGTGTTGGAGCAACGCCGCAAAAGAGATGAACAACTGTTGCAAAAACAAGGAATTAGTGAACAAGATTGGGAAGTTTTGCTTGGAGATATTAAAATAAAAGAATCAGAAATTGCAGTTATCAAAGCACAAATTGCAAAAACACAACTCATAGCACCTTTTAGTGGCACTATTGGCTTGCGTTATGTGAGTGAAGGTGCATTTGTTAGTACTTCAACCGCCATTGCGACACTTACAGATACAAAGATTATTAAATTAGATTTTGCAGTTCCTGAAAAATATGCCCAACAAATTACCCAAGGTACACAAATTCAGTTTACTGTTGGTGGAAATTCTGCTATTTTCAAAGCTGTTGTTAAGGCTGTTGAAACCAAAATTGATGCTACAACAAGGACTTTAAAAGTTCGTGCAATTTGTAATAATACGAATAATGAACTGTTATCAGGTTCTTTTACCAATGTTACAATTTTATTAAATACCATAAAAAATACCATGCTTATTCCTTCCCAAGCCTTAATTCCAGAGATGGAATCAAAAAAAGTCTATCAAATTAAGAATGGTTTAGCAATTCCAATAGATGTAGAGATTGGTGCAAGAACAGAAAGTCAAATTCAAATTATTTCGGGTTTGGCAATCGGAGACACGATTATTTATTCAGGAATTTTGCAAGTAAAACCTAATAATGCAGTGAAAATGATAGAAGTTAATTAAGTTTTGTTTTGACAATTTAGAAAAGATTATAAAAAAAATAGCTTGTTTTTTTTACTAAAATAAAACTTAGTGTAACTTTGGAAAAACAATAATAGTAACCATAACCTTAACTATTTTATCCTAATCCGATGGCAACTTTACAGCTATTAACAGAAAGAGTAACTTATCTTGCCGCAAAATATGGCAAAGAAATGGGTGCAACCGTTAAAATTGCAGTTACAGATGGTGCAGTGTTTATTGATGCACGTCAGCACCCAATTATTGTAAGCAACGAAGACAATGAAGCAGACTGCGTAATTAGTTCAGATACAAAAACTGCATACGATTTGTTGCATGGCAATGTCAATATCATGAGTGCATTTATGTTTGGGAAAGTGAAAGTAAAAGGAGATATGGGAATTGCAACCAAGATGATGAGCATGATTGTGAAAAAATAAGTGATTTTATGATAACCTTTTAGAAAATTATAACTTTCTTAAAGGTTATCATAAAAAAAGCTAATTTGCTATCACATCTCTTTGCACAACAAATTTTGGGCTTGGGATTGTGCCATTTGTAGTAGTGCATAGCTGGAGCTACACACTACACACAACTTTATTAACTACTACAAACCTATTGTAATCTATTAATACTCTTTCGACAGGTTCTAATGAATAATAAAATATAGTACAGATAGATAGAAAAAACAATATAAAGTTTTCTCTAATAGCATTTAATAAAGTCATAGGGTTATTTTTGTTTAATGTCTAAAAATACAGTACTGAAAATATCAAGACTGTTTTTAAAAGCTTTATCTGGAAAAATATTAAGAATAGTATCTTTTTTAACTAATTTTCTATCGTTATTAATATAATTACCATTTACCCACTCATTCCATTTAGTTGCACCTAATTCAGACTTACTACTTCCATTAGCAGAATAATTAAAATACTTACCATCATAATTAATCTCTACTATTCCAGCACCAAATCCGTTAAACTGAGAATAAGAAAAAGGTTTAATTGTCATCTCATTTGTTACATTTAAAAACCTTGTTTCTTTTAAAGTATAATGAGTAGCTATTTTAAAATCTTTTTGAGTATAATAATTTCCATTTTGAGGATATATAATAGCTTTACCTATATATAATGTAATTTTACTTGAATAATTTTGTTTCCAAGAACCTAAAAATTCATTAGGAATAGGAATTGCAACAACAGGAGGAGGTACAACTACAACAGGGGGAATTACTGGTTTACTATCTTCTGATTTAGAACAACCAAATACTGATAAAACGATTGCGAATACTAAAATTAATTTTTTCATTGTTGTTTTTGTTTAAATTGTGAATGTTAATTGTGTTTCTAAATTGTGTGATAATCTTTTTGTGCCTTTGGGCACTATATATTGGTAAAAAATTGCAATTATCCACCCATTTTTCTCTGTTTTGGGCTATGTTAAGCTCCTAACGGAGCAAAATGGTGTAGTGGATTTATTTGCTACCAATATGAAGTTCCTAACGGAACAAAAAAATAGTTTACTAAAAGTTATTATGCTGATTTTTAAAAAGTACCATCATCTTTTATGACAGATGCCCCAAAAACCATAATTCCTACAATAAGTCCTAAACCGAGCCAATTATTGCCTATGTAAATCAAATATACACCTAATAAAATGCCAAATGATAGCAACAATTCTTTAAAACCTTGTACTTTTTCTTCTGAACTTGCATTAGAAAAAAGCAAGAAAGGAAAAGATATTGCATGAAAAATGGACATAAATACAAACTTAATTATCCAAAATAATAATTCTATAATAATCATGTGTGAAATTGATTTAATTTAAAGACCGAATAATATCATTAAGAATGGCATCTTTGACCATATTACGAGCCACACCATCAATAATTTTGTGAACCATATAATCAATAATTTGAGTTTTAAAGCCAAGATTACGGGCAAAAGTTTTACAAGTAGTTATTTCTTCATCATCTATGCTACCATCTATCATCATCATGCAAACAAGGTCGTGAATTTGGTCTATTCTTTCTCTGTCTGACTCTGGTGGATAATTACTAACATATTCAGGCTCACGAAGTACACTTCTTAACTCGTCCAAAGGCATATAAAGACGTTTGGCTACTTTAATTAAAAAATCAACTTCATCTTCTGATATATTTCCATCAGAAGATGCAACAGAGAGTAAATTCTTAATATGACTTTTTCGTTTTTTGGTGTCTCTACTATCAAACAAGCTGCTTAAAAATCCCATATAGTCTTGTGGTTTAGGTTGATAAATATTTTTTATTTTACAAAGTCAATTTTTATCAAATTCACTTTTAGAAATCTTGTTTCCTTCCAAAACATTTGCAGAACTGCCTTCTGATACCGAAAAAGTTATGGTAAGCACCGAATAACCATCACTACCCACATAAACCTCAAAAGCATTTCCTTTTTCATAAACAGGATTTCTGCCATACATAAGTGCCTCTGTTTTGCAATAATACTGACCTGTTTGGGCAAAATAGGCAGTACTTTGTTCATAAGGCAATAGGTTTAAGGTTTTATAAAGTCGGTGCGTATATTTATTCATAATTTTAACAGTCATATTACGCCCAGACTTATTATGAACTCGAAGTTCGGCACTCTGTGCAAATGAAATGCTTGCTATAAAAAACAAGAGTAAATAAATAATCAAAAATTTCTTCATAGTGATTGGGTGTAATTTGGTTTTGGAAATATTAACTTTTAAATGGATACAAAATTGATTGTAGCATAGACTTTAGTCTGTGCTTGCTAATCAAACAGTACAGACTAGGCGGCACAGACTAAAGTCTATGCTACAATTAATTACAAAACAATGCTTACTATAAAAAACAAGAGTAAATAAGTAATCAAAAATTTCTTCATAGTGATTGGGTGTAATTTGGTTTTGGAAATATTAACTTTTAAATGGATACGAAATTGATTGTAGCATAGACTTTAGTCTGTGCTTGCTAATCAAACAGTACAGACTAGGCGGCACAGACTAAAGTCTATGCTACAATTAATTTTGTATTGGTGCTTATCTATAATTCTCGTACTTCTATTTATTCATTTTACCAAGCCGGGCTGTTGTTTTTACAGTTGTTATTTTTGTTATAAAACCAAGCCCTAAGAAAGGTTTAATTATTTTAGTTTCATATTGCGGATAAAATACCACATCATAACCTGCATTTGTATTCATCAATTCATAAAGAGCATAATTGGCTGTTCTATCAGAAACAATGTTTCCAATAACAGGAATAACAGCTAAACTAATTTCATTAGCAGTATTATTTTCAACTGTACCAGCTTTTTGTGTAAATAAACGAGCAAAGTCAATACCTAGAATTTTTGTAGATGTAGCTTCAGCAGTTACTTGTTCAGAAAGAGAGAAATCACTTTTAGTAAGATTTACTCTTGTATTTGGTTCTTTCATTGTATGATTAACAGTCGTACAACTTGATAATGTAGCCATAGTGGCAAGCAAAAACATTAATCTTTTCATTGTTATTTTATTTAAATGGTGAATTTGATTTTAGGGTTTTAATCTTTTCTTAGTATCACAAAAGTAAAGTGCATCTAAGCAGTGTATTTGCACAGTAATTTTTTTTACTACTTATTTTAAAAACCTGCCACAAAAATGTAAGGTTATTTTTTAACAAAGGGCAATTTTTACGGAATCCTGAACGGAATCCTGCTTTTAGCACAATTCCGTTGGGAATTCCGTTGGGAATTCTGTTTAGGAATTTGTTATTTCTTGTCTATGTTATATTACAAAAGTTGTAGAGAATTTGCATTTTCTGCCTTCCTGACCGAAAAAATCATTATGCAGCTTAGAAATGTTTATTTATTTTTAGGAAGGTGAGGAGGTTTTTATTAGAGTCCATTTTAATATCAAAAGGCTTTCTCAAAAAGTCTATTCAGGAATTGTCTTATTAAAATTTTCCCAATCCAAATAAATCAATTTTCCCACTTGACTTTCTGGTGTATTTGCATCTAATTTTATGCCTAATAAATCACGATATACTCTCGAAATTGGCAACATCCATGAGTGAGCATCATAACCTACATACAACTTGTGAAAAGCCTCTAAATTTTTGCGTGCAGGCATGATGTAGAAAGGCTTGCGAATTCCTTTGCAAAAAGCATGAAAATTATCTTTTAGTGTTGCAAATTTCTCATTTTTCATG
>JAYTNF010000095.1:0-13491 GCA_043748455.1 Cytophagales bacterium
TTATTTAAGTCTGTTGGAAACTGAATTTTATAAATACCATTTACCTTTGTGCCTGCCCAAATATCACCATTTGCGTCTTGTATCAAAGTACGGATTTCACCACTTATTTCAGATAGTGTTTCTAAAAAACTCCAATGTTCTTCATTATGTTCAAATATTTCAATACCGTTTCTCAAACCTGCCAATACATATTGCTTATTTTTTACTGTGATTAACAAATGTGCAAAAGCTGCATTCTCACTATAATTTAGGATAGTTTTGTTAGCATCATAAATAAAAGTGCCTCGATTTGAGGCTATAAACAAATCATTAGCTATTTGAGATAATTTCCACGATTGGTCAAGAAAATTTGGTATTTGTTTGAAGCCCGCAAAATCATAGCCTGCGTTATCTTTCAACAGTTCTGTTTGAAAAATACCTAATGAAGTACCCACAAAAAGTTTGTTTTGATAACTTGTTATGTGATTAAGGCTACCTTTCAAACCATTACGTTTATCAAAAATAGATAGTGGGGAATTAAGCTCTATACGTGCAATACCATTATTGAGTGCTAACCATAAGCCGTTATGTGTATCAAAAAACATTTGACGAACACTAATATTTCTCAAACCTCTTTCTTCATTAATGATTTGCAATAAATCACCTTGTGCATCAAAAAGCACTAAACCACCCCGAAAGGTGCCAATTGCATAAAGATTTTCACTTAATTTTTTGCCACAAAAAATTATATTTTCTAATAAATATGGTGCAATATTATTTTCAAAGTTTGTGATTTCGCCATTTGTTGGATTGTAAATGAAAAGACCATTTTTTAGGGTAGCTATTAAAATTTTCCCATCTTTGTAAGGCATCATAACACGAGTTTCTTTATCCAAAAAGAAAGCTGCATTTTTACAGGCAGTTAATTGATTATCAGTTATTTGACACATTCCTAAACTATCATCTTGGGAATAAATAATGTCATTGATATTGAAGCAGAAATTAAATTTTTTAGGAGCTTTAAATGTTGTGATTTGATTATTTTTTAGAAGAAATATTTTGCTACCTGTAAAGAAAAAAACACCATTTTTATTATAAAATGTACTCCAAACATCAGTAAAATGTTGCTCTTTTTCAGGTATTTTGTCTAACAAAGATATATATTTTAAATGTCCTATGGCATCGGCTTCTAAAAAACCTATATCACCTTGAGAACCTACATAAACTTTACCTTTGTCATCAGTAGCCAGAGAACGACAGATAATATTATCTAAATTTATTTTTTGCCATTCCACACCATCAAATTTTAGAACACCTAAATTGTTTGCAACATAAATAATACCTTGCTTATCTTGTGTAACCCCCCAATTTTGTGGGTCTGCTTCATATTCTTCGGGATTAAAATTAGAAATAAAAGGAATACCTGTGAATAGACGGATAGACTTTTGGATTTGTCCGTGTGCTAAAAAAAAATGTAGAAAGAACAAACAGAAACATATTACTTGAAAGTTCATTTTCATGATGACAAAAATAAAAAATATTTACAATGATAATAAAAAAGGATACAAAATAAAAACCTTGTAAAAATTATTTAGGTTTTCCGCATCAAAATTTTTATGTAATAAAATATATTTTACTGCTAAATAATGGAACACAGATGACACGGAACACACAGAATAAACCCGCAATGGAATTGAGATTTTTTGACTTTATTTAATACATAAATCTATGTTTTTTCTATGTGTCTATGTTACTATGTGGTTAAAATAGTTTTGATGCGGAAAACCTAAAAATTGTTGGCTTTATAGACTTCTTGCGAAAATCTTTTTTGATATTTAAAACAAAGTTTTGTCATTCTTTGCTTTGCTCTGAATGACAAATTTAAAATGTCAGTATCTAAGCATTAGTAGAAAAATTTTAAAAAAACATAAAACTTAGCACCATAGCAATTACATTGTAGGTTTAAAACCTAATTTTTAGCAACAGCATGTAATGTTATTGCTAAAAAAAACAGAATATTTATAGTACTAATAATTTTTTTTTTAATTTATTTGTTAAATGCAAAATATTCAATTATTTTTTTTGCAATATTGTTGTATAAAATAGAAATTAGTTATATTAGTAGTACGAAATAAGTAAAAATATTGTTTATGCAAAGCACAACGAAAGAAAAAGATATATTAAAGGAAAAACTAAAAGAAGTTTTTGGATACAGCCAGTTTAGAGGCACACAAGAAACCATAATCAAAAATGTGATGATGGGCAAAAACACTTTTGTCATCATGCCTACGGGTGCTGGAAAATCTTTGTGTTATCAGCTGCCTGCCTTGATTATGGAGGGGACAGCTCTTGTGATTTCGCCACTTATAGCTTTGATGAAAAACCAAGTTGACCAACTTAATGCTTTGGGGGTTAATGCCCAAGTGTTAAATTCCACATTGTCGAAGGCTGAGATAACAAAAGTAAGAAAAGATACTCTGAATGGTGATGTGAAGTTGTTATATGTTGCTCCTGAATCATTGACAAAAGAGGAAAATATAGCTTTTCTTAAAAGTGCAAAAATTTGCTTTGCCGCCATTGATGAGGCACATTGTATTTCGGAATGGGGACATGACTTCCGCCCAGAATACAGACGTATCAAAAATATTTTAGAGCAACTTGGTAACATGCCTGTCATTGCTCTAACTGCCACTGCCACACCAAAAGTACAGTTAGATATTCAAAAAAATTTGCAAATGGAGGAAGCCGACATTTTCAAATCATCTTTTAACCGACATAATTTATTTTATGAAATTAGGGCAAAAAACAATACAAAAAAACAGCTTATTAAGTTTGTGAAGCAACATAAAAATAAGTCTGGTATTATTTATTGTCTAAGTCGTAAAAAAGTAGAGGAAATTGCAGAGCTTCTTAGAGTAAACGATGTAAAAGCCTTGCCTTATCACGCAGGTTTAGACTCTGCAATAAGAATCCAAAACCAAGATGCTTTTTTGAATGAAGATGTTGATGTTATTGTGGCTACCATTGCTTTTGGAATGGGAATTGACAAGCCTGATGTTCGTTTTGTGATACATTATGATGCTCCAAAATCATTGGAAGGTTATTATCAAGAAACAGGACGTGCAGGCAGAGATGGTTTAGAAGGACATTGCTTGATGTTTTACAGTCAAGAAGATATTGACAAGTTAGAGAAATTTAATAAAGACAAAACTGTAACAGAGAGGGATAATGCGAGAATATTGCTGCAAGAAATGACAGATTATGCAGAATCAAGTGTTTGTCGCCGCCGTCAGTTGTTACATTATTTTGGAGAGAGATTTACGGCTGATGGTTGTGGTGCGGGTTGCGATAATTGTAAAAAACCAGCCGAAAAGTTTGATGCAAAAGAGAAAATATTGCTTGTTGTAAAAACAGCAGAACTTACAGGGCAACGGTTTGGAGTTGACCATCTTGTTGATGTACTTTGTGGAGTTTCAACAGATTATGTAAAAAGTTATGAACACGACAAATTAGAAGTATTTGGAAAAGTATTAGAAGCAGACACTGTTGTAAACCCAGAGTTCTTGTCTTATTGGAGGTCTGTTGTCCGCCAAACTTTGTTATATGACTTTTTGGAAAAAGACATTGACAATATCGGGACAGTAAAAGTAAGTGATAAAGGAGAGTATTTTTTAGAAAGACCAAGTCCAATGGAATTTTCAAAAGACCACAAATTTATTATTGGTGAGCATTTAGAAGAGGAAAATAATAGTGATTCTCAAAATGACGGTGTTGTAACAAGAGCATACGACCAAGTATTGTTTGATATGCTCAAAAGTTTGCGTAAAAAAATAGCAAAGCAAAAAGAATTGCCACCTTATGTGATTTTTCAAGACCCTTCTCTCGAAGAAATGGCAACAACTTATCCAACCAATATGGAAGAAGTTTCGCAAATTAACGGTGTAGGAATGGGCAAAGCACGCAAATTTGGCAAGCAATTTATTGACTTCATCAAGAAATATGTAGAAGAAAACGACATTGAAACTGCTGCCGAAGTGGTGGTAAAATCAATGATAAATAAATCAAAAATTAAAATATTTATTATTCAACAAATTGACCGCAAAGTAAATCTTGATGATATTGCAGAGTCAAAAGAAATTGATATGATGACTTTAATGGAGGAAATTGAACATATTTGTTATTCAGGAACAAAGCTAAACATAGATTATTATTTAGACCAAATCATGGATAATGACCGTCAGCAAGATATTTACGATTACTTTATGGCTGCCGAAACAGATAGTATTGCAACGGCAATGGAAGTATTGGGTGAAGATTATGCAGAGGAGGAATTGCGAATGATGCGAATTAAATTTTTGTCGGAAGTGGCTTTGTAAAAAATACTTTTGAATAGGTTTCTCGTATTAAAATTATTTGTCATTCTGAGCTTGAGAAGAATCCAAAAATATGGATTTTTTGACTTAATAATTTCAGATGCTTTGCAAGCTCAGAATGACAAACAAAATATAATAATGTATTTGAAAATATACTTTTATTGTGTCTTATTACCTAGTCTATTTATCTTTTGGAAAGTTATTTTCATCTTCCAAAAGATAAATACAAAACCTAAACATTAGCTAATCTACCAAATATCTTTTCAAAATTGGTTCGTATGTATCCACACGTCTATCACGCAAAAAAGGCCAATGTGTGCGGTAATAATCAGTTTGTGCTTTGTCAATTTCCTGAACAATAACCTCCTCCGCATCATGCGAAGCCAGCGAAAGCAATTTTCCCTGTGCATTTGTAATAAAAGAACCACCCCAAAATTTCATTTCAGCCTCAACTCCCACACGGTTTACAGAAATAACAGGAATCCCATTTGCAACTGCATGACTACGTTGAATAATTTGCCATGCATTATATTGGTCTTGATTGACCTCTTCTGTTTGGTGCAATGCCCAACCAATAGCAGTCGGAAAAAATAACATTTCAGCACCCATCATGCTCGTAATTCTTGCACCTTCAGGATACCACTGGTCCCAACAAATCAAAACTCCAATCGTTGCAAATTTGGTTTTAAAAACTTGATAACCTGTATCACCAGGTGTAAAATAAAATTTTTCATAAAACCCTGGATCATCAGGAATATGATTTTTGCGATATTTTCCCAAATAACTTCCATCAGCATCAATTACCGCAGTAGTATTGTGGTACAAACCTTCAGCACGTTTTTCAAACAACGAAGCAATAATGACGATGCCCAATTCTTTGGCAAGTATTTGAAATTGTGCTGTTGTATCAGAGGCATTCCCAGGAATTGCCTCAGCCAACTTAAAATTTTCATAATCTTCAACATCACAAAAATACAACGAAGTAAACAACTCTTGCAAACATACAATATTTGCACCTTTGCTTGCCGCCTCTCTTGTTTTTTGAATTGCTTTTTCAATATTTTCATTTTTGTTGCTCGTACATGACATTTGTACCAAGCCAACTTTTACTTTTTTGTCCATTTTTTGTAATGTTTTGTGTTATTTTGTAATATATTAGGCAAAAATAAAAAAAAAACAATTAATGTTTAGCACAAAAATTGACATTATACCAAAAACTACTATTTTTGCTTTGTTGTATGACAACAATTTACTAAATTCAGACATGATTACAAATGAAATGATTTTCTTCGGCAGCTTTTTGGGCTTTGTGCTGATGATGTTAATAATAGATTTAGGTGTGTTCTCTAAAAAATCTCATACAGTTTCCTTTAAAGAAGCAGGGATTTGGAGTGGAGTTTGGGTAAGTTTTGCCCTCATTTTCACATACATTATCTATACACATGGTGATTTAATACATGGAATCACCAATTTTGAACAACTAAAATTAGCAGTTTCAAAATTCGACCCTGATAACATGGCTAAACTAGATGCCACCAATTTTGAAAATAGCTTATTAGACTATCGTAAAAATATGGCATTAGAGTTTTTAAATGGTTATTTGCTTGAGTATGCTTTGTCAGTTGATAATATTTTTGTTATCATTTTGATTTTTGCCTCTTTCAAAGTAGATAGTCAATTTTATAAAAAAATTCTATTTTGGGGCATTTTGGGGGCAATTGTTATGCGTTTCATCTTCATCTTTGTAGGTGCAACCTTAATCCATAACTTTCATTGGATATTGTATTTATTTGGGGCTTTTCTTGTTTTTACAGGAGTTAAAATGTTTTTTACTAACGATGAGGAAGAAGATATTGACCCTAATAATCATAAAATAGTAAAATTTGTTTCAAAATATTTCTCTATTTATCCTAAAAATTCTGGTGATAGTTTCTTTGTGAAAGAAAATGGAATTCTTTACCTCACACCACTATTTATTGTGGTATTAATAGTAGAATTTACAGATTTGATATTTGCTGTTGATTCTGTTCCCGCAGTGTTTTCGGTTACAACAGACCCTTATATTGTATTTTTCTCTAATATTTTTGCTATTTTGGGATTACGTTCTATGTTTTTCTTTTTGGCAAATATTATGCACATATTCCATTATCTCAAAACAGGTTTGTCATTCTTGTTAGTTTATATTGGTGGAAAAATGTTTATTCCCCATGATACTTTAGCACAAATTGGATTTAAAACAGAATATTCTTTAATTGTTATCTTACTTATTTTGGGGATAAGTATTGGTGCATCAGTTATTTTCCCAAAAAAAGAAGAAATTTAATTGATTATTTTTATACGTTGGCAATGGTGCTTTTGCACCTTGACAAACGTATAAAAATGTACGTTGGCAAGGTGCGAAAACATGCGGCTGCCCAAGCCATTGCCAACGTACAACAACAACAAAATATATTTACAACCCCAAAACCTCCCGAAAATACCTCACATAATTCTCTTTTTGTGCGTGAATTGAATACTTTGCAATGACAGTTTCACGACCTGCAAGCCCCATTTTTTTCCTTAATAAAGCATTATCAATAAGCAAAGAAAGTTTTTCTATCCATTCCATTTCAGTAGTTGCCAAAAAGCCATTTTCACCATCTTTAATAATTTCATTATTGACACCAACCTCCGACATTATTGTGGGCATTGCCAAACTCATATAAGTCAAACCTTTAAAACCACATTTACCTTGTGTCCATTCATCATTTGGCAAAGGCATAATTCCAATGTCAATAGACTGTAAATCAGCCACTTCGGTTTCACTATTCCACGCAATACCTCGAATATTTAACAAAGTATCACTAAAATTTGCATCTCCAATAACCTTAAAACTAACTTTATCTGCATACTTTTCTTTAATTTTGTAAAGAATTGGCAATCCAAAACGCAAATGTTCTATGGTGCTAAAACTTCCTGTCCAACCAATTTCAACTGTATTTTTTATTAACTCCAGACTAAAGTCCGCAGCTACATTAAATACAGGTTTAAATTTGTCAGTATCAACCGTTGTCGGAACAATTTTCACATTTTCATTGAATTGCAAAGCATAATTTGCAAGATATTGATTACCCGCAAAAATCATATCAGCCACTGCAATAATTTCTTTGATTTTATTGCCACTTTTTAAAAACCCTAATGCTTTGTTTGCATCTGAAATGGTATGTAACCAAATAGAATCATCAAAATCAAAAACTAATTTGGCTTTACTTTTAGCATACATTTTTTCAAAAAAAGCTGTTCCCAACATCAAGGCTTCACGTTGCACAAAAATAATATCATAATTATTTGCACGAATAATGTCTTGGAAACGAATAAAGAAACTTTTGATAAGAATTTGTAATTTACTTAGATAATTTCCTGCTCCATAAAATTTTTTATCATCATCAGCATTAATAATATAAGAGAACTCGTGAGTAAAACCGTTTTCATTCAAATAATCAAGATATTGTTCATAACGAAACCGTTGAGATGGCGACCTATTAGGACGGTGTAAGGCAACAAATAAGATTTTTGGCATAAAATTTATAGCAATATTGGCAAACTTAGCTATTATTTTTGCAAAATTCAACTAAAAATCCTATCTTTACTTAACAAAAACCAAAAAATATGCTAACCTTAAAACTGTTACAACCCGAAATACTTAATAACATGCTTAATGAAGTAGCAGCAAAATATAATACAGCTAATTTAGACACAGAAATAGAGGCGGTACGAATGAATTTTGAGGGAATAACTACTTTTGATGGCGATGATTTATGCAAATTGTCAGCAGAATATCCATTATTTGATTTTGAAACCGAAGGAAAATATACATTAATTATTAAATCTATGCCTAATCACGAAAATAATCAAGGTAATTTAACATCTCTTTTAGGGGAATTATTCTTTTGGAACAAAACTAAAAATGACAATAAAGGCAAATTATATGATTCTGGTGGCTCTGTAAAATTTGGTGATGGCAGTGTAAAAATGCCCGATATTACCTATATTTTGCGTGAAAGATTAGAAAGTCAACCAAAAGACAAAGTTATTTTAATTATTCCTGATTTTGTGGTTGAATACGTTTCTACTTTTGATAGTTTGAAAGAGGCAAAACAGAAAATGGATTTTTACATGCAAAGTGGTATTTTATTAGGCTGGTTAATTGTACCCAAAGAACAACAAACCTATATTTATAAACAAAATGATGTGGTAAGTACTAAAAATTTTAATGAAACATTGACAGGTGAAGACATATTGCTTGATTTTAGCGTTGTGCTGGCAGATATTTTTGAGAATTAAATTATATTTAGGACTTATTAACAAAAAACCTTCATCTCAAAGAAATAAAGGTTTTGTTATAAATGAAACGAAGAACAACAATTTTACTAATCTTTTACCAAATTCTAAAACTTTTTGCTGCCATTTGCCTGATAAACATATCTAAATGTAAAATGTCTTGCAACCGCAGTAGCCGAAATTGTCGAAGGTGCATCTTTATAATAACTCAAAATCTCTACTTTTGCAAATTTGCCCTCGCCTGTTCTAATCACCAAAATTTTCCCAGCTATCGGACTTATCCAATTTGTTGCACCATCATAATTATACCAACCTTTGCCCGAACCTGTTGTAATGGCAAGTGCAGTAGCAGTTTCATCAGTTGCAAATGTTTGGGTTGCGGAAATTTCTATCAGTTCGTCAAATAAACCTGTGAAAATATATGCTCCACCTTGTCCTTTGCGAACTGCACCACCATTGACAATAATTGTTGTGCCTCTAAAACCAATATCCCATTTTGTTGTCGCACTATCCGCATTTGCAATGATAGAATTTGTGGCAAAACTAAACAAGGTAAATTTCCCTGTCGCAGCTTGTGGTTGTCCTGTTGTTGGGTTTACGGTTGCATCAGCAGCCAAATTACTTAGGGTTTGTGCCACCAAAGGCTTTTCTGGTGTAACTGTTTCGTCTTTAGAACAAGACAAAAATAAAAAAGAAGCAGCAAAAGCTACGATTGCGAAATTAAAATGTAATTTGTTCATTATTAATGAGTTATAAAGTTAATAAAAATGTTAACTTTTGGAAAGTTTTAAACTTTCCAAAAGTTTGTTAAGTGAGTTTAATAAAAACTAAGGACTTCCATTTTGGATATTCTTTTGCCACCAAAGCCATATTTGCCAATAAAAGTAAAGTTGTTTGTAGCAATTCTATCAAGTCATTTGGTTCGAGAAAGACGTGAAAAAGGAGAATATTTAGCGAAATTGGCAATAAAAGCACTGCACCCACAAAACGCATTACTTGACTTAAAACCATTATACCAAATAGCAATTCACAAATTCCGAGCAGTTGCCAAAAATAATTTGTCTGTTTCATACCAAAAATATAATTCTTAATTTTTAAGACCTCAATATTTTCTTTGAGTTTTGTAACTCCTTCTTTTTCAAAGGTTTCTATCATTTGTGTAGGTGCTGGAATTGGTTTTGCAAATTTTTGATAACCACCATAACACATCATTCCGCCCACAAAAAGGCTTAATAAAAGATAAACAATTGTTGCAATTTTCATTTTGAGTTAATTTTAATGTAAAATTTTAACTTTTGGAAAGTTTTAAACTTTCCAAAAGTTGTAATTAGGCTTCAATTCAAGCAAAGTTTCATTTCGTAAGCCAATACATAAATTGTAAAAGCCGTTTTTGCTCGTGTAAGTATTTTGCTTAAATCGTATATTTCGTAGGAAGTTAGCACCAACGAAATGGCATTATTTAGGTAAACCCAAATTTCTTTATTATTTGTTTTCTGCTTATATTGATTTTTCAAAAGTTCAATATGTTCGCAAAATTTCTCGAATTGTTCTCTTGAAATGCACGCAGCCGTAGTGCCAAAAGCTATTTGTATGTGATTGCATTTGCCACAATAAGCCACATAACCTTTGTCTGAATGGGATAAAGTTTTAGTTTTACACATTTTTTGATGTTATTTTTGGTTAATAAATTATTTTCAAACTTTTGGAAAGTTTCAAACTTTCCAAAAGTTATATTTTGTATTTATGTTTACAAAACCTTAAAATTTGCACCTATCCACAACAACCTTCCTGCTAAATTTGGAATGTTTTGTGTATTTTTTTGGTCAAAAACATTGTCAATTCCTGCTTGTAAACGTAATTTTTGTTTTAAAAACTCTTTAGAAGCCGAAATATTGCACGTGAAATAACCCGAAATATATTCGCTGTCTTCGTCCAAAATAAGGTTGCCATTGTTATCTCCCAAACCATAACGACCTCGATAAAAACCTCTCAAAGTTGCCGAAATTCCTTTTGCTACATTTTCATAAAAAACTTTTGCATTCAGTGTATTGGCACTTCGTCCAAACAAGCCACCATAATCTGCTTCTGTGAGTCTGGTAACAACAAAAGTTTGAGGATTTCGCCTAAAAATTTCGCCTTTGTTCAGTTGTTCAACAATTTTTTTGTCCTTTGCTTGCAAATATTGATAACCTGCGGATAATGTAAGTTTTTTATGAATTTTATAACTTATATCAACTTCCAAACCTTGCGTAAATACTTGATTTAAATTACGATAACTAAACACATTTTGTCCGTTTGTTTTGCGAGCAAAAGCCTGCGTTTCTATCAAATTGCTAATGTCATTCCTAAAAAAATTAAGACTTATCATAATTTTATCTGTTGGCGTAATTTTCGCACCAAAATTATAAGCAAGAGAACTTTCTGCTTGTAATTTTCCAATTTCCGAAGGGTCTAATAACACTTCTGCAATTTGGTTTTGGGCTTGCAATTTTGCCAAAGCTGCGGGCAATTCTTCTGTTCCAAAAACCGAATAACCTGCTACTGCATTTGTAAAATTTAAGTATAATTGCCTAAAATCTGGGGCTTTAAAACCTGCACCAATAGAACCACGCAAAGCAATTCTTTTTGTGAGTTCATATTGCAATGACAGTTTTGGACTAAATTGTGAACCATAAACGGTGTGATTATCTAATCTTCCTCCAAATATTACATTCCATTTTTTCGTTGGTAGCCATTCATATTGTCCAAAAATATAATTTGTTGTAAAAGTTTTTGTGCCTTCATATCTTGTGGCTGCAACAGTTTCCCAGATATTTCCACCTCCAAAAATGAAAATATGCTTTTCGGAAGCTATGTATTCGGCTTGCAATTCGGGGCGAAAAAAAGTTTGGCGAAAAAAAGTTTCATCAAAAATTTCGTTATTTTTCAAATAATTATCCCTCGAATTAGTTTCATAAATGGAGTTGTAGAAACGAAATTGCGTTTTCAATTTCTTAGTAATATTGTAATGCAAGACAGGATTAAGGTTAAAATCTTTTATTTGTCCATTACCCGACACTAAAATAGGATTTTGCAAAGTGCCAATATCAAAGTTACTTTGTTGATTTTCAACGAAATAGCGTGCAGAAATTGCTAATTTTAAGGTTTTTGAAAATTCATAATTCAATTTAGTTTGTATTGTATAATTGTGAAAAGGCTCTACGGTTTGCCCAAAACTTTGAGGTGTAAAATCATAACCTTGTGTGCCATAACGATTTACAAAAATATTTGCGCTAAACTTTTTATATTTCAATGTTGCATTGAAACCTAAGTCTAAGGTATTATTTGTACCATAACGACTTGATAATGAGATACTTGTCTTTTTAGGGTTTTCGGTAATAATGTTGATAACTCCTGCCAAAGCCTCCGAGCCATACAAACTTGAACTCGCACCTTTAATAATTTCAATTTGCTTAATATTGCCAACTGCCAACCGAGAAAGTTCCAAAGTTCCCGCAGTTCTGCCAATTAATGGTTCTCCATCTATCAAAATCAGTGTATAATCAGGGTTCATTCCTTGCATTTGTACCCCGTTTCCGTGATTTGCCTGAATTGCCAAACCTGTTTGCTCTTGCAAAACTTCATTTAATCGCAAACTTCCCATTTGCTGTATTTGCTTTTGCGAAATCACTAAGACAGGCATCGGAATGGCTGAAAGCATTTTTTCACTTCTTGTGGCTGTTACTACAACTTCGGCAAGTTCTTTTGATTTTATGGTATCTTTTATTTGTTGTTGCTCTTTTTGTGAATTACGCTGTGAATTATTTTGTGCATTACATCGCATATAACTTACAGAACATACACAAGACATAAAATAAACGAATAAGTGAAAATTTGTAAGTAGTTTGTTCATCTGTATAATGATTTTGTTTTGTGATTTTGTGCTGCAAAGATTATTTATATTTAGACTAATTCCAAATAAAATTTAAAAATTATTTGGAATTAGTCTAAATAATAAAATATACAATATTATTTTGTATTGTATAAAAATATATTTAGATTTACCTAAAATATATTTTACATGAACAAAAAAATAATTTTACAATTATTATTAGCAAGTTTTGTAACCTTAGTAAGTTGCGAAACTTTATTGCCACAAGCCCCAAATGAAAATGAAATGCTCGATGGACAAATAGAAGGACTAAGTACAGACCAAAACCTACGTTTTTTGAAAGGTGATATAGCTTTTAATGATGAGATTTTTACTGCTCAAACAGGTTTGGGACCTTTATTCGTAGCAAATTCTTGTGGTTCTTGTCATGCGGGAGATGGAAAAGGCACTCCATTTACAACACTTACCCGTTTTGGTCAAACTGACAATACAGGAAATCATTTTAGGCATTTAGGCAGTCCACAATTACAACATCGAGCTTTGCTAAGTTTTACACCTGAAACTTTGCCCGAAAATGTAGCTTTTGCTAAGTTTACACCTCCTGCCAATACAGGTTTAGGCTTTTTAGATTTTGTAACAGATGCGGATATTTTGGCAATGGCAGACGAAAATGACACAGATAAAGATGGTATTTCGGGAGTTCCAAATTGGATAAATATTCCTCAATATGTGCAAGTTCGTGAGGGTGCAATTACAAAAAATGGTAAATATATTGGTCGTTTTGGTAAAAAAGCAGCTGTGTATGATTTGTTACAACAAACCGCAAATGCTTATAATCAAGATATGGGAATTACCTCTACCTTTGAGCCTTTTGATACCTATTCGGGTAATGAAATAGACCCCGAAGTAAGCAATATTACAGTACAAGATGTGGTTTTTTATTTGCAA
>JAYTNF010000096.1:0-2633 GCA_043748455.1 Cytophagales bacterium
GACTTTAGTCTGTGAAGTTATCAAGTCTACAGACTAAGTATGTGTTACAAAGTAAAAATAAACTTAATCCTAAAAACTTAGACCCATGAAAACGTACAATTTAATTTTCCAAATGTTTATTTTTGCAATGTGTTTGCAATTTTTAGCTGCCTGTGCAGGTTCAGAAAAAAGTGGTGCTGCAAATACTAAAATAGAAGCTGCCGAACAAAAATCGTATAATATGACACCACCACCTTCGGCTGATGCAAGGGCAGAGTCAAATAAAGTTAGTTCCACTCAATATTCAGTTTCTGAACCTCTCAAAGATGGAAAAATGATGAGAGAGGAAATAGCAAGTGAAAAGAAAACTTCAAATAAACTTGCTGATGACGAGATGACAAAAAAAGAAAACACAGACGAGTTTAACAAAATTGTAGAAAATCCTTTTGTTACGCCACAAGTAAATCCACTTTCTACATTTTCGATTGATGTGGATAATGCTTCTTATACAAATTGCAGAAGTTTGATTAATAATGGTCAAATGCCGAACAAAGATGCAGTTAGAATTGAGGAATTTGTCAATTATTTTGATTATGAATATCCAAATCCAACTGGAGAACACCCTTTTTCGATAACAACAGAAGTTGCTCCTGCACCTTGGAATCCGCAACACCAACTTGTGCATATTGGTTTGCAGGGCAAAAAATTGAATTATGAACAACTTGCACCTTGTAATCTTGTGTTTTTGCTCGATGTTTCGGGTTCAATGGAAGATGCTAATAAATTGCCTTTGTTGCGTAGTTCTTTGAAATTGTTGTTGAATGAATTGAGTTCGAAAGATAGAATTGCAATCGTAGTTTATGCAGGTGCTGCGGGTTTGGTTTTGCCTTCGACTTCGGCAAGTGAAAAAGAAAAAATTACAGATGCCTTAGATAAATTGCAGGCTGGTGGCTCAACGGCTGGCGGTGCAGGAATTGAACTTGCCTACAAAATTGCCAAAGAAAATTTTATCAAAGATGGCAATAACCGCATTATTTTGGCAACTGATGGAGATTTTAATGTAGGCACTTCTTCGCAAAATGATTTAGTAAGAATGATTGAGGATAAACGCAAAGAAGGTGTATTTTTAACAATTTGTGGTTTTGGAATGGGCAATTACAAAGACGGAACTATGGAGGAAATTAGTAGAAATGGGAACGGAAATTACTATTACATTGACCAAATTGGCGAAGCAAAAAAGGTTTTTGTGAAAGAAATGCGTGCAACTTTGTTTACGATTGCCAAAGATGTGAAATTGCAAGTAGAATTTAATCCTTCAAAAGTGCAAGCATATCGTTTGATTGGTTACGAAAATCGCATGTTGAAAAGCGAAGATTTTAATGATGACAAAAAAGATGCAGGCGAATTGGGTGCAGGTCATACGGTTACGGCTTTGTACGAAATTATACCTGTGGGCGTAAAATCTGAATTTGTGAAAACGGTTGATAAACTAAAATATCAACAAACAAGTGCAAATAATACAAATTCTAACGGAAATGAAATGATGACGATTAAATTTCGTTACAAAAAACCAAACGAAGATGTAAGTAAATTAATGGAACAAGAAATTGTGAAAAGCAATGTTTCAACTCTCGAAAAAAGTTCTGAAAACTTCCGTTTTTCGGCTGCTGTGGCAGAATTTGGTTTGTTATTGCGAGATTCTGAATTTAAGGCAAATGCAAGTTTTGACGAAACTCTGAAATTAGCAAATGCTGCCATTGGTAAAGATACAGAAGGTTATCGCAAAGAATTTATCAAATTGGTGGAAAGTTGCGGGTTGATGGCGAATAAATAAGTTTTTCTTTAAATTTAAAGATGTAATCTTTATGAAAGATTACATCTTTAAATTTAAAGAAAAAATATTCCTATTTTTTTGTAGTCAATGCTTCCCTTAATTCTGGTTCTTCAGTCAAACCAACTTTTTGCCATAAGATAGCAGATTTTTTAAATAACATTAATGTTGGCATGGCTTCTATTTTGAAAGCTGTTGCAATTTCTGCACTTTTATCAACATCAATCATAATCACATCAACATCTTTTTGCATTTCTGCTGCCAATTTATCTATTGTTGGCTTCATTTTTTTGCAAGGCAGACACCAAACAGCACTAAAATCTACTAAAACTGGTTTTTCTCCCGCTATTTTTTGTTTAAAATCTGCTAAACTCATCACACCTTCTGCATCGGCTTTATTTATTTCATTACTTGCATTACTTGTTGTTACTGCTTTATTTTCTTGTTTCCAACTTGAAATACCACCTTCTAATTCATAAACTTTATAGCCTTGATTACGCAACAAATCTGCTGCTGCTTTGCTCCGACTTCCCGAATAACAATAAACCATGACAGGTTTTGTTTTGTCTAATTTTGTGGTTGCTTCTTTCTGAAAATCAGCACCATTAAAATCAATCACCATCGCATTTTCAAGTTTTGCACTCGCAACTTCTTCATTTGTGCGTACATCTAAGAGTTGTTCATCAGTCAAAGCAGCCATTTTTTGCTCAAATTCTGTTGGTGTCAAAACCAATTTTTCTGTGTCTGTTGTTTTTGGTTTGCAACCCCAAAAGCCTAATATGTTCAGCGACATGCTTAATGCAATAAATTTATATTTCATAAA
>JAYTNF010000097.1:0-18983 GCA_043748455.1 Cytophagales bacterium
GCTCAATCTCTACTTAATATCAATTTTGTAGCTGCTAAAAATATCACAATGACACTTATAAAATATAATAGATTACGTGAATCTATTAAACCTTTGCTAATGGATTGGTAATGAAAATCTACACCTAATTGACTGATAATGAAAGAATAAGAACTCCAAACATCAATAGAAGCTATTTGTGAAAAACCTGCATATAAAATAAAGCAAATAAAGACGGCTACAATAAAAGCAATAATTTGATTATCTGTCATGGCTGATGCAAAAATGCCAATAGCACAAAATACACAACCTAATAACAACAAACCTATATAAGAGCCAAAAACAGCCGCAGAATCTATATTGCCTTTTGGAGAACCGAGTTCATAAATACTTAGGTAATATAATAAGGTTGGCAATAACGAAAAGCCAACTAAGGCACAAGTTGCAAAATATTTAGCAATAATAATTTGCCAATCTGTTAAAGGTCTTGTGAGTAATAATTCCATTGTGCCAAGACGTTTTTCCTCTGCAAAACTTCTCATGGTAATTGCAGGAATTAAAAATAAATATAGAAATGGAGTAATAGAAAAAAAAGATTCCAAACTTGCATAGCCATAATTGAGTAAACTGTATTCAGGAAAAACCCAAAGCAGTAAACCCATTGCTAATAAAAAAACGCAAATAACAATATAACCAACCAAAGAATTTAAGAAACTATTAAGTTCTTTGCGAAAAACAACTAACATAAGTGCTTAAATAGGAAATATGATGTATGAAATATGAAATTGATACTTTAAACAATGTTTTGCAAAAATAATAAAATTTATTTGAAAATTAGCTAAGAATATATTTAAGATTTTGTTATATTGTAAAATAGTTTTATATTTGCATTTGTCAAACTAAATTACTAAACTAAATTGTTAAGCTGAATAATTAAGCTATATAAAATTTAGTTATTACTTGTTTCACCTAAACAAATTGCATGAGTCTTAATCCTGTAAATCCACCTGTCGTAGTAAAAGATAAGGATGCTACCACGCCCGTTAATAATGGTCGTCCAGCTTATAATAGAGGCCGTCAAATGCCTCAACCAGATGAACATCGCATCAATGATAGAATCAGAGTTCCTGAAGTTCGTTTAGTTGGTGATAATGTTGAACCTGGTGTTTATCCAACCAAAAAAGCCCTTGAAATGGCACAGAGCTTGGGTCTTGATTTGGTAGAAATTTCGGATAAAGCAGTTCCTCCTGTTTGTAGGGCTGTTGATTACTCTAAGTTTAAGTATGAACAAAAGAAAAAGCAAAAAGAAATTAAAGCTAATTCTCAAAAATCTGTTGTAAAAGAAATCCGTTTTGGACCTAATACAGATGAGCATGATTTTGAGTTTAAATTGAAACATGCACAAAATTTCTTGAAAGAAGGTAATAAAGTGCGTGCATACGTGCAATTTGTGGGTCGTACCATTGTTTTTAAAGAACGTGGTGAAGTATTGCTGCTAAAATTTGCACAAGGTTTAGAGGAGTTTTGTAAAGTAGAACAGTTACCAAAGTTAGAAGGTAAACGTATGAGTTTACAACTTTCGCCAAAGGTAGCACCTACGAAAAAATAAAGTTTTCGAATAGAGTTTTTAGAGTACATTTTATATTACATTTTAATTATTTCAATCTGATGCCAAAAGTAAAAACCAAATCAGGTGCGAAAAAAAGATTTAAAGTTACAGGTACTGGTAAAGTTAAACGTAAAAATGCGTTTAAAAGCCACATCTTAACTAAAAAATCTACCGACCGTAAACGTCGCCTTTCGCAAACTTCGCTTGTATCTAAAGCAGATATGGGTAGAGTGAAAGATATGTTAGCTATATAATAACTGTGATTGTTGCGATATTTGCAATAACTTTTATTAATTTCTAATAATATTTCACTAAGGCTTATGCCTTTCAAATTATGGTTTAACCCGATTTACGGTACTAAGCTCCTTGAAATAGTAGGACTCCGTTAGTCAAAACAGAATTACTATGCCACGTTCAGTGAATGCAGTAGCGTCGAGAGCCAGACGTAAAAAGGTTTTAGCAAGAGCTAAAGGGTATTTTGGACGCAGAAAAAATGTGTGGACAGTTGCCAAAAATGCAGTTGAAAAAGGTTTATTATATGCCTACGAACACCGCAAAATTAAGAAAAGAGATTACCGTGCTTTATGGATTGTGCGTATTAATGCAGCAGCACGTATTCATGGCTATTCTTACTCTAAATTAATGGGTATGATTCACGCAAAAGGTATCGAAATCAATCGTAAAGTATTAGCTGATTTAGCTATGAATCACCCAGAGGCTTTCAAAGCTGTGGTTGACCATGTAAAATAGTATTTTATAGTTGTTTTGAGAACATAAAAATAAAAGATGACATTTGTTAAAGTGTCATCTTTTTGCTTTTGTGTGATTTGTTTGTTATTAAAAAACTCTAACCACATAGTAACATAGAACACATAGATTTTTGATTTTTTGATAAATTCTTACTATTCCAAGACCAACTTTTTAGTTAGCATTCCTCTTTCAGTTTCTATTTTTAACACATAAATAGCTTTTGATAAATGTGAAATATCAATATTTGTATTTGCTTGAATTGCGTTATTTTCATAAACTTGTTGCCCTAAAACTGAAAATATTTTAAGGTTTTTGATTTGCAAATTTTCTGTTTTTATTGTAAAAAAAGCATTGGTAGGATTTGGAAAAATGCTTACATTGGCAGCTAAATTTTCATCTCTTACACTTGTTACTGTTGAAGTTGTGAGTTCTTTTCGTCTTGGACATTTTTCTAAAACTAATTTCATTCTCTCTACTTGGCACTTGGTAAACAAATTCATGCAAGCATCATTGGTATAATCCATAAAATTTTCGGGCATGGCAATAGTTTCACATTTATTTTTATCTAAGGGATTGCAACCATTTGTATTATCTCTCAACTTTGGCGTATCTTCGCAAAAATCATTATCCGCACATAAACCTTCTATATCACTAAAAGTATGTAAAATTCCTAAAAAATGCCCAATCTCATGGCTGAGTGTACGTCCATAAATTGCACCTAACCATACATTTGTATTCGTTTTACGTTCTTCTACATTTTTAAAACTGCGTGCAGCAATAGCTACTCCATCAGTATTTGAAATTCCACCAATGTTATTTAAGCCTTGTAAATTTGAAAAATCAGGAAATTGTGCATAACCTAACATTGGTTTTCCACTTAGGGAATATATTACATTTTTATAAACCCAAATATTAAGATATTGATTAGGGTTTCGTATTGTTTGTTTTTTTATTTCCTCATCAAATTCAGTATTTGTTCTATTTTTATTTAAAAATTTACTATGTCTAATAATTCCTTCTTCTTTAAATATTGTATAATTTGTGTCTATTTTTGCCAACATAAAATTAATAGTTATTTTTCCTGCCAGACTTTTAAAAATATTAGGTGTATATATTGTATCAGCATTGAGCCTATTATAATCTTCATTGATAACTTTTAGTTGTTCGTCAATTTGTGTTTTTGTAATTTTATTTACAAAATCAGCTGAATTATCAGTTTGTATGATATGAAATAATACAGGAATTGTATAAGTTTTTTCCTCTGTTCGGGCATTACTTTGTCCTTTGGGATTTATCAGTTGTTTGATAATTTTCTCTTGTTCTAAGTTTGGTTTATGTGTAAAACCACATCTTTGTTCTTGGGCTTTGGCAGCAAAAGAAAATAGGAAAGTAACTAAGGTTAGTAATATTTTATTTTTCATAACAATATTGTATAAAATTAAGTAAACTAGACTTCCTGCGAAAGTCCTTGTCATTCTGAGCAAAGCGAAGAATCTGAGTTTGAAATGACCAGTTTATTTCTAAAAAACCAGATTCTTCGCTTTGCTTAGAATGATAAAACCACTTTTTTAATATCAAAAACCACTTTTTCAAGAAGTCTAATATCTATTCTTCTATTTTCCCCACAGCCTTCTTATAAACTTCCAAAACCCTATTTCTAGCAATTTCGTGTTTAATTATTGGTTTTGGATAGTTAAAAGAATTTAATTCGGGAATCCACTTTTTGATATAAATTAAGTTTTTATCAAACTTTTCAGCTTGTGTTGTTGGGTTAAAAATACGGAAATATGGCACTGCATCGCAGCCACAACTTGCTGCCCACTGCCAAGAACCATTATTTGCCGACAAATCAAAATCTAATAATTTTTCTGCAAAATATACTTCGCCCCATCGCCAATCTATCAATAAATGTTTGACTAAAAAACTTGCAACAATCATGCGAACTCTGTTGTGCATAAATCCTGTTTCGTTGAGTTCACGCATACCTGCATCTACAATTGGGTAGCCAGTTTTGCCTTCACACCAAGCTGTAAAATCTTTTTCATTGTTTAGCCATTCAATTCTATCATAAACAGGTTTAAATGCTTGGATTACAACTTGTGGAAAATGCCATAAAATCATCATATAAAAATCTCGCCAAATCAATTCATTTAACCATGTTTCATTTAAAACTTTGGCACGTCTTGCCATTTCACGAATACTAATTGTTCCAAAACGCAGATGCACACTTAAACGAGAAGTGCCTTTTATAGCAGGGAAATCACGATTTTCACTATATTTACTGATTAATTCATCTGTTACAGTAGGAATTGGGTAATTAAATTCCACTTTTTCAAAATTCATGGCTTCCAAACTTATTGTTGGCAAGACTGAGGTTTTGTAGAAATTTTGGTAATATTTTTCAGTTGGGTATGCTTGCAAAGTGTCATCAGTCAGTTTCGATTTCCATTTTCTACTGTATGGTGTGAAAATGGTATAAGGTTTTCCATCATCTTTTAGCACTTCATTTCTTTCAAAAATACTTTGGTCTTTGAAAGTATGGAAGTCTATTTGCTTGACTTTTAATAAGTTAGCAATTTTTAAATCTCTTTCTTTTGCATAAGGTTCATGGTCGTGATTTGCATAGATTTCAGAAATTATATGATTTGCTGTATATTTTTCTGTAATTTCCTGCAATATTTCTTCAGGTTTTCCATAGCAAATTAATAAAGATGAGCCTAAATTTTCGAGTTCAGCTTTAAGCTCTGTAATAACTTTGTGAATAAAATTTATTCTTTTATCTTCTTTATTGGATAGTTTGTCTAAAATATCTTTGTCGAAAATAAATATAGGCAATACAGCAACGCCACTTTTTAGGGCATGATATAAACCTGCATTGTCAGAAAGACGTAAATCTCGGCGAAACCAGAAAATGGTCATTGGGTTTTTCATATATTCTAAATTAATACAATTCTCAAATCAATACTTGGCAACTATTTGTCTTGTATAAAAGTTACTAAATTATTATAGATTATTAAGGTCTATAGTATTGAGTTTTAGTCTGTGATTTTAATACTTTGATAATCAAGTAATTAGCTAATATACTAAAGTCTGTAATACAAAACCTTAATAAGCTATAATATTTTCTCTATCAAATTTTATTAGACAGTTTGTAGAAAACTAACCAAATTTGTATTTGCTATTTGGCAAGATAAAGTAGGCAAGGACTTGCGAAACCGTAAACCGCATATTTCTAATCATAGGTTTGCCTTTACAAACCGCAGGATTTATCGTAATTCTTTGCAAAAGTAAGTTCATAAAATTTGTTTTAAACAAAATTAGCAATTATTACTATCATTTTCAAAAATTTCCCCTTTCCTTTTGTAGAATTTCCCCTCAATAAGCAATAATACTTTCTCTATCAAATTTAACTAATTCTGCTCCTTCCTCAAAAGCTATAAGAATTTTAGAGAGATGGTTTTCAAAATGTTGTAACAATTCTTTGTTGCTAATATTGCCAAATTGCAACAATAAAACTTTTGGAGGTGAGCCTTTTAAGAGATAATTATCCAAAAAATCACTGTCTTTCGTTGCAATAATTCTATTCTCCTCTACGGCAATATGTATTATTTCTGTGTCTTGCAATAAATGACCGTCTGCAAAAAAAGTTGTGTGAATGGCATCAAACCCTTTTTCTACTAAAAATTTGGCTAACGCAGGTGGCAACTGTGTATCAACAATAAATTTCATTAGGCAGCTTGTAAAAAAGTAACAGATTTTGTATTCGCTATTTGGGCAGCATAAAGCAAGCAAGCCTGTAAATCTTGCATTTCGAGATAAGGATAATCTGCTAAAATTTCGTCAAAAGTCATTCCGCCTGCTAAGAGTTCTAGGACTTGCGAAACCGTAAACCGCATATTTCTAATCGTAGGTTTGCCTTTACAAACCGCAGGATTTATCGTAATTCTTTGCAAAAGTAAGTTCATAAAATTTATTTTAAACAAAATTAGCAATTATTACTATCATTTTCAAAAATTTCCCCTTTCCTTTTGTGGAATTTCCTATCTTACTGCATCTTTACTCAAACACACAAATATATGAAAAAAATATTTTTTTATAACTTATTGCTAATCATCACATTAGCCATAATAACAACGCCATTATTGGCACAAAAAAAAGGCAAAAAAGCCCCAGACAGAGAGTTAAAACCTTACACAAAACCAAACTCCGAAAATATGCTAAACTTCTTTTTAAAAGATTACGACAAACTCTGGAAAGAGGTCGACAGCCTCGAACAGAAAGGACTTGTTGAAAGTGCCTACAAAAAAGCTGCGGACATTTATGAAAAGGCGAAAAAAGAAAATAACGCCGACCAATTTGTAAAAGCTGTGATTTTCAAAATGAAATTTTTTGAAAATAAAGAGGAAGATGCCATTGCAAAACTTATTGAAAGCCTTGAAATTGAGGTGGGAAAGGCAAGTTTTCCTATAAAACCTGTGCTACATTCGATGTTGGCAGAAACGTATTGGTCATATTACACGCAAAACCGTTGGAAATTTCAAAACCGTACTGTAACCGTTGATTTTGTGCAGAAAGATATTCGGACTTGGGACATTGAAAAATTGACTTTGGCAGTTATTAAAAATCATTATTTGGCAATTAGTGATGTCGAAAATTTGAAGAAAACAGAACTCAATACCTATCACGAAATTTTAGGGGGCACCAAAGAAATTACAAAAGACAACTTGGCAAAAAGCCATTTTCGTGAGTTAAGACCTACTTTGTATGAATTTTTGGCTCACCGAGCAGTAGATTTTTTTGTGAACTCCGAAGCTGGACTTGCAAAACCAACTTTTGCTTATACAATGGCTGAAACTGCGTATTTTGCACCAATTACGGAGTTTGCAAACTTCAAAATTGAAAGCAAAGACGAAACAAATTTGTTGTTGCAAGGTGTGAAAATTTTGCAGGATTTGGCAAAGTTTCGTTTAGAAAAAAACTCGTCAAGTTTAGAAGATGCTTTATTGGATTTGGATTTAAAACGCATTGAAATTGTTTATAAAAACTCTGTTTTGCAAAACAAAGATGTGGCGTATTTGGCAGCTTTACAACAGATGAAAACAAGTTATGCAAATTCAAAATTAGTGGGAGATGTCGAGATGAATATTGCGGAATATTGGAACTCAAAAGCCGAAAGTTATACCAAAGGACAAAGTGAGGAGTTTCGTTTGGGCTATATTAAGGCTATGCAAATTTGTGAGGAGGTTATTAAAAAATACCCAAACACTTACGCAAGTAGCAATGCTAACTCATTGATTATCAAGATAAAATCACAAAGTTTTGACCTGCAAGGTGAGGTATTTGCGGCAGCTAATATCCCACAAATAATGTTAGTAACATCAAGAAATATTGCAAAATTATATTTTAGGGTTATCAAAGTCAATTCAAATGATATTGATAAATTAGACAGAAATGACTATCAGGAAAGTATCAAAAAATATTATTTGCAGCAACTTAAGCAAGCAACCGTTGCACAATTTGAAAGTTCAGATGAATTGTTAAAAGATAATGATTTTCATTCACACAGTTTTGAGATTAAAATTCCAGCTTTGCCTTATGGTGAATATATGGTCATTGCTTGCGATAATAATAAGTTTGATATACGAAATTCGCCAAATTCTCTTATCGGATTTCAAGTGTCAGATATGAGTTTTATCAATCGGAAAAACACAAAAACAGGTGAAGAGGAGTTTTTTGTTCTTGACAGATTAACAGGCAAGCCTTTGCCAAAAGTAAAGGCATTGCTTGAAAGTAATCAATATAATTATGATACTCGCAAGTATGAATACAAAAAATTGGGTGAAAAATTGACTGATGATAAAGGTTTTTTTGCAGCTGGTCAAGAGGTGAAAAATAACGTATTTTCAGTTACACTAACGAATACCAAGAATGACAAAGATAAATTGATTATTGATAATAATTTTGGTGTTTATGAGCCTAGCAAACTACCAGATTACACAAATTATCAAACTTTTTTCTTTACAGATAGGGCAATTTACAGACCTTCACAACCAATTTATTTTAAAATTTTAGCGGTTGCAACAAATGGAAATTACGAACTAAGCAGCCGAAAAACAGATATTTTACCAAAGAAAACCGTAACAGTAAAATTCTTAGATGTTAATTATCAGGAAGTTAGCAAGTTAGAATTGATTACAAACGAATATGGAACAGCATCGGGAAGTTTTATTGCACCTACGGGCAGATTAACAGGTATAATGTATTTGGTATGTGATAATGGTGGTTCGCAACATACTTTCAGAGTGGAAGAATACAAAAGACCAAAATTTGAAGTGGTTTTCGCCCCCCAGCCCCCCACAGGGGGAGAAAAAGACCTTGCCAAACCCAAACCTTATAAATTAGGTGAAAAAGTTACGATTATTGGACAAGGCAAGGCTTATTCAGGTGCAAATATTGATAATGCACAAGTGAAGTATAGAGTTGTCCGCAAGGCACGTTTTCCGTATTGGCGTTGGTGGTGGGTTTCTGCACCAAGTTCTCCACAAATGGAAATTACAAACGGAATTGCAACAACAGATGCACAAGGAAAATTTGAAGTTATCTTTGATGCAGTGCCAGATTTGACGATTGATAAAGCTACAAATCCTGTTTTTTCTTACACCGTTTATGCGGACATTACGGACTTAAATGGCGAAACACAAAGCGGAGAAAAAACCGTTAGTGTAGGTTACAAAGCCATAGAAATTTCGACAAATGTGAAGGATAAACTCCAACTTTCCAAAAGTTTAGAACTTTTGGAAAGTTATAAGGTTACAGTGAAAAATCTGAACGGAGAACCCGAAAAATTTAGTGGAACTTATACTTTATCGCAACTTGCAACACCAAATCGTATTTTGCGAAATTGCTATTGGGCAAGACCAGATAAATTTTATATTGCCCAAGCCGAATTTGAAAAAGATTTTCCAAATGACGTTTTCCAAAACGAGGACAAAATGGAAAATTGGGCAAAAACACAGCTTAAAAATGGCGAAATTAATACAGACAAGCCTGAACTCACAGACTTAAAAACTTTAAAAACAGGTGCTTATTGTTTGCGAATTGAAGGGAAAGATGTGTTTGGCGAAACAGTAGAATACGAAAAATATTTTACCGTTTACAACCCACAAGATAGCAAACCAAATTTGCCAACAGATTTTGAATTCACAGCCTTAAAAGCAAGTTGCGAAGTTGGCGAAACTGCAAAAGTCTTAGTATCAAGTAGTTATACTGATTTTATGTTGCGTTATGAAATTTGGCAAGGCAGCACTTTGCTATCAAAACAAGAAATTGCCTTATCAAATTCCCAAAAAATCATAGAAATTCCGATAATAGAAAGTTATCGTGGCAATATTTCGGTGATTGGTGTTGCGGTTTATAATGGTCGTGAGTACAAATTCCAAAGTCTAATTTCTGTTCCTTATACTAACAAAGATTTAGATATTAGTTTTGAAACTTTTAGGGATAAATTGCAACCAGGGCAACAAGAAGAATGGAAAATTAAAATTAAGCCAAAATTAGGTGATAAAATGATGGCAGAAATGGTGGCAACTTTATATGATGCTTCGCTTGATGTTTTTGCTAAAAATAACTTTTTATTTGATTATTTGAGCTATAATAATTTGGCTACAAATTGGAATAGTTACGGTTTTTTAACTAAAAATGGTTCTTTCTTTATTCAGTATCCTTCGGGTTATTATTCACCATTGCAACGCTATTATGACAACTTAAATTGGTTTGGATTTAACTTAAATTCTTGGCAATATAATTATTATGGTGGTATGAGAAGTGAGGGGAAAGTAATGATGTCAATGGCAAGGTCTGCACCAATGAAAAAATCTAAAAATGGTGGTGGTGAGAAAGAAGATAGTTTATCAGAGGAGGAAAAAGCAATGGGTTCTAGTGGGGAAGATGTTGATTGGGGAGATGAAATGCCAATGGGTTCAGCAATGGAAGGCGGCATTAACGAAGCTGTTACAACAAGCCAAGAAATTCCACAAGAACCCGAAAAAGTAACAAAACCTAAGGAAGATTTTAGTGATGTCAAAGTCCGCACAAATTTTAATGAAACTGCGTTTTTTGAGCCACATTTGCAGACAGATAGCGAAGGAAATATTGTGGTAAAATTCACTGTTCCCGAAGCCTTAACGAAGTGGAAAATGTTAGGTTTTGCACATACCAAAGATTTGAAATATGGTTTTGTCGAAAATAGTTTGGTAACGCAAAAAGATTTAATGCTTGTGCCGAATGCACCTCGATTTTTTAGAGAAAATGACAAAATTGTGTTTAGTACAAAAATTACGAATTTGTCAGATAAAGAATTGAGTGGACAAGTGAAATTGGAATTGTTAGATGCCTTGACTTCAAAAGCACCGCAAGGACTTGAAAATATCGCAAATTTGAAAGATTTTAAGGTTTTGGCAGGACAAAGTAGTTCAGTTTCTTGGTCTTTTGCCATTCCTGAGAGTGTGCAGGCTTTGACATATAAAATTGTGGCGAAGTCGGGCAGTTTTTCTGATGGCGAAGAAATGACCTTGCCTGTACTAACCAATAGAATGTTGGTTACAGAAACTTTGCCTTTGCCTGTGCGTAGCAAAGAAACTAAACAGTTCACTTTCAATAAGTTAGCCGAAAATAAATCGACAACTTTGCGAAACCATAAATTGACTTTGGAATTTACGTCTAATCCAGCTTGGTATGCTATTCAGGCTCTGCCTTATTTAATGGAATATCCGTATGAGTGTGCAGAACAGACTTTTAGCCGTTTTTATGCCAATAGCATTGCTTCGCATATTGCCAATTCAAGTCCAAAAATCAAAGCTGTTTTTGATAGTTGGAAAAACACGCCAGATAGCAAAGCATTGGTTTCAAATTTGGAAAAAAATCAAGAATTGAAATCTTTGATGCTCGAAGAAACTCCTTGGGTGATACAAGGACAAAATGAAACAGAACGTAAAAAACGAGTTGGTTTGTTGTTTGATTTGTTGCGTATGGGTTCAGAATTGGACAGAGCAATGACAAAATTGGAGAAAATGCAGGTTCCAAATGGTGGTTTTCCTTGGTTTGATGGTATGCCTGATAGTCGTTGGATAACGCAACATATTGTTTGTGGCATTGGACATTTGAAAAAATTGGGTGTTGTGAATACAGGCAATAATTCGAATAAAGTAAAAAATATTACCGACAAAGCAATTCCTTATCTTGATGCAAGAATTAAGGAAGATTACGACAGATTAGTGAAATATTGCAAAGAAAACAAGCTAAAATTGGAGGAACAACGTGCAGGAACTGATGTCATTCACTACCTCTATACCCGTAGTTTCTTTGTGGAAATGGAACTAGCAAGCAGTTCAAAAGAAGCCGTTAGCTATTATTTGGGACAAGTTCGCAAGTATTGGTTAGAGAATGGAATTTATATGCAAGGTATGATTTCCTTAGCTTCGCACCGTTTTGATAATGGTAATTTGGCTGATAAAAACAAAGAAAAAGTTGCTGTTTCTATCATTAACTCCTTGAAAGAGAAAGCATTACATCACGAAGAATTGGGAATGTATTGGAAAGATATGATGAATGGTTATTATTGGTATCAAGCACCCATAGAAACACAGGCTTTGTTAATTGAGGCTTTTTCGGAGATAACCCCACCCCCTGCCCCTCCCCTATTGGGAGGGGAGAAAAACTCCCCCACTCTCCCCAAAGGGGATAAAAACTCCCCCTCTCAAAAGGAGAGGGGGCTGGGGGGTGAGGTAAACCCACTTGTTGATGAAATGAAAATTTGGTTGTTGAAACAAAAGCAAACCCAAGACTGGAAAACAACCAAAGCTACTACAGAGGCTTGTTATGCCTTGTTATTGCAAGGTACGGACTGGTTGGCAGATAGCAAATTAGCAGAAGTTACGGTTGGCAAAGAAAAAATAACTGAAGAAAGCCTGAAAATGAAAGGCATACAACCTGATGCAGGCACAGGTTATTTCAAAACTTCGTGGAGTGGTAGCGAAATTACGCCTGAAATGGGCAAAATTACGGTTACAAATCCTAATAATGTTGTGGCTTGGGGTGGAATGTATTGGCAATATTTTGAACAATTAGACAAAATTACACCTGCCGAAACACCATTGAAAATCAATAAACAGTTGTTTTTACAGAAAAATACGGATAAAGGTTTGGAATTAAGCCCATTAACTGACAAAAATGTGTTAAAAGTTGGTGATTTGGTGAAAGTTCGTATTGAAATTCGTGTGGATAGGGCAATGGAATATGTGCATTTGAAAGATATGCGTGCAAGTTGTTTTGAGCCTACAAATGTGTTGTCGGGTTATCGTTATCAAGGTGGTTTGGGTTATTACGAAGCCACAAAAGATGCCTCAACAAACTTCTTTATTGGTTGGTTGCCACAAGGTACTTACGTTTTTGAATATCCGTTGCGTGTTACTCACGAAGGCAATTTCTCAAATGGCATTACCTCTATTCAATGTATGTATGCTCCTGAATTTAGTAGTCATTCGGAGGGGATAAGGGTTGAGGTTGGGAAGTAAAAAGTGAAATTCCTAAGGGTTTTAGAAACTCTTAGGAATTTTTTAATGTTCTAAACCTTTGATTTGTTGGTTATTAGAACCCAAACCTCTTTAAGTTCTGCTATAATTTGGGTAATATTTTGTGCTGCTATTGGTTCGTGAAATTTAGGATTTTCCAAAGAATGTCGATGCCAGCCATTTATTGTATCTTTATCTATTGCCCATTTTCTTTCGTTATCTACGATAAGACTGAAACTAAATTTTAGCCACTCTGCTCTGTAATAGACTTTCACATAGCAAGCATATTGCAAATTTATACGTCCATCAAGCACACTTTCCTCAACAGATACATCTATATTTTCAACAAAATCTAAGTTGTTAATTTCTGCTTTTAGTTGGTTTTCAAATTCTCTTGCTTCCATTGAAAAAGTAGTTTGTTATAATCTGTTAATAAAGCAAGTGTTTTGTCCCATTCCATAATAATTTGTTCTTCTTCCCATTCGTGTTCTGGTTTAGAAAGACATTGTTTTTCAAAACTTGCAAAATCCATTTGATATGTTTTTTCAAAAAAACTATTTTGTAACTCTAAATAAGCTACTTTTAACAATAAATATTCACCCACAAGCCACTCCACAGGTTGTTTTATGGTTTGTTTTCCTGCTATTTTTTGTAATTGTTCTATGTTGATGCTTTCTGTTGTCATTTTGTACTAAATTTTATCAAATATAGCAATATTTTTACACTTGTTTTGTTTCCATTAAGGAAATTATCTTTTCTAAATCTTTGATTTTTTCTTTCAAAAAACTGTTTTCTTGTCGAGATTTATCTATGATGTGAATAAGGTCTTTATCGGTTAGATTTGCATAAATTGTTGGATTATTACTATTTGTGTTATTATCACCAGCCGTTAAGTGAGTATTTATTTGCGTTATTTTCTCTCCAAAACTCAATAATTCCAACCAATTTACTTCTAAAATTTGGGCAATTTGTTGTATTTTTTTTGTATCTATTTTTGTTTTTTCATTTTCTAAGTTGTTATAAGTTTTTAGGCTCATTCCTAATTTTATAGCCATATGCTCTTGCGAAAAACCTTTTATATCTCTAAAATGTTTGATTTTTGCTCCAATATCTATCATATACGTAAGTTTTTTACACTAAGTTAGGAACTTTTATTGCACTATGTTTTAGTGCTTTTGTTGTGTAAAAGTAGTATTATTTTGGAAATTTGCAAATATTAAATTTTAAAATAATCTCTATGTTTTTACTTAGTTATATAAATAGTAAGTTAGATTGCATTGTATTAGTATTTTTGATAATTATAAATTTTTCTTGCAGTAATGATAGTAAAAATTTATCGGAAAAATTACAAAAAGATGAAAATGTTATTCCCCTTGTTAATGAACAAGAAGCCAATATTATTAAGCAACAAAAACCTGTTATAATGATATTACCCTCAGATGCCCTTTTGAAAAGATTATCTTGCTTAAAAGAGATAGACCAAGAAGGTAAAACTGTTTTTATTAGAGATTATCGGAAAGTTTTTGCTAATGAATTAAATCTACGTTTTTTAGTGAGTAGCATAGAAAAAGAATTTTCAAAATCAGGCTATCCATTAGATAATTTAGAGCAGCAACTCAAACAAATAGATAACGATAAAGCTACTGACGAAATAGATAATATTGCTAATGATTTAAAAAGTGTTTTACTAACAACAGCTAAACCTGATTTCATTATTGACATAGATTATGATATACAAGCAAATACTACAAGTCGTAGTTATAAAACTAACTTTATTTATAATATAACAGTGTTTGATGCCTATACTAATAAATCTATTGCAAGTATTCAAAATGCTATAACTCAACAAGGAGAGCAGTTAGAGATAGGAACTTTAAACATTATGATAGAAAATGAATTGCCTCAATTACAAAATCAAATTAAAAAGCATTTTCAAGATATTATTTCCAATGGCGTCGAAATAACTGTAAGAATTACAGTGGCAAATGAAAGTAGTTTTAGCTTATCCGATTATTGTCAGAATAAAGAATATGGCGATATAATTCGTGAGTGGCTGAAAAAGAATACAATAAACTCTACTTTCAAACCCGTAAAATCAACGGATAAACAACTACGTTTTACTAATGTGCGTATTTACACGCATACACAAGATGGACTGCAATATTCTGCGTATGATTTTGCCAACGATTTGAGAAAAATGCTTAATCAGCAATGTGAGATTAAAGCAAAAAATCTTACTCAAAGTATAGGAGATGCACATATTACTATAAAATAATAAGAAAATTAATTTATAATAGTATTTAGTTATTATAAATGAGTTATGCTAATTCTATAAATAACCATTATTTCCTTACTCTTAATTTATTTATTTTATGCAGAAAGTTGTCTTTTTAAGTATTGTTTCCCTACTATTATTTTTCTGCATTAGTTGTAAAAATGATAAAGAAAAGTCTGTTTTAATTACTCAGAAACCAAGCACAACCGAAAATACAAGTATAAAAGAATACAATGAAGTTCCTGTAAATAGCCAAACCACAAGTCTTTCTTTGGTAGATAATTATCCGCTATTACAATTAAGTGTATTTATTCCTAATAATACGCTTAGTGCATCTGCACAAAAATTATTAGAAACAAGGCTAAACCAGCAATTAACAAAAAATGGTTTAGGTGGTTTTGCTATTAATCCTCGTTTTGTACTTATTCCAACCATTGTTGAACTTAGTAAGAATATAACTACAACTGCACCAACAATGTATGTTATAAATTATGAAATAACTTTTTTTGTGGGAGATATACAAACAAATACATTATTCTCATCATATTCAACACAATTCAAAGGAGTAGGAGAAACAGAAAGCGAGGCTTTCAAAATAGGATTTAACAATTTGAATTTAAAGGACAATGATGCTTTTACAACAAGCTTTACCAAAGGGAAAGAGAAAATCATAGAATTTTATAATAAAAATTGTGAATATATTTTAAAACAAGCAATGTTATTAGATAGGCAAGGTAAATATGAGGAGGCTATTATGGAAATTACTACTATTCCGTCATATTGTAGTGATTGTACTGATAAAGCTACAAAAATTGTAGAACCTATTTATACTAAAATAATAGATAGAGATTGCAAGCAAAAATTATCACAAATGAAATCGGAACTTATAAGCTATAATATTGAGCAAGCATTAGTTTACTATATCGAAATACCTAAAAATGCAAAATGTTTTGGTGAAGCAGAACAACTTGTAAACTACCAAATTAAACAACTGAAACCAGAGGAAAAGAAAAAATGGGATTTTGAAATGCAAAAATATAGTGATGATGTAGCTTATCGTAATAAAAAAATGGAAACAATACAACAAATATCAAATAATTTTATTAACAATTTTTCCACTGTTGGTGTGGCACAAGCAAAATATGCAGCAGATACAGAAAAGGCAAAACGAAAAATGTTTTGGGAGCAGTAGATTTCATTGACATAATATAATTTTGTTAACTAAATCTAATCAATATCCTCAATATAAATTCAAAAAAAATTTGAACTAACTTTATATAACACTTAACAACAATTTGTATGATACCTTCGGACTTAGAAAAACTAATTGATGCAGCTTTAATAGATGGCACTATTACATCAGAGGAAAAACAAGTATTGCAAAGAAAAGCTCATACATTTGGTATAGACGAACACGAACTTGAATTATTGTTGATAACTAAATTACAGCAATATGAAAAAAACAACAAAATAATGAAAATAAAAAACTTAATCCTAAATATGTTGAAGACTATTTGGAATTGGTTTAGTAAGTTAAAATTATGGAAACAAATACTACTTATATTATTTTCGATAGCTACAATTCAAACCCTCACAATGTCTGAGGAAGAAAAAATAATGTTAGCAAAAGAAAGCAAGAAAAGAGAAGCTGAAAATTTAGAAAGAAAAAACGAAATTAACTCTAACAAACAAGAAAGAGAATTAGCAAAAAGTTTAGAAACATCAAAATGTCAAGATATAGATGGTTGTATAAGTATTTATGATTTTGAGAGAGCCAGACTATTTCTTGATAAAGAAATTCCACTTTTTGCCTCAGAAGAGGATAAAAATAAGCAAAAATCTCAAAATATGCGAAAACTTGTAAAAGCTGAAAGTATTTTTTGGCTAAATAAAAGCAAAGAAAACACTAAACAAGCAATAGCATTTGAGGAAAAAGCTAAATCTGTAATTTCCGAGTATCAATGTTCTGAAACATATAGCACCTCTGGCAAAATGGATATTAACAAAGATTATAATGCTTGTAGTGAATTTATTAATGATTTATTAGATGTTTTTGTTCAGCATTATTTATCACAAAAGCAGTCTAATAAAGCAAAAGCACTTCTTACTTTTTATAAACCTATTGCGGTTCAGTACAAAAGTGTAAAAACAGGATTATCTGATTATCTTGGTTCTGCCGAAGACGCTATTTATTCTTTTGAACTTCGAGATGTAAGAAAAAATCAAGCAGAAAAAATTATTGAGAATAGTAAATAACTTCAATAAATTCTTGCGTGTTACCCACGAAGGCAATTTCTCTAATGGAATTACCTCTATTCAATGTATGTATGCTCCTGAATTTAGCAGTCATTCGGAGGGAATTAGGGTTGAGGTTGGGAAGTAAAATTTAATTCCTAAGGGTTTTTGAAATCCTTAGGAATTTTTTGTTATTTAACCTTTTCTAATAAACATAGTTTTGAAAACTAAACGGTTTTTCTTATACAGTTTTTTCTTTTCACCTGTAATTGTAATTACTTCAAAAATTGTAAAATATTCATTTTCAATAAGTTTGCTAAATTGTAAGGCTTTTTTATCATAACGACTAACCTCTTCTATTTCGTCAGCTTCAAAAATAATTTGTTCTAATTTTAAAAAATCACTTTCAGAAAGACTAATTTGATTTTGATTTGGCTCGTTACTGTGTCTATTCATTGCGTGTAAAACACCAGAATTATCAATAGTAATTGTGTAACCTTCTAAATTCATTTCTGTTTGTTGGTGAATTTTATGGGCTAAGTTTTTATCAACTATGCCAATTTCTATACTTGTTGCAACTTGTTTTTTCTCTAAGGAAAGATTAATAAAATCTAAAAATTTATCTTTAAAGTTCATTGATAGTTTTTTGACAAAAATAGAAAAAAGATGGCAGATGGTAATTTTATTACTATATTTTTTCTATCTTTGTAACAAAGTAGCCAACCGTTTAGGACGTTTGCAGTGGGAGATGCTTCGGCAGTACACACCACGTTGGCGAAATTATAAAATCCTTTTGGTGATGAACTGAAATGATTTTTTTATATTTAAAGAATTGCAATTCTTATTTTAGTAGTCATTCGGAGGAAATAAGGTGTGGGGTTGGGAAGTAAAATTTAATTCCTAAGGGTTTTAAACCCGCAATGGAATTGCCTTAGGAATTTTTAATGTTCTAAACCTTTGATTTGTTGGTTATTAGAACCCACACCTCTTTAAGTTCTGCTATAATTTGAGTAATATTTTGTGCCGCTATTGACTCGTGAAATTTAGGATTTTCCAAAGAATGTCGATGCCAACCATTTGTTGTGTCTTTGTCTATTGTCCACTTTCTTTCATTATTTACAATAAGACTTTCAGTAGTTTGTTACAATCTGCCAATAAAGCAAGTGTTTTGTCCCATTCCACAATCATCATTTTTTCTTCCCATTCGTGTTCAGGTTTAATTTACTGCGACTAAAGTTTGCAACTAAAACATAGAAATGATAACTTAGGCATTATCTTTATGGACTTGGACAGAAAAAAGGCATTTTTTATCACAAATTGTAAAAAGTAATATTTACTACAAGAAAGTGAAAATATATTTAAAATCTGTCAAAATGTCATTATTTTAAGTTTGGCAAATAAATTGAAACTATTAGTTAATTATTTACATCACAATCGTGATACTCAAGAAAATTTTACAATTCCTACGTAAGTTACTACTTTTTATGGAAGACAAAGGTATTAATAACACCCCAGACGAGCAAACAACACAGCAAGAGCCCATAAACGAGGCTACTAATTTGCAAAG
>JAYTNF010000098.1:0-3417 GCA_043748455.1 Cytophagales bacterium
CTGCTGCTGCCCGATGATTTGCTATTTTTGTTATCATCTTTGTCGTCATCTTCCTTGTTATTATCACTTTTACTATGTTTATTGCCGCTACTCACATAAGAAATGCCTTTTTCCTCTGCTTCTCTCCTTGCTCTATCCTCTGCTACTTCTGCTTCAATTTTATAGGCTTGGTTTACAATAGGGTCATAAATTTCGTCTATAAATTTAGTACTGATTTCGTCAGGCAGTCCGCCACCAATCAATCCTAAAACATCGGCTGTAACTCTTGCCGAAAAATGATTAGCATACATTTTGAAACTGCCTGTAATTTCTTCTGTTGTTGGCTTTTGCAAATCAGTATAAATATTTTTATGCACAGGTTTGCTCAACGGAATAGAAACCTCCTTATAATCCATTGCCATTTGCTTATAATCTCCAAAAGCATCAAACGGAATGTGTGTAACTTTCACAGTACAAGAACTTCCGTTGTTTTCTTTATAAATTACTCGGTAAGTTTGTTCTGTATCTAATCTTTCAAAATAAATCACAAAACCAGCACCACCAAACAAAGGTTTGTCAGTAGTTTTAATCACAGTGCCATCGCCACCAATAAAAACAAGTCTATTGCTATATTCGCCACCCAAATCTCTGCCCAAAAATAGACTTTGTAAATCATTAATTTTTTCATCTTTGTTCGTGGCAATAGAAAGTCTGTCGCTGTCATAAGTTGTCGGGTTTTCGCCTACCCAGCATGTCTCAAAAGGTACTTTATTTTTGAGAGCAATATTTATCTCAAAATTGCTTTTATACAAACTATTGTCCTCGACAGTAATATGGTTTGCAATTTGGCTTTTGTGAACAACTACCTTACTTAGTCCTTTCAACATCACACCTCCCGAATAAAACATGACAGTATGCAGCACAAAATGGTCTTTGTTGGTAGTCAAAAAGTATTTTTTATGCTCATAATGCCCATCGTCCACCTCACTTAGCAGTTCGGCGTGTGTAGCAATATGAAAAGTCTTTTCCCCATCTTTTCCTTTTATAGTAAATGTATGTCCAATTTTGGTGATAGGTTCTTCAGTGGCTTGCAGTGTTTGGATAGAATTATTAGCATTTTGCTCGTTATTTTCATTAGCAAAACCTTCCAAAGAACCTAAAAAACCTTTGAGCATACCTTCCAAACCGCCATTATTTTCGGCAGTAGTTTGTTGTTGATTTTGCTCATTTTTCTGGGTTTCCTCTAATTGTTTTTGCAAATTTTCGGCTACTTCTTGTGCATTTTCTAAGACTTTTCCAGCCTCCTCTTTCACATTTTCAACAGCATCTTGAATGAATTTAAAAAAGTTTTTCATAAGTTTTCTTGATAGGTTTATTTATTTAGTGCAGACTTCAGTCAGCACAAAATTTGTGTAGTGCAGACTTCAGTCCGCACAAATTTGTAAGTACCATTGGACTTTAGTCCGCAGCTACATTTTGGAAATAAGCACCAATGCAAAATAATTTGTATATTTTGTAACATAGACTTTAGTCTGTGTTAGTTGATTACCAAGCACTTAGCAAGGCACGGACTAAAGTCTATGCTACAATTAATTTTGTATTGGTGCTTACCAAAAAATCAAAAAATATATTCAAAACGAATTAATATTGATTTAAGTTAGTCTTCTAACAAAAGTGTGCGTAGCTGGAGCTACGCACTACTTACATTATTTATTCTCCATTGCATCCTCTGTTTCTGCAATAGCAATAGGTCCAGCAACATTTTGAATATATTGCTTGCCCGAATATTCTTGAATACTGTGTTTACCATCTTTCATATCTTCCCAAGTGGCAGCAAAGAAATAAACATATTTATTTTTGAGGTCTGTGTTATAACCTCTTTTAGCATTCCCGTCTTCTTTCACTTGTTTGGTATTGAAACAGACAATATACAAATCTAAATTTCTGGCTGTTGGCACTTTTCCTACGCCTTCTCTGTAAGAAACAACAGGAGCAAACTCTGGTCTTTCAAAAAGAGTGAAAGCATAAATAGGTGTATATTGAGCATATTCTGGATAATTTTTTTTCCACTCATTAAAAGTTTTAAGGGCATCAGTTTTATACTTTGCAAAAATTGGGGCTTTGTTTGCATTGCCAGCTTTTGGCAATCTTACGCCATTATCACCTGCATCGTGGGCTTTTTCCCATCTTTTTCTGTAGTCTTTAAAAAAATTATGAATATCCTCTTGGGTAATTTGCTTTGCACGTGCTTCTTTTTCAGGTTTGTAGAATATAAAACCTTGCTCCATTTGTGCATAAACCAAATCATTTTTTTCCATTGTTCGGTTATAATATTTGTTCTCGAAAGCAACCAAAATACCTTTTTCCATTTCTATCAACTCCCCAAAATTTTGAAACTCTGCCTCACCTTTTATTGGATTACTTTGTGTATCATAACTGCCTGCAAATGAAGTATAAGCATAATACTCTGTCATACGTGCATCTACACCTGGGTTTCCTGTAGAAAAATGCCCTTCCCTGATAGAAGTTCTGTAATGACGTTCATCTTCATATTGCCAAACCGCAGGCAATACGGTTTTCTCTCTTACTTTGGTTTCAAAACCATATTTGCTATAAAGCGTAGTTTTTTGTGATGCTTCATCAAATACAATTAAGAATTTTTTTGCATAAAATTTATTGAACAAATTTGTACCTATACGCAAAGGCTCAACAGAATACCAAATTCCTGTTATATTCTGCCCGTCAGCCTTAAAACCTGCTAATTTTCCGTCTAAAAAAGTATCCTTAGCATCTTCTTCAGCTTGTTTAATGTCTGAGGTTGATGGTGTTACATTAGTTCCACTGCCACTTGATACACTACCCGATGCAGATTCCGCTTTTTCTTTCAGTTTTTTCAAAAAACCTTGTGCTTGTGCTTTTTGTGCTATTGCAATGGAAAATACCAAAGCAAGCGAGGTCAAAATTGTTGTGATTTTCATATTGAGAAATAAGTTTAGGTTTATTTTTTAATTTGTACCACAGACTTTAATCTGTGATTTCATTATTGACATAACAGACTGAAGTCTGTGGTACAAATTTTAGTTTTTAATTAAAATTACTGTACTACAACTTTATAATTTTGCGTATTTCCTTGATTATCAACAATTTTGATAACATACAAACCTTTTTCAAAATTGCGAACATCAACTTTCAGTGCCTTATTTTCTGCATTTACAGTATTTTGATAAACCACTTGACCAATGGTATTAAAAATTGCAATCTCAGCTCTTTCTGCACCTGCTGTCAATTCATAGTTAATGTTTAGCACTTCGTTTGCAGGATTTGGATAGACAATAGTTTTGGTAGTATTTGCTAAAAGCTCTGCTGTTTCTTCGCTATTTTCTGCACGCAAACCTCCACCATTTAGAGGTCTTTCGTAAGCACCAATATCAACTCGTC
>JAYTNF010000099.1:0-16912 GCA_043748455.1 Cytophagales bacterium
ACTCGATAATCCATAAAAGGTTCACGAACTTCTAAGGCATTTGCCATCGACATTGAATCTACTTTGTGTAACATGTCGTTTGGTAGCAATAATTTGCAATCTGCCGCTAAAATTTCATTAAAATCTTGCCCTTCAATGTCTGCTAAAATTTCAGCTTTGCGGCTGTTATAATCAGAATTACTAATTTGTGTTTGTATGTCAGCAGAAAACATCGTTGAAATTGTGGTTTCGGGCATAAAACTACTCAAAAACCAATACCTTTCTTTTGGCGAAAGTTCACTACTTTTACCGAAACGAACAAATTGCCTAATTTTATTACTAAATGTAGAATTACGAGATTGCGGCAATTTTTCTAACAAAGGCAACATCATTTTTAGCATGTTTTCTGCAAAACCTGCATTGCGAACCCGATATTCACCTAAATATTTGTTGTAACCACCAAAAATTTCATCTGCACCATCACCCGATAAAGCTACTGTAATTTGTTTTTTTGTTCGTTGGCTTAAAATATAGAACGGAATTGCCGAAGAATCTGCAAAAGGTTCTCCAAAATAATCAATTAAATTGAAAACAGCCTCAAATAAATCATCATTTGAGAGTTTAAAAACGGTGTGGTCGGTATTATATTTTTTAGCAACCAATTCAGCATAATGTGTTTCGTCAAAAAACGGCTCATCTTTATAACCAACAGAAAAAGTTTTGAGATTTTTGTGCATGCCCGAAGCCAAAGCCGTAATGACCGAAGAATCTATGCCACCACTCAAAAATGCACCCAAAGGCACATCAGCAATCAACCGAGATTTAACAGAATCTGTTAAAAGTTCAACTAACTGATTTTGTGCATCTTTATAATTGCTAACTTTATACGGTTTTAATTGGTTTTTGGTATTTGGAATTTCGTAATATTGGTGTAATTGCACATCTTTTTTGCGAATTATGGCATAATGTGCAGGTGGCAATTTGCGAATATCACTATAAATTGTGTAAGGTGAAGGAATGTAATTGAGTTGAAAATATTGAAAAACAGCTGCATAATCTATGGTTTTGGGCAAATTAAATTGCATCAAAGCATTAATTTCTGAAGCAAATGCAAATTTATCCTCATCAAAATAGTAAACCAATGGCTTAATTCCCATTCTATCACGAGCCACAAACAAAGTTTCTTCTACATTGTCATAAATTGCAAAAGTAAAAAAGCCTTGTAATTGGTTTAGGAAATATTTTTTGTCGTCTGTATGTATGTATAATTTTAGCAACACTTCTGAATCTGAATTGGTGCGAAATGTTACACCTTTTGCTGTTAAATCATTACGGAGGGTTTGAAAATTGAAGATTTCGCCATTAAAAACCATGACATACCTCTCTGTTTCATCAGACATTGGCTGATTTGCAGCGTAAGAAAGGTCAATAATTGACAGCCTTCTGTGCCCCAAACCAACTTTATCGTCATTAAACAACAGTCCTGCATCGGGACCTCGATGATGCAAAGCCTCATTGACACTTTGCAAATTTATCATCGAAATAGCACCTATCATATTAAAGGCGTAAATTCCACAAATTCCACACATAATTTAATTAGTTTTTAGTTTTTACTACTTGACTGGAGCTATACAATACTTACAATTTAGAAAGCTACGCCCACCATTGCACCTACTGTAAATCCATAGCCATTACCATTGGTCATGATAAGTGTTGATGGAGCATTGTCTGCACCTAAATAATAAGTTGGACCTCCAAATACACTTAAATTTATAACATCTTTAAAAATCCACTGTCCACCAAAAGAAATTCCTGAGCCAACAAATATATTAGAACTTTTGTCATAGCTTGTAGTATAAGTCATGGTTTGGGGGTTATAATAACCATAATCTGCTCTTTCATAACTTAATTGTTGCATTCTCAAAGAAAATCCCATGAAAAAACCTTCGGGACAAACCTTTTTCTTTGATAAATATAACCGATATTCCAACATAGCACCAATTCCACTTATTTTATTATAATTGGAATTGCCATTATTTGCATTTGTATAATTTAAGCCAATTTGAAGTCCTGCCTTATCACTCATTTTTGTTTCGTATGCTATTGATAAAGTTTTAGCAAGAGGACTAATGAGGTCAATTTTTAGTAAGTTTTTCTTGGTTGTTTGTGCCAAAACACTAAATCCAAAGCCTAAACAAAGGAATAAACAAAAGACAATTTTAAATTTTATGGTAGATTTCATGAGTAATTAGTTTTAGTTGATTGTTTTATATTTTTTGATAATAAAATTATTAAACCAATTTTGTCATTCTGAGCAAAGCGAAGAACCGGGCATATTGTATCAGATTCTTCGCTTTGCTCAGAATGACAAATAACAAGGTATCAATTTCATATTTTATAACTTATATTTCATATTTACTTATGCTTTTTTTACCACAAATCGCAAAACAATAAACCCTAAAATTCCAGAAATTAAAGAGGCAATTAAAATGGCAAATTTTCCTGCACTTTGTACATGTAGTTGGTCTGGGAAGGCAAGTAAAGTAATAAAAATTGACATTGTAAAACCAATTCCTGCTAACATTCCTGCACCCAAAATATGTGTCCATGTTACGTTTTCGGGCATTGTTGCTATTTTAAATTTTATTGCTATGAAAGCTGTAAGAAAAATTCCCAAAGGCTTCCCAAATATTAATCCTAACATAATACCCCAACTTAATGGTGTGCTTAGTATTTCTGTAATATTTCCTTCTATCAAAAAACCTGTGTTACACAAAGCAAATATGGGCATAACTAAATAAGCAACAAATCCATGTAGTTGATTTTCAAGGACTTGTGATGGAGAAGATGTTTTATTTGCAATAGCTTCTAATTCCTCTGTAATATCACGGGGCTGCACTTCAAAAGAGGAAAGTGAGGTTTTAATGACTGTTACGCCATCTTCTATGATTTCGAGGAGTTGTTTTTTGGTATATTCTGTGCGAAAAGGAATACAAAATGCTAACAAAACTCCAGAAATTGTGGCGTGAATACCAGATTTTAAGGTAAAATACCATAAAAATGCCCCAAATATCCAATAAATAACCAATGATTTTATGCCCGCAGTATTCAAACCAACTAAAATAATTAGTGCTGCTGCTGCTGCATATAAATAGTTAAAATCTAAATTTGAAGTATAAAAAATGGCAATTACAACGACTGCACCCAAGTCATCAGCAATAGCTAAAGCTATTAGAAAAACCTTTAATGCTAATGGTACACGACTGCCAAGTAGCGAAATTACTGCCATAGAAAATGCAATATCAGTAGCTGTTGGAATTCCCCAACCTTTTGAATATTCAGTAGTTCCATTAAAAATTGTGAAAATCATGGCAGGAAATGCCATGCCACCAACTGCACAAATTAAGGGTAAAATAGCTTTTTTAAAAGTAGATAATTGCCCTTCTAATACTTCACGTTTAATTTCTAAACCCACCAAAAGGAAGAAAATTGCCATGAGAAAATCGTCAATAAAATGTGCTAAGGTTTTCTCTAAATGAAAATTACCAATGATTAAACTCATTCTGGTATCCCAAAACTGCAAATAGTCACTGCTAAAAGCTGAATTTGCAACTGCCAATGATACGATTGTGCAAACCATGAGAATAATACTGCTTGATTGTTCAAGTTTAATAAATTCCTCAATTGGTTTCGTAATAGGGCGAATCATGGGATTAAAAAAGTTTTTTACGGAATTTTGCGGCATAACACAAGTTATTTTAGGACATAAATGTATTTATAGTATTACACAAAAGTACAAAATAAAAGCCAAACTTGACAAAAAACTGGCTTTTATTAGGTTTATGTTTTGCAAAATTATGTTTAGCTACTAAATTTATCCAACATTTTAATGGTATCATCTGGCACAGTTTCAAAACCCATGACAATAAAACCGTCTAAGGAATCATTAAATTTGGGGTCAATATTGAAACCAATAATTCTCGCATTTTGACTTAAATATTTTTTTAATAATATCGGAACTTTGTTATGTGTAAATTCGATTTCGGAAATCAAGGCATCTAAACCTTTCAAATCCTTAATATGTCGTAACAATTCACTTTCAATTTCGTCTGTTTTGGGCTTAAATTTCTTGCGTGGTGTAATATGTTGTGCCATTTCATCATTCCAATAGTGTGTTTTGATAAAAGCAACCAACAATTCTTTAGACAAAGACGAAAAATTATTACTAATACTCACAGGCCCAATAAGGTAATGATAATCAGGATTTTTGCGAAGATATAACAAAACAGCTTTCCAAAGTAGAAACAATGAAGTTGGCTTTTTCTGATATTCTTCAATAATAAATGACCTTCCCATTTCTAAAGAAACTTGCAAATAAGGAATAAAACCATCTTCTAACTTAAATAATTCGTTAAGATAAAATCCTTTTTTGCCAAACCGTTGATAAATTTCTTTGCCTTTTCCAATTCTATATGCTCCTGCAATTTGCTGTGTTTCATTATCCCACAAAAATAAATGCAAATAATGCAAATCATATTCATCAAGGTCAATACTGCGATTTGTACCTTCTCCAACTTGCCTAAAAGTAACTTCCCGCAAACGACCAATTTCCCTCAACACATTAGGTATTGTTTCGGCATCAGAAATATAAATATCTAATTGATTATGTTGTAATAATAAAGAATCTAATTTTTTTAGTTGTTCTATATCTTTCAATAAATCAGCTTTGGGAGTTGGTGATATAATTTGTTTAGGTGTTCGTTTAAACTTTAGCACCTTATGCAAAAAAGATTTCTCTTCCAAAGGAGAACTTAATGCGTAAGTACGGGTGCGTAAATATTTTAAAATTTTATCAGCTTCGCCTACTTCCGCTATATTTGTAGGTTTTATAGGCTTTCCAATTCTAATTTGTATAGGTTCTTCTGTTTTATTAAGCATTTCAGATGCCAATTTTACAGTTCGCAAAGCTGGGTGAATAAGCCCTAGTAAATGAAATAATGTACCATTTTTACCCGAAAAATACATAGGAATTACAGGAACTTTTGATTTTTTAATAATTCTTCCTACAATCGGCTCCCATTGTTTGTCTGTAACACTTCCTTCATGTAAGGCAGAAACCTCACCTGCAGGAAAAATTCCCACGCCATGACCCAATGCAATTTCTTCCAAAACAGTTTTCACTCCCGAAATATTCATTTGCTTATTGTTCGAACCATCAAAAGGATTTACAGAAATAAAACAATCTTTGATAGGTTCAATGTATTGCAATAAATAATTTGCCATAACCCTAAAATCAGGTCGTATTTTGCGTATCATACTAATCATAATTAAACCATCAATGCCTCCGTATGGGTGATTTGCAATAATAATAAATGCCCCTGTTTTGGGTATATTTTCTAACTCTGAGGCTTGAATTTCATACCTGATTTTCATTTCGTCAAGCACTGCATCAATAAATTCATAACCACTTAACTTATGTAATTTTTCATAAATTTTATTAAGATTATGTATTTTTAAAAATTTCATAATAGGTTTTGCAAGCCCATCTAACTGAAATTTATCTAAGCCCAAAGACTCGGCAAATTCTTCTGGTGTAATAATTTGTTCTTTAGGTTTGAGAGTCATAAAAGTTGTTGGTTAAGGATATTAGTTTTTTGTAATTTTTAAGTATAATTTTTATCTTTGCTAAACTATGTAATTATTTGCAATTATTAGGATTTTATAGGTTAATTTTTTGTAAATAGTACGTAAATTATCAAAAACAATAATACTTTTACATAATTTCGTCTTATAAGCAATAGAACCTAAGTAATTGGAGTCTTATAATATTGTACATACTTTATAGCTCATAATTCAATTTCATAAATCATATTTCTTATCTATTATTTATGTTATACCGTAGAATAGATTTTAAAGGAATTTTCTTTTGTATTGCTATGGCAACCGTAATTTGGTTTTTTCATGCACTCAATAAAACATATAGCACAAAAGTTAAATATCCATTAGATTTAACCACCAAACAAGCAAATATAGTTCCTGTAATTCAACCACCAAATTTTATAGAACTTAATGTTGTTGGTGAAGGTTGGGCTATTTTACGAACAAAATTAGGCTTTGGCATCACGCCAATTCACTTAGAAATCAAAAATCCAACTCATGTTAGACATTTGGCTTTAAGTTCATTTTTGTCGGTATTACAAAAAAATCTTATTGATTTAACAATAACAAGTTTTGTTAGTGATTCATTAGACCTGCAATATGACCCTTTATCAAGCAAAGAGGTTTATGTTCGTATCCACGAGCCTGATATTGCTTTGAGAGAAGACTATCGCATCACTTCTCCCATACATATAGAGCCTAATAAAGTTACATTTAAAGGAGCTATGTCATTAGTTAATAAGATTTCTGACACTATTTTTATTACACCAAAAGATACAGATATTGCAAGAGATTACCAACGTGATATTAAAATTACATCACCAGAACACTTACACTTAGAGTCAAGTGAAAACGAAGTTCGTGTTAGTTTTACAGTAGCACCATTTATTAAGAGTAGCAAAATGCTTACGCTAACATTGTTGCATTTCCCAAAAGATTCTACTGCTTTCATTACAGAAACAACAGGCATTGTGCAATACCAAATTCCCGAAAATCTACCTGATAGGCTGATGCCTGATACCATGCATATATATATAGACTATTATAGTTTTAATAAAACAGACAGCACCATTAAACCATATCTTAATCAATTACCCGACTTTATTGCAGAACCTGTCATCACACCCTCAAAATTTAAGGTAAAATATAAGAAAAAATAGGTTTTATGTATTATTTGTTATATCATAAAAAATATTTAATAAAATTGCAAAAAAATAAGTCCAAAAGTTTGCAAAAGAACAAAAGATAAGTACCTTTGCAGACCTAAAATTTAGTAGTTATACACAGGCTTAGCTCAGTTGGTAGAGTCGTGGTCTCCAAAACCAAAGGTCGTAGGTTCGACCCCTACAGCCTGTGCAAATCTTATCTTTAATAGAAAACCTATAAGGTTAAAAGCCTTATAGGTTTTCTATTAGAAAAAGTTACTGAAAAATAAAGTGTAAGTTTTTATGAATTTTTGTGAAATAGCTTAATCAATATTATTATGAACCGTTTTTTAGCATTTTTTAGTGAGTCTTATGACGAAATGACAAACCATGTTACATGGTCAAAATATAGTGAGCTAAATAACAATACTGTGTTAGTGTTGGTGGCTTCAATAATTTTTGCCATACTCATCGGATTGACAGATAAAGCCTTTGAAACAGGCTTAGATGCTTTCTACAAATCTTTCTAATAAAATACAAGTAATAACCAAGTTATAAAAATAAGGCACAAATGAGCAGCGAATTAAATTGGTATATCTTACGAGTTGTAAACGGACAAGAAAAGAAAGTCAAAGAACACTTGCAAAAAGAAGTAGAAATTCTTAAGATGGGAGATTTTGTGGGCAGACTGATAACAAAGACAGAAAAAGTATATCAAATCCGTAAATCAAAAGACGGAAAGACAAAGAAAATAACTACAGAAAGAAACACATTACCCGGATACGTAATTGTAGAAGCCAATTTAACTAATGGCGAAGTGTTACATACTATCAAGAGTGTACCCGGTGTCCTAGGCTTCCTAAATGTGGATGGTGCAAAATCTAATGAAATGCCAAAGCCAATGCGTGAAACCGAAATCAATAGATTAATTGGTGACGTAGAAGCAACTGATGAAAATGATGTGAAACATGATCTTGCATTTGTTGTAAGTGAAAGAGTAAAGGTTATCGATGGACCTTTTAGCGGATTTTCTGGCGTTGTGCAAGAAGTTTTTGATGATAAGAAAAAACTGAATGTGGTCGTAACAATATTTGGACGAAACACTCCTGTAGAATTGAGTTACATACAAGTTGAAAAAGAGTCGTAAAAATGGCAAAGGAAATAACAGGTTACGTAAAATTACAGGTGAAAGGCGGGCAAGCAAATCCTTCACCACCTATTGGTCCTGCATTAGGTAGCAAAGGCTTAAATATCATGGAGTTCTGCAAAAGATTTAATGCAGCAACACAAGATAAAATCGGCATGGTCTTGCCAGTTTTGATTAGCGTATATGCTGATAAAACTTTTGATTTCGTGATTAAAACGCCGCCTGCGGCAATCATGATTTTAGAAGCTACAAAACTAAAATTAGGCTCTGCTGAACCAAATCGTAAGAAAGTTGGCAATCTAACTTGGGAACAAATTAGAAAAATTGCTGAAACTAAAATGCCTGATTTAAACTGTTTTACAGTAGAAGCCGGTATGCGAATGGTGGCTGGTACAGCAAGAAGTATGGGAGTTACTGTTGAAGGTAAAGCTCCTTGGGACACAAAATAATTTTAATTCATTGGCTTAAACTTTTACAGCGAAGTTTTACAATATTATATAATTATAAAAAATATAGTAATATTTTGAAATATTTATAATTTGTAGGTCAATCTCAAATCAATTATACAATGGCAAAATTAACAAAAAAGCAAAGACTTGCTCATGCAAAAGTTGATGCAAAAAAAGAGTATACGCTGGAGGAAGCAACAGCTTTGGTAAAGGAAATAAACTATACTAAGTTTGACGCATCCGTTGATATCGATGTTCGTTTGGGAGTAGACCCTAGAAAGTCGGACCAAATGGTGCGTGGTGTGGTAAGTTTGCCACATGGCACGGGTAAAAAAGTACGAGTTCTTGTACTTTGTACGCCTGACAGAGAAGCAGAAGCAAAAGAAGCAGGTGCTGATTATGTAGGTTTAGATAACTACATAGCAGATATCGAAAAAGGTTGGACAGATATTGATGTAATTATCACAATGCCTACTGTTATGGCAAAAGTTGGTAAATTAGGTCGTGTTTTAGGTCCAAGAGGCTTAATGCCAAATCCTAAGGCTGGTACAGTTACTATGGAAGTTGGTAAAGCCGTTAAAGACGTGAAACAAGGTAAAATTGACTTTAAAGTTGATAAAACTGGTATTATTCATACTGCGGTTGGTAAAGTTTCTTTTGATTCAGAAAAACTCTCAGACAACGTGAAAGAAGTTTTGTTGGCACTTCAAAAGCTAAAACCTTCGTCTGCAAAAGGTACTTATGTGCAAAGCATATATATATCAAGCACGATGAGTCCAAGCATTAAAATCAATAAATCTTCTATTACGGGACTATAAAATTTTAGAAAGCAATGACTAGAGACGAAAAATATGAAGTAGTAGAAAAACTAACCGAAAGATTAAAAGGTACAGAGTATTTCTACGTTACAGATGCCGGTGGAATGACGGTTGCTCAGACTAACTCTTTTAGAAGATTATGTTTTGAGAAAGGAATTCAATATGAAGTTTTCAAAAACTCATTAATTAAAAAGGCTTTATCTAATATCAAGGAAGAAAACCCTACTGTGGATTTTTCTCCATTTGAGAAAGAAAAAGTATTAAAAGGCTTTTCAGGTATCATGTTTGCAAATGATGCGGCAAATTCTCCAGCTAAACTTTTAAAAGAGTTTTATGCTAAGAACAGAAAACAGCCTAAACCTGCATTAAAAGGTGCTTCTATTCGTTATGATATTTATACAGGTCAGGAAAGTTTAGATATGTTAGCTTCTATCAAATCTCAAAAAGAAATGGTTGGCGATATTATCTTGGCTTTGCAAAGCAGTGGTGGTAAATTGGCGGGTATCCTTAAAACTTTGTCTGAAAAAGGCGAAGAATAATGCAAGACTTAGTTGTTATTGTAGTTTCTATAATAATAACTAAGAAAGTAAAATAGTAGCTCAAATATCAAGTTGTTACGAACTTGTATTTGAAAAACTGAAAATTAACGTACTTGTAAAGTACATTTCAAACTTTTATTAATCGATAAAACTCTTTATAAAAATGGCAGATTTAAAAGCACTTGCGGAAACTTTGGTAAATTTATCCGTAAAAGACGTAAAAGAATTAGCTGATATCTTGAAAAATGAATATGGTATCGAACCTGCTGCTGGTGCTCCAGTAATGGTACAAGGTGGTGCAGCTGCGGCTGATGATGCTCCAGTACAAACTGCATTTGATGTTATCTTGAAAAGTGGTGGTCAAGCTAAATTAGCAGTTGTGAAATTGGTAAAAGACCTTAGTGGTTTAGGTTTGAAAGAATCTAAAGACTTAGTTGACCAAGCTCCAAAAGCTGTTAAAAGTGGTGTTTCCAAGGATGAAGCAGAAAGCATTGCAACACAATTAAGAGAAGCTGGTGCTGAAGTTGAGATTAAATAATTTTAACTGTTAAGTATCAATAAAAAACCTTACATGAAAATTGTAAGGTTTTTTTATGTACTTTTGCTAACTTATTTGCTCTTAGGCAAATATACTTTTACTAACTCATTCGCCAAAAGGCAAATGTACTATGCACTTTAGCTTATTTCTTCCTTTAATTTCATTCTTAGTCTTGCTATTTTGGGGCAAACGATTAACTCCTTCACGCACATCTTATATAGCTATCACCACTATTGGCTTGAGCTTTATGAGTTGTTTGGTGCTATGTTTACATTTTTTTAAAACACATATTCCTGTTTATCAACATTTTAGGTGGTTTAGTATTGGAAAATTTAGTGTTCAGGGTAATATTGTTTTAGATTTTATCAGTATTCTTCTTTTGACTGTAACAAGTCTTATTTCTTTACTAGTACATATTTATGCAGTCAAGTATATGCATGAAGAAAAAAACTATAACCGTTTTTTTGCTTTTCTATGCTTGTTTACCTTTGCTATGTATGGATTAATATTGACTGACAATTTATTAATAATCTATATTTTTTGGGAGTTGGTTGGGGCTTGTTCTTATTTGTTAATTAGTTTTTGGCATGATAAGGAATCCGCTATTAAAGCTGCAAAAAAAGCATTTTTGATTAATAGATTTGGCGATATTGGCTTTTTTATTGGTATTGCTTTATTGTGGGTGCAATATCAAACGCTAAATTTGGCAGATTTAGCAAATTTAATTTCCTTAGATAACCCTTTTATTTTCTGGGTATCCTTGGGTTTAGTCTTGGCAGCTTGTGCAAAATCGGCACAACTCCCATTCTCTATGTGGCTTCCTGATGCTATGGAAGCACCTGCACCTGTTTCTGCATTATTACATGCAGCCACGATGGTTGCCGCAGGTGTGTATTTGCTAATTCGAATAGATTTTTTGTTTACACCAACAATTTTAAATTTATTAGTTATTATAGGTTCATTATCTACACTTAGTGCTGCTATTGCGGCTTGTTATCAAACGGAAATGAAGAAAATATTGGCGTTTTCTACTATTTCGCAATTAGGTTTGATGTTTATTGCTGTCGGTTTAGGAATGTCTGAATTAGCTTTTTTTCATTTAGTTACTCATGCTTTTTTTAAAGCTAATTTATTTCTTTGTGTTGGATTTTTGACTAAAAATACTAATTATCAGGTTGATAATAAAGTTCAAAAAGCTGTTTTTATTGCTTATTGCATTTCGGCTGCATCATTGGCAGGAGTGCCACTAAGTTCGGGTTTTTTGTCCAAAGAACTTATTTTATATAGCTTAGAACTACAGGCAAATGTTACACATTCTTGGGTTTTAAATTTTAGTTTGGTGGTATTTATCATAACCTCTTTTTGCACAGCTTATTATATTACTCGTCAAGGTTTATTATTATGGCATAATTATATTTTGATTAACTCAAAAGTTATCATTAACACTGCAAATGATTTTACAACAATTAATTTACCAAAATCAATTAAATGGCATGGTGGTGAAGTTACTTTTATTTTAGCATTGTTTTCTTTATTTATTCCATTTTCTAATTCGCCATTTGAAGCTTCTTTTTTTATACGAAATGCTGCAATAACCTATTCATTTGATATACTTATTTTTGGAATTGCCATGTTTGTTTTGCTTGCGGGAAGTGGTGCTGCATGGTTAATTTGCTATTATAGACATTGTGAAACTCCTAAACAATACTTAGCTATTCGGTATTTGAATAGGCTTTATGAAACTTTTATGATACAATTTACGGTCGGTGTAGTAAGTTTTACAAGCTCTGTTGCTTTTCATCAAAATTATTTTATCAAAGTAGGAAATTTTATACGCATTTTGGCAGTTCGGTCAGCAAAATTTGATAATCAAAAAATTGATGGCATGATTAATATTACAGCAATGTTTGGAATTATTAATAGTTATCTTTTGGCATGGTTTGATAATAATATTATTGATGGTTTTGTAAAATTATTCATAAAATTTACAGGAAAAATCGCAAATCGTGTGAAGAAACTGCAAAATGGCGAAATTCAAGCATATTTGGTTATTACATTAATAGGAATTTTACTATTGTTTGTGGCAATATTTTGGTTATAAGATGTCTTTTAATACTTATGATGATTGATTTGAAAATGGTTTTTTAATTTGTGAATAATTGGATATAAGTTGTTTTGTGTAGTCTTTAATGTCATATTTATCTTTGAGAGACAAATCCTATAAAATTATCCTAAAAGTCAAATTAATTCTTGGTTTTAATATTTTTGTTGTTTTGGGAATTTGATGAAACCATTTGTGTTGGGTTGTCCCTTGCATGAGTAAGAAGCTACCATTTTCTAAGGCTATTTGTGATTTTAAAGCCTGATTTTCTTGGTGCTTGAATTGAAAAAGCCTTGTTTCTCCAAAACTTACCGAAGCAATAACAGGATTTATGCCCAATTCTGGTTCATCGTCTGCGTGCCAACCCATACTATCTACACCATTGCGATAGAAATTTAATAGCAATCCATTAAAATTTACTTTTGCTATGGTTTCTACTTTTTCCTTAATTTGTAGCAAATCACTGTTCCATTTGTGGGGCTTCATAAAAATTCCTGAATAACTATAATTTTTATCTGTTTCGCCATACCAAGCTGTTAAACGAGGTAAAGGAATAGTTTTTCCGTAAATTTTAATAAAATCTTGTTGCCACTTTATTTTTTCAACCAAATTTTGATACAGCAATTTACTTTCCTCCAAATTAAAAAAATTAGGAAAATAACAAACATCAGCATCAACCATGTCTAACTGAATTTGTTTTGAATTGGGAAATAGTAACATAAGCCTTAAAAAGCCTTTTTCACTTGTTTGCGTGTTTTGTTATTTTTGCCTATGGGTGCTTCTTCGCCACGAGAAATACTAATAATGATTCCAATCGTAATGCCTGTAAATAACAGCGAATTACCTCCCATACTTACCAAAGGCAACGTCAAACCTGTAATTGGCGTTAAACCAACAGCCACACACATATTGACTAAGGCATGAATCACCAAACTAAAACTTAAACCTGCCGAAAGTAGCCCACCAAAAGCCCTTTCACTTGTGGCGACAACCAACATTCCTCGATACAACAAAGTTAAATACAAGCCAATGACGATAATTGCACCAATTAATCCATATTCTTCAACAATAATTGCAAAAATAAAATCGGAATAAGGATGAGGTAAAAAGTTTCGTTGGTCAGAATTTCCAGGTCCTTTGCCCAAAAAACCACCTGTTGCAATGGCAATATAAGACTGTTCAGCTTGAAAAGGCACTTCGGTATCACTCAAATAATATCGCATTCGACCTTTTACGGTTTCCAATCGTTGCCCAGCAATCAAAGCAACGGTTACAGCCAATACACCAACAATAATCAATGAACCTAAATATTGAATAGGAACACGACCAATAAACATAATCAACATACAAGTTGCAAAAAGCAAAACTGCTTCGGAGAAACTTGAAAGTCCAATTAATGCACAAATAATACCACACCATAACAAAATAGGCATTACTGCACGTTGAAATTCTTGGATAGACTGTTGCCTTTTTGCTAACATACTTGCCACACTTGCAATAAGTGATAATTTGGCTAAGTCTGAGGGCTGAAAAGTGTGATTGATGTAAGGTATTGTAAGCCAACGACTTGCGTCATTTAGCGTTGTCCCATATTTCCAAGTAAAAAGTAGCAAAGGCACAGAAAGTAACAAGCCAAAACGTGAAAGTCTGGAATAATATTTATAATCTATTTTGGAGCAAATCCACATAGAACCCAAGCCCGCAAAAACTAAAATGGCATGTTTTATCAAATAATATTCTGTATCTCCCCCAAGTTTGCGAAATGCTAATGTGCCAGAAGCACTATATACCACAAGTACACTGATGAGAGATAAGGCAAACACTACTGTCCAAATAACAGGGTCACCTTCAAAAAGTCGTTTGCGAATTGTTTTATTTATGGCTGTTTCCATGTTTGATAAGCTCTTGAAATGAATTGAAAAGTAAGTGGCTAATGTAAGTTGCGTAGAATGTATCATACACTTTAGCGTGTGATTTTGTTAATGGCTTTGCACTATACACAATTCATTAAAAAATAAAATTCTATCGTTTTTTACTCTAATCACACGCTAAAGCGTATGATATATTCTTACTATGCAACTTACGTTAGCTGATAGAAATGAAACTTTACAAGATTTTGATAACCTTGTAAAGTTTGAATATTTGATTGCAAGCTAAAAAAATTATCCAGTAATTTTTTTAATTAACCCTTGCCAAAAACCAACTTTTTCTGTTGCTTTTGTAGCCTGATTTGTATTGCTATTGCTGCTTGCTATTTCAGCTTTAAGCATGACTTTGATAAGTTGTTGAATTTTAGCTTCTAATACTTCTTTTCCTTTTAATTCCTCTACCCAACGTGTGGGAATAGCTGCAAAACCATATTTGGCTCCCAAAACTGACCCAGCAATGGCTGCATTTGTATCTGCATCGCCACCTTCATTAATTATCTTTAAAATACCATCTTCAAAATTGGTGTTTTTCAATGCCCAAAAAGTAACTGCCATAGCTTTTAAAGTATAACCAATAGAATCTTTTTGGTTTAGTTCGAGATTTTCTAACGTTTTTGTTTCTGCAAACTCAAAATATTCTTTCATACGGTCGTCATAAGGCAAAGATAGTTCCTGTACTTTTTGAGAAATTACCTCATAGTCTGTTTGACCTTGCAATAATAAACTAATAGCAAGCGAAACAGCCACACAAGAACCTATACATCTTGGGTCTGTATGTGTAATTTTGCAAACCATTTCTGCATTATGTACCACTTTTTGCAAATCATAATATTCCCACACACCAAGAATAGAAGTACGCATCACACCACCATTTGCAGCCAATAATCTACCAGACTTTTCCCAAACTGCTTGAGCAACTTTATGTGGGTCTTTTAAAAACTCGTCATCTGAAAGCACTGCATAAATTGTATTTCCAATACCTCGACCACCATTATTTGCCCAATGATGCAAGTTTTTTGCTATATCTTTTATATCTATTTGATGTTTATTCAATAAGGAGTCAAAAATACATATCATTTGTTCTGTGTCATCTGTCCATTCGCCTTTTTCCCAACGAGAACGGTGTCCATCTTGAATAATTTGGTCATAGTCTTTCAAACCACCAGGGTAAAACTGTCCAACTTGTGTTTTTGTCAAAAACTCAGCACCAAGTCCCAAAGCATCACCAATAGCTTGTCCGTAAATAGCACCTTTTATTTTATCTATAAGTTCGTTTTTCATAATTTTAATAAAAAATTTAGCAACTAAGCACTAATTTTAGCTACATATTGCACTAAACTCCGTTTTGCAATTGGTAATAATGAATGTTCAAATGGGCATGGAACTTTTGCAATAATTACAAAGGTAGCAGGATTCGGCAATATGCTGTATTTTTTTGTAAGATTTCCTTTAATATTTTCATAGGTATTTACCAAGCTAAAAGGTATCGTTTCTACATATTCCATGTTAATTCCCCTATATTTTTCCCTAATATTTTCAAAAATTGTAATTTGATAACGGTAAATTTTTGTTTCTTTACGTGTATATTCATTCAGAAGTGCATAACCTTCATCAGTATAAATGGGCGTAATACCGACAGGTAAAATCTCTATGTTTTGTGCAAAATATTCATAAATTTCTTTGCCGTTTGATAGTGTTTCATTAAATAAAGGCAATGAAAAATAGACAATTTCTTCTATAATTTTCATTGTTTCATCATCTTCTACTATTTTCTTGTAGAGTAATTCTAATTTTTGAAAATCAGTTTTACTAATTCTTTGAGGAAATTGTTCATGCAATAATTGCTTATTATTTTTTAGTTCTACTAAGTTTTGATAATGAAATACCAAATCCGTAAAGGCAGGATATAGTTTTTTTTCTGCAAATTCAGCTTTTATTGCCGTTAAATAAGCCAATAAAATATATTTTTTATATTCTACATCAACAATGCCATCAGTGAGCCAATTAAGATTTAATGTTTTCATAGTAAGTCCATTTATAACTATTTGACAACCAATAAGTTAATTTCATACATAATATTCATATTTCCTATTTCGTTTGTGTATTTGGGTCGTATGCATCACGCAAACCGTTGCCTAATAAATTGAAAGCTAAAACCAATAAACTTATAGCAATACTTGGAAAAACTATCAAATGCCAACTATCTGTTGTCCCTAAAACATGAAATCCTTCATTTACCATCATCCCCCAAGAAGGCATTGGTGGTTGCACACCCAAACCTAAAAAACTCAAACCAGCTTCAACCAAAATAGCAGAAGCAAAATTTGAGGAGGAAATAACAATTAACGAACCCAGCATATTAGGTAAAATATGGCGATAAATAATCCGACCACTACTTAATCCAAAGGCTCTTGCAGCCTCAACAAATAGTTTTTGTTTGAGCATTAATATTTCTCCTCGCACCACTCGTGCAATATCTACCCACATTGTTAAGCCAACCGCCACAAAAGCCACCCAAATTCCTTTACTTTGCAACGCCAAACTAATAGCAATGACTAACATAATACTTGGAATTGACCAAACAACAGTCATCAACCAATTTACAAAACT
>JAYTNF010000100.1:0-10044 GCA_043748455.1 Cytophagales bacterium
ATATTCGCAACCAAATTCATTTTAAAGAAGCAGAATTAGTAGCAGGAGATTATTTATTGATTGTTCGTAATAATTATACGTGGTTGCCACAAGATTCTCCAGCAGGATTTTTGGCAAATGGAGAGTTTGTCGAGGTCATGAAAGTTATTAGGTTTGAAGAAAAATATGGTTTTCGTTTTGCAACACTCTCTTTGCGTTTGTTAGATTATCCCGAACACCCATATTTTGAGGCAACGGTACATTTGGGAACTTTATCGGCTTATGAGCCTAATTTATCGCAAGAGGACTACAAAAAAATTTATACTGCGGTTCAAGAAGATTACGCACACATCACAAAACCAAGAGAAAAATTTCAGCAAATCAAGAAAGATGCCTACTTAAATGCTTTGCAAGTTAAATTTGCTTATGCCATGACTTGCCATAAAGCACAAGGTGGACAATGGGATATTGTATTTGTGGAACAAGGTTATTTAACTGAGCAAATGATGAATGTTGAGTTTTTGCGTTGGCTTTATACTGCACTCACACGAGCAATTAAGGAATTATATTTGGTGAATTTTCATGCAAATTTCTTTGAAGGCTAAAAAATATGATTTATAAAATAATAGCTATTTTTATATTTTAATGTGTTTTTACACTTCAAAAATCCACTAACAACTCGTCTATACTTCGATGAATTACCTGTTTTTCGGCATATTTAAACTGAAAATCAGCTAAAAATCTCTGAATGTTGTTATTTTTTGCGGTTGGGTATTGTGATGACTTCGCTTATCTCAATAATATTATTTTTTATTTGATACTGTGCAGTATCTCTATTAAGTATCGTAGTATTAATAGTAAAACGTAAAATTCCCCCTTTGTCAATAGTTACTCCATTTAGAGTAAATTTTCCTTCTGAATCAGTCTTTGTGGGAGAATTATTAATAAATATTTGTACTAGTGAAACACTTGTATTATCTCCTTCATAAACAACTCTACCTTTTACCGTAAATGTATTATTGGTAGTAACTTCTTTTATTTCACTATGTTTTTCAAGTTGTTGTTTATAGATACCAACTACTATTGTAATTATGAAAATAAGTAAGCCTACAATAGACTTATATGGATTTTCTTCAAACCAAACAAGATATTTTTTACTTTCTGTTGTATTTTGAGTATTGCTCATAGATAGTTGATATGGTTGTTTTGTAATATTTTTCAATAAAATTAAGTCAGTTGTATCGCATTGAGTATTTAACATTTGATTTATTAAAGAATCTTTTTGCTCTATGTGCTCACCCAAATACATAGTTTTTAATAAAATAGTAAAACTATCATTACTGCCTTGTTCTTTTAAGTAAATAATAAATCTGCTTTGAAAGGAGTTATCTACAAGTTGTATCAGATACTTATGCCTAATATTATTTGGTTTGTTAAATTTTTCTTCAACTTTATTTTTGACATTAACATCATTCCTAAAAGCTAAGTAAATACCCAACAGCTTAAAAATATCTTTAGAATAATCTAATGAGCTTTTTATTGGTGGTTGGGTTAATATATTTTTATCAGTATCATTTACTGGCAAACTTTTATAACCTTTTACAGATAATAAACTTTTTTCTTCAAAATCTTCTGTATCCAATTTATTAAGCTCCTGTTTATTAACACAAAAGAAATAGCAAAAAGCCTCAATAGTTTTGTCTTCTTTGAGTTTTTCCTCTTTTTGTTTAAAAAAATCTGTAATGTCCATCATATAAACCAAGCTTTTTCCATTATGCGTTTATCAAATGAAGGTATATCTTTATCCCAATCCTTAACTTGTTGTAACTTTTGCATAATCTTAGCCATTGCATCTGCATATTTAATAGTAACTGTTTCTTTTGCAGGCTTATAACTCCTATGTGATAAATTTGAAAACCAATAAATTTGTTTAGCAAGATAGTATATATCAATAAATGGCTCAATGCCACCCACTGTTCTTTTGTCTATGTCTATTTTTAAGGGAGTGGCATTACCATTTCCAAAGTGCAAAAGGGCAGAATATGTATCTAATTTAACATATTTTCCTTTTTTTATTTCCGATTTACCCTCATCTTGAAATAAACGAAAATTATGGTCATAACTTAAATGAACAAAACAAAAACTAAAATCAAAATTAGCCAATTTTAATTTTTCAATCACTCCATTTAATGCTTTTAATTCTTCTTTTTTATTTGGTAACATAGAAAGATGAAATATTAAGCGGAAACTATTTTGCTTATTAATATGTGAATTAATAATTCCAAGTAAAGTTTCATGAATATGCTTTTCTAATTTTTCTACATAGTTTTCAACTGTTGCTAATGAACTGCAATCACTGACTAAAAACTTTCCATCATTACTGAAAACTTGTGCTATTCCAAATATAGTGTGCTTGTCTTCTGTTCTTGCTGAACCTATACCAATAATTAATTCTTTGACATTATTTTGTTCTTTTTCTATCGTCCAAGCTGTTCTACCCAATTTGGCATATATATTTAGACTAATATTATTGATGATGGAGGAATTATAATTTTTTAACCTTTCTTCCTGAATGTCTTGAGTAACGATATTTCTCCCCAATAGTTTTGCTTTACAAACATAATATGGAGACTCAATAACAGGTAGATTTTTATGCCTTTCATTGACTATGATGATAGCCAAATCAGACTTATTTAAGCCAGTATTACTGAGTACATTATTGTAATTTTCTATACTGTCATTTGTAATAAAGATATTATTAAACTCAACTTTTCCGATATGTAATACTTGCTCAAGATTATTTTTAACCTGTTGCATGAAAGTGCCTACAAGCCCTTCATATTCTTTTGGACATATTACAGAGATATTAGTAACATCACTATTTTCATTATAATCATAAGGTTGATATTCTTTTATCTGAGCATCATAACCCATATAAGTACCATTATACTTATACTTATGCTGTCTCTCTAGATAATAATATCTCTTTGGGCTGCCTATATCTTCTGGTTTAAATATATCATTAATAAGAGGCAAAGATTTCAAAGATATTTCTGAAAAGGTATTTTCAGAAGGAAGGTAAATATTATTTTTCTGCTTATTCAAAAAGCCATATATTTTTTTGATTAGGATAAAACTCTCTTGATTAAGAAAATTTTGTATTAAGTTATTTTTATTTTCCTCATTATATGAACTTAGTTTACTTTTAGTCTTATCCTCATAATATAACTCTTTAATAGTCGTCTTTTTTCCGTATCTTCTTAACAAGAATTTCTTAATATTATGAGAATTTGCTAGTATTTTTCCCTCTTTCTCTTGTAAATCTTCATAAACAAGATTAGTATTATTTTTTAAATCTTCTTTGTTCAAAATAAATTGAACACTTAAATCTGTTGAAATAGTTAAGCCATAAATACAATTACTCTGCTTTTTAAAATATTTCGTACTGATGCTAATATGATTTCGTACACTAAGTCCTATGATAGGCTTATTAAAAACTTCATTTCTTAAAATATAATGACATTTTGAATACTTATTGTACTCAATAGGTGTAGTTTGGCTTTTTTGTCTAAAAAACTCTATAATAGAAACCTCTAAAATTTTAGTAACTATTTTATAATCTTTTTGAGTATTGACTGTTATCGTAATACCATTAGAAATATTTTGTTGAGGTTGGCTAACTTTACTCCAATAATAAATTTTATTATCATTTTGGTAGAAAAAATATTCAGAATAAGTATTTTTAAGAGAAAGGTAATTTTCTTTAGTTGGATAGTGTTCTTTTGGCAAGTAATGAATGTTAAAATTACGGTTTTTCAGTTTAAACTCAATAAAGGTTAAACATAAGCCTGTTATTTCTTTTTCTTCTTCATTTACCATATTTATTTCTTATTTAGAGTTTGCTATTGAATACAAATATGCAAAAAATATTTATCAATAAATATTTTTTGCATAAATTATTTATTATTTTACAACTTTATATGCAACTCCTTCAACTGCAATTCCGAAATCGGCGAAGGACTATCAATCATCACATCTTTACCTGCATTATTTTTTGGGAAGGCAATAAAATCACGAATACTGTCCACGCCACCAAACAACGAGCAAAGTCTATCAAAACCAAAAGCCAAACCACCGTGTGGAGGTGCACCATATTCAAAAGCATCGAGCAAAAAGCCAAATTGTGCCTTCGCTTCCTCTTCCGAAAAGCCCAAAAGTTTGAACATTTGCGACTGCACAGCCCTGTCGTGAATACGAATAGAACCACCGCCAACTTCCACACCGTTAATCACCATATCATAAGCATTGGCACGAATTGAGCCTAAAACTTCATTGTCCGTACTGTTGAGTTTGTGCAAATCATCAGGTTTTGGCGAAGTAAAAGGGTGGTGCATTGCGTGAAAACGGTTACTTTCCTCATCAAATTCGAGCAAAGCAAAGTCAATAACCCAATGTGCAGCAAATTTATCACGAGGACGCAAGCCCAAACGGTTGCCCATTTCCAAACGTAATTCATTCAATTGTTTGCGGACTTTGTGCGTATCTCCCGACAAAATCAACAATAAATCTCCTGCTTTTGCACCCATCGAATCTGCCCAAGATTTTAAGGCTTCGTTATCAAAAAACTTATCTACCGAAGATTTAAACGTGCCATCAGCCTTGCACTGCACATAAACCAAACCTTTTGCACCAATTTGAGGACGTTTTACAAACTCTGTCAATTCGTCCATTTGTTTGCGGGTATATTCTGCACAGTCTTCTGCCACAATTCCGACAACAGTTTCCGCACTATCAAAAACTTGAAAACCTTTGCCTTTTGCCAAGTCATTCAAATACTTAAATTTCATCTCGAAACGAATATCGGGCTTATCAGAACCGTAATTTTCCATTGCAAAATCGTAAGTCATACGAGTTAATTCAGGCAATTCAATATTTTTTACAGTCTTAAACAAATGCCTAACCAATCCTTCAAACGTATTTAAAATGTCTTCCTGCGTTACAAACGACATTTCACAGTCAATTTGTGTAAATTCTGGTTGTCTATCTGCTCGCAAATCCTCATCTCTAAAACATTTCACAATTTGAAAATAACGGTCAAAACCTGCCACCATTAACAACTGTTTGAAAGTCTGCGGAGATTGAGGCAAAGCATAAAATTCGCCTGCGTGTATGCGTGAAGGCACAACAAAATCCCTTGCACCTTCGGGAGTAGATTTAATCAAAACAGGAGTTTCAACTTCAATAAAATTTTGGCTATCCATATAATCACGCACAGATTTAGCCATACGATGACGTAATTCGAGGTTTTGACGAACAGGATTGCGGCGTAAATCTAAATAACGATATTTCATTCTAATATCATCACCGCCATCAGTTTCGTCTTCGATAAGGAACGGAGGCAATTTTGCAGCATTTAGCAATTCTACACTTTCCAATTTAATTTCTACATCTCCCGTAGGCATTTTTGGATTTTTAGAAAGCCTTTCTATCACCGTACCTGAAATTTTTATCACATATTCACGTCCCAAAGTCCGCACCATTGTTGCAAGTTCTTTGTTATCATTTTCCTCTACTAAAAGTTGTGTAACGCCATAACGGTCACGAAGGTCAAGCCAAAGCAAGCTGCCTTTATCTCTTGTTTTTTGTACCCAACCGCATAAAGTAACGGTTTTGCCGATTTCTGTACTGCGAAGTTCTCCGCAAGTGTGTGTTCTTAACATATAATTTATAGAAATAATTTTGGTGCAAATTTAGAAATATTTTACAATTTTCTTTGTAAATAGTCATACAAAATAAAAAACTGTGTAAAAAATTTAGTTATTATTTGCTTTATAAAAAAACATTCTTACCTTTGTATCGCAAATCGGCACGACCAGCTCCTTCTGAACCCCGCCAGGACTGGAAGGTAGCAACGGTGAGAGGTAGAGCGGTGCGATGCCGGTTTGTATTTTTGTCAATGGTTTTAGTAAGTTTTCTCTAACATACGCATGTCGTGTGTTTTTTTGTTTCATGCCACTTCGAGTTTTACCTTCACACACACTACTCAAATGCTGAAAAATACAAACCCTATTTTACTTTTATTTCTAAAAGCTTTATTACTTTATGCTGTTTGGTATGTTGGCTATGAATTGTTTTTGGCAAAAAATGGCACATTAGATTTGTTTTTAAATGGTAATGTTACCACTACAAGCACAAAATTATTATCGTTTTTAGGTTATCATTCGTCCATGAATGAAGGGCATATTGTTTGTATTGATAGCAAAAATATGGTTTCTGTAGGTACTCCTTGCAATGGCTTGGTGTTATATGCACTTTTTAGTGGCTTTTTATTAGTTATGCCTGGTAAAGTTATTAATAAAATTTGGTTTGCTATTGTAGGAATTTCTATGCTTTATGTAGTCAATGTGCTAAGAATTGTAATTTTATCTTTGAATATGTTATACAGTCCTTCAACTTTTGATTTTAATCACCGTTATATTTATCAAATTATAGTTTATGTAGTTATTTTTATGCTTTGGCACATTTGGGTAAAACAGTTTTCAGGTTTGGAAATAACCAAAGAAAAACCTATAAACTCTTAGTAACTTGATATGTTTTGATAAACTTTTAAAGTAACATCTTTTCAAATTCTTCTATATCAAATTCAATATCGTCTTCTCCAACTTGGTCAAATGGATTTTCTAATTGGTCTTGAATATTTATTAGACTCACAAAAACAAAACTATATAAAACGGCTGATGTATAGCCAATAATCTCTTTTCCATCATCTAAATGATGTGCAAAATAGGGTGCATAGAGTATAGGAAAACTATAGATAAAAAATTTAGAGTAAGTTCTTAAAGAATTAGGGGTGCGGTAGATAAAAATAGTACGCAGCTTTTCAAAATCATTAATTCCTCGTGTCAGATATTGGTCAATTCTTGATAACTCGCTGGGTGTAACTCCTGCACTTCGCAATTTTTGAATCAGTATAGAAATTCCATCAAATTTAGTATAAATACTTTTATCAAGAGTTTTATATTTGTTAGGGTCTTGCAAAAAGTAATCGTGCATTAATTTAATAGATGTTATTAATTCTTTACGCATTTGATTTGTAAAATAGGCTTGGTCTTTATCTGTCCAATTTTTGGCAGCCATAAAAATACCTAACCAATTTGCTTTTAACGAAGCATAATAAATAATTGCGTCTTCTCTGCGTTTATAGGCACTATTGATAGAAAAAACTACAGGAAAAATAATGGCTGTTCCTATCAAAGTAATTGGCAAATCTCCAACAAATTTAAAATAATGACAAAAGAAAGTAGCTATAATAGTCAAAAAGGTAATTATCCATGTTTTTATATTGATAATTAAAAATAAACTCCTAAATATTTTTGATAATTCTTTCATACAACAGCAATTTTTTGGTAATTGGATTGTAAAATTACAATATATTTCTGTATTACGAAATTGTTAAATTAAAATTAAATTTTGTTTCAATATTTTTATCATACCAAATATTTTGCTTGGAAGAATAATGTAGATACCTAGAAAAATATAGGTAATTATACAATTTTTTGTTTTATTAATAGTTTTATTCTATTTTTACTCTAACTTGATATTTAGGCTAAGGCTTTGTAAATAATAGTCAAATATTAACAGAGTTAATTCATAAAATTTCTGTTTTTACACCATTTTTTAAGTATTCAAATCAGCAAACTAAGTCTTATGGACGATAAAGATAAAATAACAACCAATAATCCTATCGACAAATCTCAAGAATTGATTTCGCAGATAGATAAATTTAAGTCTGAAATTGCAGAGCATCGAAACCTTATTAAAAATAATGGCGTTGATGATTTTCAACAATATGACAAAGATGAGGAATATAAAATTCTCCTTCAAAAAGGGGACTTAACACTTGGTGATGACGAACTTGAAAACTTGCCATATCCTTATCGCAAAACTCGAAAACAACGAGAAGAAGAGGCTGAGGAACTAAAAATCATGCGAGAAAGGGCAGCAAAAGGCTTTGACTGGGATAATGACGAACGAAAATCATTGATAAGAGATGGACTCATCGATGAATTGCAAACCGAAGGCGAAGACCCAACAATGCCACTAAGACCAAAATCGGAAAAGAAAGTCCCCAAAGATTTAAGTGCTACATACGTAGAAATGTTGGAACAACCTCGTAAAGATTTTGAACAAATGGTTGGCGAAGGTTTGATTAGCAAAGTTGGTGTTTTGCTTATTACAGTTGGTATATTTACCTTGCTAAATTTGGCAGGAACAGAAGGGTTTTTGAATGAATATGTAAGAATATTGCTTGGCATGGGCATAGCAGTAGGCATGTTATTTGCGGCACACAAGATGCGACAAACTAACGAAACTTTTAGTTCCTTATTTGTTTATGGTAGCATTGCAGTATTTTATTATACAACTTACTTAGGTTATTATGAGTATCGTGTTATTAATCAAGCCTTTGCGTTTTTCTTAGATACTTTAATTACGCTGGCGGCTTTGGGTTTGGCAGTTCTTTATGACCGAAAAAGTTTGGCAATTTTGGGTTTAATTGGGGCTTATGCCACACCTTTTATAGTCAATGCTGATGATGATTTTAGTAATACATTGTTTTTTGGCTATATTCTTATGATGAATGGCTTTATGGCAGTAGCGGCAAACTATAAAAAATGGCAATTTATTAATTTAATTATCTTTGGTTTAACCATTATTACCTTCGATGGTTGGATTCATCAGCCCGAAACTGACTTACTGAACACTGGTATTTTCTCTACTGCCATTATTTTTGCAGCAGCTTATTATGTGTTTTTCTTTGCCTTATATATTGCTTATACATGGCGACATGGCGAACAAGTTTATTTTCCCTTAGTTATCAATACATTACTATGTTTTTATACAGTTATAAGATTATTATATGAACATGAAACTTTAAAAGCCGATTTGGGAGCTTATATATTCTTATTTGGTTTTGCAAATGTCATATTTACTTTGGTTTTGTTACGCCATGAAAGTTTTGAGGAAAGATTATTAAACCATGTGGCTGGTTTTGCAGTATTTCTCATCACACTTTCCATTTTTGTTGAAATGGAATATATGGAACTCAACCGTTATTTGGCGGTTGTAGCAGTGTTAACTGTTGGTGCAGGTTATTATAGCCGTTTGCAAATTCTTCGTAATGCTTCAGCACTTGTCATGGGCTTGACTTTTATTACTTTGTTTGTAAATTGGCATCACACTTATTCGCAACCTTCGCCTGTGATGTTCTTTAATTCTGCTGTATTTTCAACACTTATTACTATTGCAGCAGCCATTCTCTCGGCAGTTATTTTGCATAAAGATACAGATTGCGAAAATATTATAGCCACTCGCAAACAACTTTATATGAGCATTGTTGGAGGTATTGCAGGTTTGTTAATCTATTTAATTGGCAATGTTGAATTGCAATTTCATGACTATGAAATCAATGATGTAAAACGTCTTTGGATTGGTATTTATAACAGTTGTTTCATTTTGGCTTTGTGGATAGTTGGCAATAGAATAAAAGTACAAGCCATGAAAAGAGCCGCCGATTATTTAGTAGCTTTTTCGGCAGCTTTATACATTTTATATGTCCATTTTAGCGTCATTGACCTTAGAAATGAATACTTAATGCAAAATCAATCTTTCTGGATTTTTGCAATACACTATATTAATGTAGCTTTATCAGTTGGCATGATAGGATTGATGATAAATGATGTTTATAAACGATATACTGAAAATAGTTCTATTTTTAGTTATTTAATTTGGTATGTAATTTTTGTGCTAATATTCCATGCTTCTGCCGAACTTGAACACACGTCAGTCTTATTATATTATGAACAAGGACAAGAATTAGATGAATTACTCTATACTATTCATCGTTTACCTTATTCTATTTTGTGGACTTTATTTGCAACAGCAACCATGTATATCGGCATGAGATTTAAAATAAAAGATTTGCGTATGATTTCTTTAGCAATTTTTGGAATTATGTTGGCTAAATTCTTTATTATGGATTTCAAAACCATTACTATGTTTGCAAAA
>JAYTNF010000101.1:0-9951 GCA_043748455.1 Cytophagales bacterium
CCTAACGGAACTAAAAAAATATAATTAATTGATAATCAAGTAATTAGCAATATTGCAATTTAACTTTCTTAGCTTAATAGCATTGGACTAAAGTCTATGCTACAATTTATTTTGTATTTTTGTGAAAATTTAAGAGCTATGCAAACAGAAAAAATAAAGGAACTCCTTGATAAATTTGAAAGTGCTTGTTATGAAGTAGCAGCAGTAGAATGTTGGAGTGCCAGAGAATTACAAGAGATTTTGGGTTATAAGGATTGGCGAAACTTCGAAAAAGTGCTTAAAAAAGCCAAAGAAACCTGCCAAAATTAGCATTTCAGACCATTTCGTTGAAACCAACAAAATGATTGAGTTGGGTAGTGACTCAAAAAGAGAAATTACAGATATTGCTCTTACTCGTTATGCGTGTTATTTGGTAGCTCAAAACGGTGATGCTTCTAAAAATGAAATAGCCTTTGCCCAAACTTATTTTGCTGTCCAAACTCGCAAGCAGGAGATTATTGAACAAAGATTATTAGATATTGTCAGAGTGTCGGCAAGGGACAAGCTAAGTAAATCCGAGAAAAAATTATCAGGAATTATTTATGAAAGAGGTATCAATGAACAAAGTTTTGCTAATATCCGTTCAAAAGGAGATAATGCCTTGTTTGGTGGTTTTACTACCTTAGAGATGAAAAAGAAATTAGGCGTAACAGAAGGCAAACCCTTAGCCGATTTTTTTGCCTACACTTACGCTAAAAGCCAAAGATTTTGCAGCCGAACTCACCAGCTATAATGTATTAGACAAAGACTTACAGGGAGAACGAAAAATAACCAAAGAACACATAGATAATAATTTAGCTGTTCGGAAAATGTTGTTAGAACGTGGCGTAAAACCCGAAAATCTGCCTCCTGCCGAAGACATAAGCAAGCTAAAAAGACGTTTGGAAAGTGAAGGAAATAAGGTAGAAAAAGATGTAAAAAAGGTAGCTGAAAAAAATAAAAAGAAGTAGCTTTATGTGCCAAAAGTGGAATTATTTTGTACCTTTACGAAAGTAAAATGATAAAACTATGAGAAATTTTGAAAATTGGGAAACGCAAGACCTTGAAATTGCTTTTGATTTAGAACAATTAGAAGTAATGGATTTATTAGAAAATTGGTTACAAAGCACAACAGAACTTAGTATTTCTGAAGATGAAACTGTAAAAAAACTGAAAAAAGCATTGAAAAATAATGCCGATTTTTGGAACGAAGATGAACTCAAATTACAGTTTATTGCACCTTTGTTATTAATCGTGGATTATACAATGCCTAATTATAAAATTTTTTCGCAACGCAGTATTTCTGCCACTATCAACAATATAGAAATTGGTGGTAAAGTAGATTTAGTGTTGGCAAAAGGCAAACAAAAACCTATGAAACCTTACTTTTTTATTCACGAGTACAAACAGGAAACTAAAAAAGGAAGTTCTGACCCCAAAGGTCAATTACTATCTGCAATGTTGGTGGCAGAAGCAAAAAATGAAGGAAAAATGCCTGTTTATGGCTGCTATGTGGTTGGAAGAAGTTGGTTTTTTGTGATACTGAATGGCAAAGAATATGCAGTAAGCAATGCTTATAATGCTTCTGATGACGATATTTATACAGTAGTTGCGATATTGAGAAAAATAAAAGAGTATATTCAAAATTCACTAACAAGCTAAATGATTTCTAAATATCCTCTAAAAAAGTGAATCGTAACACCATTCGTTTGATTGTTGTGTTGGCTACTTTGTCAATAATTGGCATTGTTACCACACAAATTTTTTGGCTCAATAAAGCATTTGATATTAACGAGCAGCAATTTACTCGGTCTGTAACGATTGCGTTGAGAAGTGTGGCTAAAAGATTATTAGTTTATAATAATCAAACATTACCTAATGAAAATCCAGTTGCACAACTCACTGATAATTATTTTGTTGTTAGAATCAATGATGTGATTGATGCCAATTTATTAGAACTTTTTTTGAAAGAGGAGTTTGCAAAACGCTATGTAAAAGCTGATTTTGAATATAGTATTTATGATTGTTTGAGTGAAAAAATGGTTTATGGAAATTATGTGAGCTATGACAGCACTCAAATTACCTTTACAAAAGAAGTAAATCTACCAACTTGGGATAAGGCTGCTTATTATTTTGGTGTGCATTTTCCTGCAAGAACAAATAATATTGTGGCTGAAATGCAGATTTGGAGTTTTACAAGCATTGTTTTATTGGTTGTGATAATGTTTTTTGGCTACGCATTATTCATTATATTGAAACAAAGACGGTTAAGCGAAGTGCAAAAAGATTTTATTAATAATATGACTCATGAATTTAAAACGCCAATAGCCACAATTAGCATTGCTGCTGAAGTTTTGAAAAATCCTAAAATTTCGGAACACCCTGATAGGTTAAAAAAATATGCAACAATTATTTTAGAAGAAACAAATAGATTGAAAACACAAGTAGAAAGTGTATTACAGATTGCAGTTTTGAGTAATAGAGAGATAAAACTTAAAAGGGAAGATGTTGATATGCACTTAATTGTGGAGAAAGCCATAAACAGTATTAAACCTGCTTTAGATTTGCAAAAAGGTAATATAATTTATTATGATGAGGCAACAAATGGCATTGTTTCTGGCGATGTGTTACATTTGACAAATATTGTTTATAATTTATTAGATAATGCTATTAAATATTGCGAGAAAATTCCCAAAATTGAAATCAAAATTTACAATGAAAACCAAAATATTGTAATAAGTATAAAAGATAATGGTATTGGAATTGCAAAGAAAAATCAACGACAAATTTTTGACAAATTTTATAGAGTTCCAACAGGTAATATTCACAATGTCAAGGGTTTTGGTTTGGGTTTAAATTATGTGAGTTTGATGATAAAAGCCCATAAAGGTCGTATTCATGTAATCAGTGAAGTTGGAGAAGGAAGTGTGTTTTTAGTGAGTTTACCTTCAAAAATATAATAATAATGTAAGTTATGTAGTGATAATATGGCATAAATATTGGAAATTTGTCATGTCTATACCATATTTATCTGTTTGAGCTTGTATAAATGAGTTAATACTTATTAAATAATCTATATATGAAAAAAATAAATTTGTTGGTTATTGCAGCTATTTTATGTTTGTTAAATTTAGCTACATCAGTTTCAGTTTTTGCTCAAAGTGGTGGACCTGTGCCTGACCCCACAAATACCGAAAATGTACCTATTGATGGAGGAATCAGTTTAATTGCGGCAGCAGGAATTGCTTATGGTGCAAAAAAATTACATGACGCAAGGAAGAAAAAATAGTTAATTGTTGGAAAATATTTAATTATGTGGCTTTAGTCTCTCAAAATCTTAAATTCCATTTTTGATAACCTAAAACCACATATTATCTAAATAATTGCAGCATTTCATAAATCATTTTTTATATTAAGAACTAGTCCTAACAATTCATGTCGCCTTCAATTATCTTTACCATTATAGCCATATATTTTTCGGCTCTAATTCTTATTGCTTATTTTACTTCTAAAGGCAGCAATTCAGAAAATTTTTTTACTGCCGACAAGAAAGCACCTTGGTTTATTGTAGCTTTTGGCATGATAGGTGCTTCATTATCTGGTGTTACTTTTATCTCTATTCCGGGGGAAGTTGGCACAGCACAATTTTCTTATTTTCAAATGGTTTTAGGCTATTTAGCAGGTTATCTTGTTATTGGTTTGGTACTCATGCCCTTGTATTATCGGCTAAATTTGATTTCAATTTATACGTATTTGGAACATAGATTTGGATTTTGGTCTTATAAAACGGGTTCTTTTTTCTTCTTACTATCCCGAACCATTGGTTCAGCTTTCCGATTATATTTGGTTGCAGCAGTCTTAGACTTAACTATTTTTGCAGATTTAGGAATACCTTTCTCGGTTAATGTGCTGATAACCATTGCTTTAATTTGGGTTTATACTTTTAAAGGAGGTATGAAAACTATTATTTGGACAGATACTTTTCAAACTTTTTTCTTAATTTCCGCAGTCGTTATCAGTGTTGTACTCATTGCACAGAAATTAGATTTAGATGTTCCAAACCTAATAACAACCGTAAAAAACAGCAATTATTCACAAATTTTCTTTTGGGAATGGCGTGATGACAAGTTTTTCTTCAAACAATTTTTTGCAGGAATGTTTATCGCAATTACCATGACAGGTTTAGACCAAGATTTAATGCAAAAAAATTTAGCTTGTAAAAATATTGCAGAGGCACAAAAAAACATGTTTTCATTTAGTGTGGTTTTAGTAATAGTCAATTTTTTATTCATAACCTTAGGTGCTTTGCTATATATTTATGCAAATTCAGAAAACATTGCCATTCCAACCAAAACCGACCAATTATACCCTTTACTTGCCCTAAAATTAGGTAGTTTTGGAATTATTGCTGCAATTTTCTTTCTTCTTGGCATCATTGCATCTTCCTATGCAAGTGCAGATTCTGCCTTAGCATCATTAACAACTGCCTTTTGTATAGATTTTCTTGATTTTGCAAACAAAAAAGAATCTCAAAGACAACACCTAAAATTTTGGGTACATTTAGGATTTTCATTACTACTTTTCGTGGTTATCATGATTTTTCAAACTATTAATGATGCAAGTGTTATTAAAGCAGTTTTCAAAGTTGCGGGCTATACTTATGGACCCTTATTGGGTTTATTTGCCTTTGGGTTATTCACAAAAATTGCAGTAAAGGACAAATTTGTACCACTTATTTGTGTATTTTCGCCTTGTTTGTGCTATTTTTTGAATGTAAACTCTGTTGTTTTATTAAACGGTTATAAATTTGGGTTCGAATTATTAATCCTCAACGGCTTGATTACATTTGTGGGTTTATGGCTTATTAGAATTAAAAAAAGGTGATGTTACAGAATGTATGCTAAGTAAATCATTTGATTTTCAAGTAGTTATTTTCAAGTATTTTTGTCATTATCATTTATAGTTAAACAAATACAGTTTGATAATGAAATTATTAATTTGTCATTCTGAGCTTGAGAAGAATCTAGATTATTGCAGTTTTGACCTAATAACGTCAGATTCTTCGCAAGTTCAGAATGACAAAAAACAAATTAATAATGTTGCTATCAAAGTTTAGTTTTAAATTTTTTGTTTTATTTCAAACTAAGGTACTTTAAATGATGTGCAAATGAATAAAAAAAGCTAATAGTATGATAATCAACTTGTTATATTATCATACATACTATAATACTAGCAATTATTTAATTGACAATTTCATCAGGCAAAATTTCAATATCTTGAATCAGCACACGTTTTGCAATAGTTTGACCTGTTTTAGTAGCTGCAAGTCCACCCATTGCTGTTTCTTTGTATCTGGTTTCCATACTTTCTCCAATTTCACCCATTGCATCAACACATTCATCAACAGGAATAACTGAATTTACACCTGCAAGAGCAATTTGAGCAGACGAGTAAGCAATAGCGGCAGCACTTGCATTGCGGACAATACAAGGCACTTCAACAAGTCCTGCAACAGGGTCGCAAACCAAACCCAACATGCATTGCAACGTAATAGCAACTGCCGAGAAAACTTGGTCAATACTTCCACCCAAACAATAAACAACAGCACCCGAACCCATAGCACCTGCACTACCTGTTTCAGCCTGACAACCACCCACAGCACCTGCTAAGGAGGCATTTCGTTCAATAATCAAGGCAATTCCTGCCGAAACTAACAATCCTTCTAAGATTTTTTGGTCTTCGAGGTTGTGCAACTCTTGAATAGTAACTAAAACCCCTGGCAAAATTCCCGATGCTCCTGCTGTTGGTGCAGCTACAATTCTGCCCATACACGAATTGACTTCTTTTGCTGCTAAAGCTCTGGAAATCAGCTTTTTAAACTCAGGAGATAAAACAGTAATTGAGGCATTAAAAACTTTTTTGCCACTGTTATTGACCATGCCCGAACGTGAAGTCATGTCTTCTGTCAAACCTGTTTGCACAGCCTCACGCATGACTGTATAAGCACGCAACATTCCGTCCCAAATTTCTGTTTCTGTTCTACCTTTCTGTTGTATTTCATAATCCATAACAGGTTGATAAAGAGGTACTTGATTGTCCTCACAATATTTTTTCCAACTTTTAAAATCATCAAAAAGTATCATGTCGTTAGTGGTTAATGGTGCGAATAAATATGAAATATGAAATATGATTTATGAAATATACTTTTATTGTGTCTTATTACTTATTGCTATAAAATTAATGTAAGTTGTGTAGAATGTACCACACCCTTTAGGGTGCAAGGTCTTTAAAATGAAATTTATTTAACAATTTTATTGCTATTTTGCAACAACCTTGCACCCTAAAAGGTACAGTACAATTTACCACGCAACTTACATAAACTATTAAAATAATTCTCGTCTATGCAATTCTTTTTCGTAAGGCAGACGCAAGGCATCTTCTAAGATTTGCCTTAAAATATCATAATATTCTGGGAATGTAGGCAAATTATTATGTCCGCCACCTGCAATTTGGTATAAAACAGACTGTTCGGGCATAATATTAGCTAAATCTTTACTTGATTGTACCGGAATTAGCCAATCTTTTGTGCCATGAATAATTCGTATTGGACAACGAACATATTTTATAAAACTGTTTGTACGAATATGGTAACGCAAAATCCAAGGAACAGGCAAAAAAGGCAAATAACGGTTAGTTAGTCGGCTAAAACTATAATAAGGTGCGTCAAGAATAAGCATACGTGGGTGATTTACAGAGGCTACTTTTGCTGCAAAACCAGAACCCATTGACCTGCCATAAATAATAATTTGTTCTTCTGAATATTCTGTGCAAAGGCGTTGATAAACCATTTGGGCATCAGATTTTAGAGTTCTTTCGTTTCGTTCTCCGATACTTTTGCCAAAACCACGATAATCAATCATTACAACATCAAAACCATGTTGGGTAAAATCCTTAGCATATTTTGCCCAGCCTTTGATGCTGCGACTATTTCCATGAAAATATATGACTAATCCTTTTGAATTTTCGACAGGAAAACGTAAACCGTTGATTTTACCACCATCTTCCATGTGATAAAACAATTCTTCAAAAGGTTCTTTATAGCGGTATTGAAAATCCTGTGCTAACTTTTCAGGTTTGAATATAAACTTTTCTTGGATCCGATAGACGATAAAAGCTATGATTAAATAAGCAAAAATAATAATCAGAACAATGTCATAAATATTCATATAGATAGGATAGAGATTATTAAGATTTTGTAAGTAATAAGACAGATTTAAAGTATATTTTGTACCACAGACTTTAGTCTGTGAGGTTTTGATAATCAGACTAAAGTCTGTTATACATTTATTTTGTCCTATTACTTATTACAGACTTTAGTCTGCGGAGTAATTAATGTAAGTTGCGTAGTGGATTATACCGCACCTTTTAGGGCGCAAGTTCATTACAAAATAGGACTAAAATCCAGAAAATAATATTAATTTTAGAGTTTTTAATAAATTTGCTTTGCAAATTTATTAAAAACCTTGCAGTTGAAGGCAACCCCCGCCAAAGGGTGCGGTACATTCTACGCAACTTATATTCATTACTTGATTATTAAAATATTAGAAGCACAAGCTAAAGTCTATACTAAAGACCTTAATAACCTCTGATAAATAAAAATTTATTATAAACAACAAAACCTATAAGTTTTGGCAACATATAGGTTAAAATATATATTTATTTTGACAAAATTATTTAATACTATTTTCTGTTATGAAAACGGTATTAAATTAAATTTCAGCCCTGTATCTTCTGCATATTCTTCACCACTTTCAAGCATATCAAGGTCATTTTCTTTGTAATACCAATTTACAAGAATAGTTCCATTATGATTATTTTGGTAATCTTCTAATAAATCAAAAATTTCCAAAAAACGTCTCGAAGAACTTGTATTATAATAATACATGCGAAAGTTAAACGTAACATCTCTATTAGGCGTTGCCAAATAGCTGCGTAACCACTCAAAAACAGGTTGATAAAACTCCTGTGTATATTCGTGATAGGACTCACCAGAAATTGATAATGCGCCAGTTTCAGCAATAAAGTTAATTTCAGGAATGAAATTAGCGGCTTTTATATTAAAATTTTCCATTAGGCTATATCTTTCTTAATTTTAATAGACAACGTGAAGAATGAATGTTTATCATTGACCGTAGTCATGGTAAATTTCAACGGGTTTCCCGATTTTCTCGCCAAATCTATAAATCCAAGATTCGCACCTTTGCTTTCTTCGGGCTTAGGCAAGCGGCGTTGTTCCTTATAATATTGTTTTAGTTGTTCTTCATTCAGTGTATTAATATAGTTACAACGCTGTTTAATTCCATCAGCTTTTGTAATATCTATCATATTGCCTGAACTTACGGTAAAACTATCCGCATTTTCGCTAATTGTGATAGTACCAACACCTACCAAGCATTTATCTTTTTCAGAATATGCTTTTTCGGCTGAATAATGGTAAATATTTTGTGCAAGTTCTACAACAATAGCAAACAGCCTACGAGCTGCCACTTCATTGTCTGCTGATTTGCGTTTCACACTCAAACCAATCAACGACAATAAGTCTTGAGAAACCATACCCTGACAAGCTAAGTTAATACTATGCTTTTTGAGTTTTGAGTAGAAACCGTGATGACTAAATGTCCTATTCATTGTTTTGTTGGGTTGTTTTGACTGCTAACACAGACTTTTATAGATTTATGTAAAAAAATGTATTTTTTATCTAAAATAAAAATTTATTCACTTTTTTTTATCACAAAACTGAAAAATATACAAAATATTTGCTTAAATATGTTTTATGTTGTTAATACGCTATTTTTTATAGCTCATAGACAACACTTTACAATACTACTGTTTTAAATTTACTGTTGCAAAAGTTTTACCAAAAACTTCTACAATTAATTTATCTTCACAAATTTCTAACATATTTTTTACAGTCATTTGCCAAATAGGGTGCATAAACTCTGAGGCTATTTCGGTTAGAGGCACTAACACAAAACGTCTTTCCATAATTCGATTGTGCGGAATGGTCAAGGTCTGTGTACTAATAATTTGCTGTCCATAAAAAATAATGTCTATATCTATGGTTCTTGCTCCCCAAAACTCTGTTCTTTTCCTTCCCAACTGTTGTTCTATTCCATGGATTATGTATAGAATTTCAAAGGCATCTTTTGTTGTATCAATACCAACAGCCATGTTTAGAAAATCGTCTTGTTCTTGATTTCCCCAAGCCGAAGTTTGATATATGGAAGATGTTGCAATAATGCTACCAATTTTATCTGTCAAAAGAGTTAAAGCACTTTCCAAATACTCTTGGCGATTTCCTATATTGCTACCTAATAATAAATAGAGCATCAAATTAATTTAAAGTAGTTAATTTAAGTAGTTAATTTAAAAATGGCGGATAAAACATTGTAAATGCAGGAATCTCAACAGCAATTTCTTGTTCATCTGCTAATCTTTGCATGGTATAATAACCATACATTTTGCCCATTCCTGACCGCAAATTGCAACCTGAGGCATATTCATAACGACCACCAGCCTCAATAATTGGCTGTTCTCCAATAACTCCTTCACCCTCTACTTCACGTCTTGTACCGTCTGCGTCATGTATGTACCAGTGCCTGTGTAAAAGTTGTACTGCATAATCACTTTGATTTTCTATGCTAATTTTATAACTAAAAACATAATGTCCTTCTAATGGATTAGAGTACATTGTTTGAAATTTGGTGCTTACACTGACTTTTATATTTTGTGTTAATGCAGTCGTCATCATAAAAATTATGTCTAAGAGTACAAATAAGTAGTTAAATAAAACAGTATTCAGAAATGTAATTTATAAAAAAATAATCATTTTGCAAATAATATATAGAGAATTTTTAAAACTTATCCCAAACA
>JAYTNF010000102.1:0-3282 GCA_043748455.1 Cytophagales bacterium
AGCAATTCACTCAAAAAACCTTCGAGAACTACAAAATTTTGCTTATCACGAAGTAATTTTTTAATTGCCCAATCAAAACGAATTAGTTTTTTTGACATAGGTTTATTTTCTCAGAGTTTGATTTTTATAAAGTTAGGAATTTTATAATAAAATTAAACTTTTGGTACAAAAATCTCACGTTTTATACCAAACTTTTCAATAAAATCTCTAATTGAGATTCGTCAACCAATACTTTTCGTGCTTTACTACCTTCAAAAGAACCAACTATGCCTGCAGCTTCAAGTTGGTCAATAATACGTCCAGACCTATTATAGCCTAAATTAAGTTTGCGTTGAATCAGCGAAGTGCTACCTTGCTGATGCAATACAATTAATCTTGCGGCATCATTAAACAAAGAATCACGATTTGTTAAATCTACAATTTTTGATTCTCCATCTCCATTTTCGTCCTCTACTTCTGGCAACATATAAGGTGTTGCATAACCTTGTTGTTTGCCAATAAAATCGCAAATATGTTCAACTTCTTCCGTTGCCACAAAAGCACACTGCAAACGAACAATATCCGAGCCATTTGAAAGCAACATATCACCTTGTCCAATAAGTTGGTCAGCACCACCTGTATCTAAAATGGTGCGTGAATCCACTTTTGAGGCAACTTTAAATGACAAACGTGCAGGAAAATTTGCCTTAATAATACCTGTAATCACATTTACCGAAGGTCTTTGCGTGGCAACAATTAAGTGAATACCAATAGCACGTGCCAACTGTGCTAAACGTGCAATAGGAGTTTCTACCTCTTTGCCCGCAGTCATCATTAAATCTGCTAACTCATCAATAACTAACACAATATAAGGTAGATAACGATGTCCTTCATCTGGATTTAACATTCTTTTAGTAAACTTTTCATTGTATTCTTTAATATTTCGACAAGACGCATCTTTTAATAAACCATATCTTACGTCCATTTCTATACACAACGAATTTAGGGTATGCACAACTTTTTTAGTATCTGTAATAATAGCTTCATCACTACCTGGAAGCATAGCTAAAAAATGCTTTTCTATACGATTAAATAGTGTTAATTCTACTTTTTTAGGGTCAACAAGTACTAATTTAAGCTCAGAAGGGTGTTTTTTATAGAGTAAAGACGTTAAAATGATGTTTAAACCGACAGATTTTCCTTGACCTGTTGCACCAGCCATGAGTAAGTGAGGCATTTTTGCGAGGTCAGCTACAAAGACTTCATTAGAAATCGTTTTACCTAAAACAATGGGTAATTCAAAGGTAGAATCTTGGAATTTTTCGGTCATAAAAACAGAACTTGCCGACACAACTTCACGGTTTTTGTTTGGAACTTCAATACCAATAGTTCCTCGCCCAGGAATTGGTGCAATAATACGAATACCCAAAGCTGACAAACTTAATGCAATATCATCTTCCAAATTTTTGATTTTCGAGATTTTAATGCCTGCCTGTGGTACAATTTCATACAACGTAACAGTAGGGCCAACAGTAGCTTTAATAGTGTCGATGCTGATATTAAAATGGCTTAAAGTTTCTACAATTCTCTCTTTATTTGCCTCTAATTCTTCACGTGTAACTCGCAATTTATTAGCTATTGGTGGTTGTAACAACTCTATATTAGGATATTCATATTTACTTAAATCTTTTTTCGGGTCATAATTGCCGTAACGAATGTGTGCAGGAATTCGGTCTGCAGGATTTTCAGATTCTCCAAATAAGTCTTCTTGGATAATTACAGGATTTTGCAAATCAATGATTTTTTCTTGAAAATCTGTTCTGTCATCAATCGTAAGTTCAGAAATTTTATTCAATACAATTTTGCCATTTGAGCCTACATTTTTATTGTCTGAATTTACATTAAATTCAATTTCACTACCATTTTCAATTTTCTGATTTTCAAAATCTTTAATGGTAGCTTTTCCAAAAAGACTTTGTGATGAATTTAAGGGATTTTGTTGTGAATTTGGGTTTGCATTTTCTTTGGAATTTTGTGTTGCACCTTCTTTTTTTGCGGAAGGATTTTGCGGATTTTGATTATTTTGCGATTTTTGACTTGCTTTAATAAAATTGCTTGTTTCGTCATAAGGCTCGTGTTGTTCACGAGTGAATTGTTGTTTCAAACTTTCGGCTGATGAGCTTACACCTTCGGCTGCATATTCAAATTTTGCACGCCATTTTTCGATGGTTTTCAAATCAAAATTGAAAATACAGTAAATTCCAAGTGTTAAAAACAACACAATAAGTGTTGCACCACCAAAAATAGAATTAAACAATAAAGATAATTCCAAGCCAATGCCACCACACAAAAATGCCCACATGGTTTTGCCTTCAAAGAAAATTGTAACATAACCCAACAGCATGCTTACCCAAAAAAGCCAAAAAATAGTTGCTTTTGCATAAGCTCTGCCGCTAAACAATTTGGTTGTTGAAATCCAAAAATAACCAATTCTAAACAATAACGGAATTAGCAAAAACGAGGCAATACCAAACCATTTGAATATAAAGAAGTATGCCAAAACAGCCCCAAAAATTCCCATCCAATTTTGTACTTCTCTGCCAGAATCACTTAAAGAAACATGCCACAAAGATTCAACGGTGCTTTGGTCTGCTTTTCCAGACCAAAAATAAGAAAAGAAAGAGGCAAATAATACTAATGAAAATACTAAGGTAATAAGTCCCGCAGTTAATTTAAAACGGTTGTCGTCTAATAATTCATTAATAGAAAAATTGCTTTTTCGGCGGGTTACAGGTTTTTGATATTGTTGTCTTTTGCTCATGTATATGTGTGTATGGAAATTCTATAAAAATTGGAAATTTATATAGAATTTATTTTGCGTATCAATTTTTAAATTTATTTTCAATAATTAAAAAGCAAAGTTCGTTAATTTTGACGGGAAATTCAAATAACTTAGAAATATTTTTGGTAAGTTATAAAAATTGATTATTAACCAACCTAATTCCAAAAATCAAAATATCATCACGTTGTTCAGTGTCTTGTATAAAAGTTTGAAGTGTGGTTTGCAATATTTCTTTTTGTTCTAAAACTGGTTTTGATGCAATTTCTCCTAACAGTTGTTTGAGTGCTAAAATACCAAAATTATCACGTTGTGAATTATTTTGGTCAGAAAAACCATCACTAGATAAGTATAACATTGTATTTATGGGTAGGCTTAGGTAGTGATTTTCAAATTGTTTCTGTTGTTTCCCTCCAATACTTTTTCTACTACCTTGTATGGTTATTGTGGTGTTTGTGTTTGGC
>JAYTNF010000103.1:0-49444 GCA_043748455.1 Cytophagales bacterium
TATTTTACCCGAAAATACAATACAAGGCTTTTGTCATGCTTTGGAACTTGGCGTAACAAGTTTAGAAATGGATACTGTAATTAGCAAAGATGAGCAGGTTGTGGTTTCACATGAACCATACATGAACCACGAAATATGCACACAACCAGGCGGCGAAGAAATCACAAATATTAAGGAAAAAGAATTTAATCTCTATCAACTTAGTTATGATGAAATTAGACAATTTGATTGTGGCTTAAAACCACACCCACGTTTTCCAACACAAATCAAACAAGCAGCTTACAAGCCATTACTTTCTGAAATGTTTGAAGAAACAATAAAATTTGCCACAAAAATAGCTCGAAAAGCACCATTTTATTTTAATATTGAAACAAAATCAAAGCCTGAAACAGATAATATTTTTCACCCAAGCCCAGCCATTTTTGCCGCATTATTGTTAGAAGTTATTGAAAAATATGGAATGTCTGCAAGAACTATGATACAGTCTTTTGATATCAGAACTTTGCAATGGCTGCATGATAATGATAAGAATATAAATTTATCTTTATTGGCAGAACCTGATGATATGACAGGAGAAATTACGCCATTTCTTAGAAAAATAGAAGAATTAGGCTTTATTCCAGAAATTTATAGCCCTTTTTATGAATTAGTAACGCCAGATTTAATAATATTTGCAAAGAAAAATCAAATGAAAGTAATTCCTTGGACTGTAAATGATAAAGAAATTATGAAAAATTTGAAAAAAATGGGAGTTGATGGCGTAATTACAGATTATCCGAATTTGGTTTTTGGTTTTGAGTTTTGAGTTCTTCGTTTTTTTAACTCAAAACTAAGCACTAAAAACTAAAAACTATGTTGTTCTCTTAAAATAAATCAAAAATTCTGCACCTTCATCTTTTCCGCTATTGACCTCAGCACGTCCATTCATGGCTTTTAACTGTGTGGCAATAAGATATAAACCCAACCCTGTTCCTTCTATATGGATATGTTGGCGTTGATGAAATTGAAAAAGTTTTGCAGGATTTGGTACACCAAGTCCATTATCTCTGACTGAAAAGCATATTTCATCATTAGCCGTTTCTGTGGTTGAGATATGAATAGTAAGCTGTCTGTCTGGGTCTTTATACTTAATTGCATTAGAAACCAACTGATAAACTACATTTTCTACATAACTCCTAATACCCAAAAAATAAGTATGAGCCTTAAAGTCTGTTGTCAAAATTGCCTGACAATTTCTAAGTTCATCTTCAAGTCTTGATGTAATTACATCTTTTGTAAGCTCCTGCAAATCAACCAATTCTAAAATTTTAGTAATACTTTCACGCACACTAAGAATGGTGTTTAAATCATAAACCACAGTATCTAATTTGTGCATACTTTTATCTATATGCGAAATTAATAAGGATAACATTTCTGGATTTTCTGCATAATCTATACTTTTGTGCATATCAACCAAGCCTTTTAGTGTAGCTACTGGCGACCTTAGGTTGTGAGAAACAATGTGCGAGAAATCTGCTAAGTCTTGATTTTGTTGGGCTAATTTTTCAATAGTAACTCCTAACTCATTGGTTCTTTCTGCGATACGTTTTTCTAAATCTTGGTTTAATTGTTCAGTGGTAGCTTTTTCAGCAAGTAAATCTTGATTGAGTGTTTTGAAACTTACAGACTGCGAAAGGAGTTTTGCCTGTTGCTCTTTTAATATTTTATTAATATTACGTTTTTGTCCATTATTTTTCCACAAAAAAAATACTAATCCTATTAAAATAACAAAACTTACCAACAATAAATTTTTCCAAGTAATTTGCTGTTTCATCTCATTAGACAGTAATTCACTATTTTCATTTAATTTATTGATTTCTTCGGTTTTTTTCTCTAACTCATAATCTTTGTGCATATTTGCTAATAATCTATCTCTTTCATGACTAAAAAGGCTATCTGTGATTTGCCTTTCTAATTCATAATAATATAATGCTTTAGTAGCAATGCCTTTAGTTTTATAAATGTGATATAAAATTTCATAAGCATTTTTTATATCTACTCTTGAGTTAATTTGTTTAGACAAGTTTAAAGCTTTTATTACATATATTTCTGCATCTGTGAGGTTTTGATTATTAATATAGAGTTTTGCAATTTGGTTGAGAATATACACCTTGCTCATATTATTTTCAAGTCCTTCGTTAATATCTAAGGCTTTATGGTAATAATCAAGACTTTTTATCATATTGCCCATGCCTTCATAAATTTCTCCATAATTGATTAACGCCAATTCTTCACCTGGTTGCCAGCCTAAATTTTGATAAATACGATAGGCATTATCACATAATTCTAATGCTTTTGTGTAATTTTGAGTTGCTAAATAAACATTTAACAAATTTATTTGTGTGTCTGCCAATGCTTGCTGCTCTCCTAAAATTGTAAAAATAGGAATAACCTTGTTAAAATAATAAATAGACTTGTTATAGTCTTTTTTATCTAAAAAAATTAGTGCTATATTTCCCAGTGCAGAAGCTACTTTTTTTCTATCCCGTATTTTTTCGCTGGTCTGCAAACTTTTATTTGCATAATCTAAGGCTTGTTGATGATTTTTTTGGTGACAAAACACCACAGAAACTAACTTTTCTACTTGTGCTTGTTGGATGCTGAATTGTAATTTTTCACTAATTTCTAATGCTCTCAATAAGTAATCTATCGCAAAAATATAACTACCTTGCATGTCATAAATAGTACCTTTAATTATCAAACAATTTATGAGTTCAGCATGGGAATGTTTTTTCTCGGCTATTTCAATAGCATTTTGGGCATATTCTAAGGCTTTATAAGGAGAAGTACTGCGAATTTCCTCAGCCAAGAGTTTATAAAGTTGTATTTTGGTAGAGTCGCTAAGTTCTGATTGTCTTAAAACATGAGTCAAACTATCTGTAATATTATGTGCATAGCAAAGACTGCAACTACTGTGGGCAATTAGCAATATTATAAAAATATAATATGATTTTTTTATAGTCATGCAATTATTTATATTTCCAAATAATTTTGCTACTTTGATAACGACATTACTAATTTTTTTGTCATTCTGAGCTTGCGAAGAATCTGAATTATTGCAATTTTGACCTAATAATATAAGATTCTTCGCAAGCTCAGAATGACAAAAAACAAATTTAAAACGTCAGCACCAAAATGTAAAACACTTTACTTTACATTTTACAAATAAAATTATTTTAAACCTATAAAAAATAACTTTAAACTCCTAAATTCGTTACGTATTTTTTATAAATTTGTTATGTTTTGATTTCCATGTCTATAATGGATTTGTGTAGGTGGAGAAAAGCTGTAGCATTTTATCAAGTGTTACAAAATTTTGAGGTAAATTTAAAATACTGCTTTGATAGTATATTTTCATAAAAAAAAGTATTATCATTTGCTATCACATAACAAATGATAATACCTTTTTTTATATTTCTAAAAACTATCCACCCAGAGACTGCGTGTTTTGTGAGGCAATTTCCAACATTTTTTCGTATTGTTCTGCACTTAAATCATTAAAGAAATAATGAACAGGATTAACTTTTTCACCGTTTTTAATAACTTCGTAATGTAAGTGTGGTGCAACAGAAGTTCCTGTAGTTCCGACCAATCCTATAAGTTGTCCACGTTTAACTTTTTGACCTTTTTTACATTTGAAAGCCGACAAGTGAGCATATTTAGTAACATAGCCAAAACCATGGTCAATTTCTACTTGATTGCCATAACCACCATACCATTCAGAAGAAATAATAACGCCGTCACCTGATGCATAAACTGGTGAGCCTTGTGCTGCTGTAAGGTCGCAACCTGTGTGCATTTTAGGAACTTTATAGATAGGATGAACACGATAACCAAAACCAGAAGCAAAAGTTTGAAGGTCTTTGTTGGTCAATGGCATAATTGCAGGTATTGATGCCATCATTGTTGTTTTTTGTTTAGCTAATGACATCAGTTCATCATAAGATTTAGTCTGAATATACATTTGCTTTTTGAGATTATCCACTTTTTTTATTGTTGCCAAAATTAAGTCTTCTCTCTTTAATTTTTCGTCTAATAACTCACGATATTTTTCTGTACCACCAGTACCACCTTTGCGAATTTCCATTGCAATAGGCTCTGCTTCAAAAATAGTTCTATAAATATTGTCATCACGTTCTTGTAAAACAGCTAACATATTATTGGTATTTGAAAACTCTTTATTCAAAAATTCGTACTTTAATAATAACTCTTGGTTGTCTTTTAATAACTCGGCTTCTTTTACAGAAGGAAAATAATTGCGATAAACTGTTGTAAAACCAAAGCCTGTGAGAGCCGCTAAAATTAAAAATCCTGCAATATTAGTCAAATAATCAGTTCTACTTATTTTTACTGGTTCATATTGGCACGTTTCAGTGTCATAATAATATTTAATTTTTGCCATACTGAATGTAAATTATATGCTGTAACAGAGTTGCCATTTTCAAATGTCATTCTCAAAAATAAAGTTGTGTTTTAATCCTATTAGTTTGTATTTTAAAAAAGTTGTTCTGTTTGAGTTATAAAACAACAGTTATTAACTATTGCTTCGCACAAATATAGTATTTTGGTTTATAAAAAGAATTTATTAGCATATTATTTATGTACCATTAATGTAAACTCATGTAATAATTAGTATTTTTTTGATAAAAAAATGCTGATTATTACTTTATTTGATATTTGTATAGTTATAAATAATTGTAAAATTTTACATTTAACTACTTGATAATCAAATATTTATAATTATTGGCACTATTTTTAACTCATGCAATTTTAGCCTATAAGTTGAATATGTATGATTTTAGTAGTAATTAAACAATAAAAAAACAAAAAAATTAAACTTTACTACAAATTAAACTTTTATTGCATAAATTTATCATACATATACATTAATATACATGTTATCCATGTTGTACACACACCGTTCTGGCAATATCTTTCCTACGTTCTTTCCACAATTAACTTGGCGAAAAGAAACGGAAGAAAAAGTGATTTACTTAACTTTTGATGATGGGCCTATCCCTGAAATTACGGATTTTGTTCTTAAAACTTTAGAAAGTTATCAAGCAAAAGCCACATTTTTTTGTGTGGGCGAAAATATTGTAAAATACCCCGAAATTTTTGCAAATATTTTAGCACAAGGGCACAAAATTGGCAATCATACCCATAATCATATCAACGGTTGGCAACATGAAGATGAGATATATTTCAATAATATTGCAAAATGCCAAACAGAAATAGAAATTCATAAACAAGTTAATCGAGAAGATAATAGTCAAAAATCTAAAAATTTATTCCGTCCACCTTATGGCAAAATTTCTATTTCTCAGATAGATAATTTAGTTAATGATTATGAAATTGTGATGTGGACAGTTTTAAGTGGAGATTTTGATACAAACTTAGAGCCTATAATGTGTTTAGAAAAAACGATTTATTGCACTGAAAAAGGTGCTATTGTTGTATTTCATGACAGTTTTAAGGCTGCCAATACTTTAAAATATGTATTGCCGAGATTTATGGATTTTTTTGCAAATAAGGGTTTTAGGTTTGAAATGTTGTAATTGATGTAGTGTGGACTTCAGTCCACACACAACTTTCTGGTGTGTGGACTGAAGTCCACACACCAGATTACACACGTGCATAATCTCCATGCCAATTTTTAATTTGTCGTTTAATGGCATCAGGAGATAATTTTTCGGCAAGAGTTTTCTCTACCAAAGCAATAAGCTCCTCATCACAGGCAAAACGCAAGGCTGAAATTTGTCCAAATGTGAATTGTTTTTCAAACTCCTCAAAATATTTTTGTGTAAGTCTATAATAACGATAACGCATTTCAGTTTTAATAATACGATTTTGCAGTACCAAGCCATAGTGCATACGCATGAGTATGCTCATAATTAATGTCGCAAAGCCAATTAAAGCAAGTCCAATCCATATTTTTTGTACAGATTTATCCACATTGCTGATAGCCTCATAAGTAAACCACACAGTTAGAAAAATATTTAAAGGTAGCTGCACAAAATGGTGCAAGGGTGTAAATTTTTTATAGTTTTCGTAGCTCTGATTTTGCATAAAATGGCTGTTTAAATTTTTAAATAATTTTATTAGTGCTTGATTTATAGAAATGGTACTTACAAAATTTAGTTTTGGCATTTCTACTAACTTTTTGTAAAGCCAATGAATTGCCGATGCAATTTAGCTTCATTACTTTCTTTTTTAAAAGTTAGGAAACTATCTTTTAAAAACTGACATCTTTTTGTTGATAGACTTTTTGATAAAGTCTTTTTTGCTATTAAAACCAAAATTTTGTCATTCTAAGAAAAGTGAAGAATCCGACTTAGATTCTTCACTTTTCTTAGAATGACAAAACAAAGATACCAAAATAAATTTTAAAGCATAAATTATTTGTAAAATTACGTAGCTCATAAAAATATTTTACTTTGAATTACAAAGTTCTTTTGGAAATATCAAAATTATTATTTTACTTTGAATCGCAAAGTGAAATTTTCCTTAAAATCATTTAAAACAAAACATCATATATGGACAAAGCAACCGAAATTCTCGACAAAAAATTTACTATTGGTGCAATACTTATTGCCATTTCAGGTTTAATATTTTGCATACCACTTTTCCCATTTATAAAAACTACTTCTTGGATTAATAATGATAGAGATTTAGGTTTGTTTTTCATAAATTATGCCCTTGCATTTATCTATTTTTTCGTTGCCTTTGACATCAGACGACTTTGGAAAAGAGAAATTAATTATAAAATTTCGCACACAATTTTGTGGTTAATTTTGTGCCTTATTAGTTGTTATGCTCTCAACCGTCAAATGAATGTTTTTCAGGAATCTGTTACATGGTTTTCGGTTGCTTTAATCAGTTCTTGCATTGCTTTGGTTGCTTATATTTTCAAAGATTTGTTTCATGCGGCAGGAAAAGCAACCTTATTTGGTGTTTTAGGTGCAGTTTTCGCACTTTTTGCCTATTTATCAGTCTATTTAGCACCAATTTATGTTATTGGTATTTTGGCGAGTTTTGTTATTGGAGTTTCGCTACACACATTTGTTCCACTTATTTTTTGTATCATTCTCGTTGTTATTGCCATTCGTGCCTATAAAGAAAAGGAATTATACGCCATTTGTTTTGCAGTTGGTTTTGTGTTACCTGTAATTTTTACGATAAATTTTGCTACAAAATGGTCGCAAACTACCAAAGAAATTCAACAGGCTTATAACAGAAATCAGCTAAATGAAAACACAGAATTGCCAAATTGGGTGTATGCATGCCAGAAAATTTCACATAATTGGATTAGCGAAAGAGTTTTCAAAAGCAACTTAGTTTATGTTGAAGGTTGGGGTAGAAACTCAAACTTTTTTGGAATACCAAACGGTACTTTTGATGCAGCAAGATTTCATGACCCCTTAGTTACGGTAGCACGTTGGCTAAGCTCAGAAGTGGATATTTTGGATACTGAATGTGTGCAAATTTTGAGAACTGCTTATGATGCAAGACACCAAGCCCAAGAAAAATTGTGGTCTGGTGATAATTTATCAACTGCAAATGTTACAACTTACGCCCGAATTTATCCTGATTTTCGCATGGCATATACCGAAAAAACTCTAAAAATTCATTACACAAAAATGAATAATGACAGGTGGGAAGAGCCACAAGAAGCACTTTATACGTTTTATTTGCCCGAAGGTGGCGTTGTGAGTTCCTTGTCTTTGTGGATAAATGGCAAAGAGGAAAAAGGCTATTTGACCACCAAAGCAAAGGCAGATTCTGCTTATAAAACTGTTGTTGGTGTTGAAAGACGAGACCCTTCTTTGGTGCATTGGCAGGAAGGAAATACAATTACAGTGCGGGTTTTTCCTTGCACATCAGCCGAAGACCGTCAATTTAAAATCGGTATTACAGCACCATTGAAAAAGCAAGACGATATTTTGACCTATCAAAGTATCTATTTTCAAGGTCATGCGACTGAAAATGCGACTGAAAGCATTAAAATTCAGTTTACAAAAGATGTTTCTAAGCTCGAACTACCTTTTACGATTGATAATGCCGAAGTGAATAATTATTTTTATGAAGGAGATTTTAAACCTTATTGGGAAGTAAACTTTGCTAACCAAACACTTGCAACACAAGGTTTTAGTTTTGGTGGTAAAACTTATACAGTGAAAGATTATGCACAACAATACCAAAATTTTGAAGCCCAAAATATTTATTTAGACTTAAATAATTCGTGGAATAAGTCGGAATTTGAAGACATTTTAGCTGCCACACAAACTATCAAAAACATAAAAATATATGCTTTTCAAAACAAACTTATTGAGATAACAGCCGCAAATCAGGAGCAAATATTTGAACAAATGCAAAAACTAAATTTCAGTCTTTTCCCTTTGCATATCATTAAAAATCCTGAAACAAGTTTGGTGATTTCAAAATCTGAAATGCCATCGCCAAATTTAAAAGACTTAGAAAATAGCATTTTTGCAGCACAATTAAAATCTTATTTAAGTAATAACATTTCACAAATTTGTTTGTATAATTTAGGTGAAAATTTATCGCCATATCTCAAAACTTTAAAAGAATTGCGAGTTTTTAACTATGACAATGGCACAACAGAAAATCTAATTTCGTTATTATACAAAAAGCAATTTGTTAAAAATCAAGAAGACGCAAGTGCTATTGTTATCACACAAGCAGCCATTAAATTAGTAGAAACTCAAACGCAAAATGGGAGTTCAATTCCTAAATCTGATGCACCTGACCATTTACTACGTTTGTATACGTATAATGACATCATGCGAAAAATCAATTCAGATTATTTTAGTAGTGATTATATCAACGAAAACTTAATTTCCAAAGCCTCAACAGCTTATATTGTTTCACCTTTATCGAGCTTAATTGTTTTGGAAACGCAGCAAGATTATGACAGATTTGGTATTAAGGCAAGTGAGAATAGTTTGCAAAATGCCTCAATGAAGTCGTCAGGTGCAGTTCCAGAACCACACGAATGGGCTTTGATAATTTGTGTATTGCTTGTGTTGAGTTATTTGGTTTTGAAGGGAAGGTAAGAGAAATATGAAATTTGAGATATGAAATTTGAAAAATTAATTCAGTGAGTATCGGTGTCATCAGTGTTCAAATAAAAACCAAATTATGGATTACCTACGTATTTTCTATTTTGCAACTTTGCGTTATTCACAAGTTTTGTCGGTTGTTTTGTTTGTTATTGCTTATACTGCAATAGCTTATATGTTTTTAGCTGATTATATGCTGACTGATGCACTCAGTTTCTTAGCAATTATTGGCTTGCCTTATACTTGCACAATTTCGCAACAAATTTCAGAACAAGTTTCAATACAAACTCAAAAAATACGTTTGCACTATTTTATTTTTGCTATTATTTGTGCAATACTATCATGGATTTTTCCGCTAAAATCTGTCTATTATTTCAGTGTTATCTTTGCTTTCTTATTTGCAATAGAAACATATTTAGGAAAAATTAGTTATTTGCCATTTTGTTTATTGGTTTTAGTTTCAACTTTTTTTGCCTATTTGAGCAATACTTTTAGTATTCCTATTCGGTTGGAAATCAGCGAATTAGCTGCAAATTTATTAGCTTCTGCGGGTTTTGATACGCAGGCTTTGGGCAATATAATTTTGCTTAATGGTAGAGAATTTTCTGTTGATGCGGCTTGTATGGGCTTGAAAACTTTGTTTACAGCCTATTTAATTGGTTTTTTCTTATTGGCATATTCCGAAAAACAAAGACAAAAATTATATAGTTTATTACAACTTATCGGGTTTAGTTTTATTATTTTAATATTGACAATAATAAATAATTTAATTAGAATTTTATTGTTGGTTATTTTCCAAATTTTACCACAAAACCCTTTTCATGACATTGTTGGAATTTTGTGTTTGGCAATTTATGTAGTCTTGCCTTTTGGAGTAATTATTTATTTTATGAATCCCAAAAGTATAGCTATCAAAATACCAAGTCAAATAAAAAAACAAAATATTCCTACAACCATTTCGTCATTACTCGTTTTTGCTAACTTTTTATTATTTTTTGCAATTTTAAGCAAAGGAATTTATCTTTCTCAAAATCCTAAAATCCATGACAATCATCATCATTATCATATTGATTTACAAGGTTTTAAAAAAGAAATTTTGGTTTCAGGTATGGTAAAATTTGAAAATTCAGCGGCATTAATTTATTACAAACCTGTAACAGGTTTTTATGGTGCAGACCACAGTCCCATGATTTGTTGGGTGGGAAGTGGTTATACATTTAAAAGTTTTGCAAAAACCACCGTCAAAAATATTGAAATTTATAAAGGAGTTTTGCAAAAAGAGAATAATCCAAAAGAGAATAATCCAAAAACTTACGATATTATTCACACAGCTTGGTGGTTTGATAACGGTAATTATCAGACTATCAACCAATTAAGCTGGCGTTACCAAACTTTACAGGGAAAGCCTGAATTTAGTTTGGTAAATGTTAATGCAAATTCGGAGGAAAATTTAGATAAGATTTTAGAACAATTATTGAGATAAGTTTTGCAAATGAAATTAACTTATTGATTTTCAGCAAAAATAAATCTCAAATAACTTCTTAGCTTAACTCATTCCAAACTAATGCACTTGCACCTAAAACAGCTGAATTTTTACCTTCTAAACCTGATGTTAAAAGTTTTACTTTATTTTTAAATATCGGGAATAAGTTTTCTTCCATGTGTTTTTGAATAGGGTCAAAAAGCCAAGAACCTGCTTTTGTTAAGCCGCCAAATAAAATTATAGCTTCTGGACTTAAATGTGCCACAGTATCGGCGAGTTTCAAACCTAAAATTCTTCCTGTATATTCAAAAGCTGCTAATGCAATTTTATCTCCCTGCAAAGCTGCCTCTGTTATCATATTTCCTGTAAGTTGGTTATAAGGAATGTCCCGTAAATCAGACTCCACGTTCATATCTGCCATAAGTTTTGACACAGTTCTCTTAATACCTGTCGCAGATGCGTATGTTTCTAAACAACCTTTTTTGCCACAACCACAAAGTCTACCATTTGGATTTACATTGACATGACCTAATTCTCCTGCAAAACCGTCTGCACCATAAACCAACTTTCCATTAACGACAATGCCACTTCCTAAACCTGTTCCTAATGTAATAAGTACAAAATCTTTCATATTTTTAGCAACCCCAAATTTCATTTCTCCTAATGCTGCTGCATTAGCATCATTTGTTAAAAATGTAGGCAAATTATAATGCTTTTCGATCATAGCTGCTAACGGCGTAAGTTTTCCCCAAGCCAAGTTTGGCGGATTTTCTACCGTACCTTTATAATAGTTTCCATTTGGCACGCCAATTCCAATACCCTTTAACTCTGCATTATCTTTCAGACCTGCAAAGGCTTTTTCAACAGTATCGTATAGCCGAGCCAAAAATAAATCAACACCTTCTTTGGCGTTTGTTGGTAGCGAGGCTTCTTCTAAAATATTGCCTTCTCTATCTACAAAACCAAATTTGGTAAATGTTCCGCCAATATCTATTCCTAAGGTTAAAGCAACTTTCATTTGAGTAGTGAATTTAGTATGATAAATGACTAATTCATTTATCTAAGGCAAATGTCCTAAATATTTAAGAAAAACAATATTTTTTTGTGTCTTTTATTACTTTTTTATAAAAAAAACTATCTTTACAAAACTCATAGCTTTAAAGTTAAGAAAGTGTAATATTATTGCTCAATAATTTAAAATTTTAGACATTTTAAATGATTTTTTAATGACTGTTCATAAAAATTTATTATATTCTTGTTGTAATTTATTTGATAATTGGTTTTTCTATCAATTACAGTTTTTTGTTATGCTTTTTAGCGTCATCAGTCGTTTACTTGTTTACAAAAAAACACGTGTTCTATGTTTTCTATCTTTCATTGTTGCTGCTCTTTTTTGCACACCTATTTTTGCCCAACAACTTGGAAAAGAAAGTTTTGACCGTTTTACAGTTGAAGATGGACTTTCTCAAAATTCTGTAAATTGTATTTTTCAAGATTCAAAAGGCTTTATTTGGTTTGGGACACAAGATGGTTTGGATAGATATGATGGTTATAATTTTAAATCATATAAACATAACCCAAAAAATGCTAATAGCATTTCTGATAATTTTATTTGGGAAATTTATGAGGACAAAAAAGGTTATTTTTGGATAGGTACGCAAAATGGTTTGAATCAACTTGATGCCATTTCTGGAAATATTGTGAGAATTGTAAATGACCCGCAAAATAAAAATACACTTCCTCACAATAAAATTTATGCAGTTTTAGAAGATAAAAAAGGCATGATTTGGATAGGTACAGAAGAGGGAGTTTCTATCTATAATCCTGAAAAACAACAGTTTACAAACTATACATTTACCTATTCCTCATCTTTTAATTCATCTGTTCATGTAATTTATGAAGATAGAAATAACAATATTTATGTAGGAACTATGGGTTCTGGGTTGCAAATATTTGATGCAAAAACTAAAAAATTCAGCTTGCATCCTGCCTATTTGCCAACAATGAAAAATGATTTTATTCGTTCTATTTTTGAGGATAAACGAGGAAATATATGGCTTGGAACTGCACAAGGTGTGCGTAAAATAGAACCTGCAACCAATAAATTAACTCAATTTGTGCATAGCATTAGCGAAGAAAGTTTGACTAATAATAATGTAACAGAAATAGTTGAAGACCATAGCGAAAATATATGGATTGCAACATTAGGAGGTGGTTTAAACCGTTTTTCGCCAAAAGGTTATCAGTCTGATGAATATGAAATTACACAATATATTACAGATTTTTATAATGCACAAAGTCTAAGTCTTAATAATGTAGGTAGTCTTTTGGTAGATAAATCAGGCATTTTATGGGTTGGAACTTTGGGTGGTGGTATAAGTATGCATGATTATGGCAAAGAAAAGTTTAAAGTTCATAGACTTTCAGCTTATCAAAATACTTCGGTCAATAATAACATGATTTGGTCTATTTGTGGAGACATGGAAGGTACTATTTGGTTTGGAACAGGTGGAGGTGGTTTGAATAAATATGTGCCAAAAGATGGAACTTGTACCTATTACACACAAAACAATAGTGAAATTAGTGATAATCATGTAATTAGCGTATTACAAAGTATTGCAAATCCAAATAAACTTTGGGTCGGAACAGACCATGGATTGAATGAATTGAATAAAAAAACAGGAAAATTTAAAGCATATCTTGCAGATGCTGACGATACAACCATGCTTTCTGATGAGCATATCAATACAATGTATGAAGCAAATGGCTATTTGTGGATTGGTACAAGTGAAGGTGGCTTAAACCGTTTAGATTTGAAAACTAACCGTATAAAATCGTATAAAAATGATATAAATTCTCGTTATTCTTTGAGTGATAATACCATAGAAACTGTTATTGTTGATAAATTAGGCTTTGTTTGGTGTGGCACAACAGGTGGTGGATTGAATAAATTTGACCCTAAAACAGAAAGATTTACAGTTTATAAAAATAAAATTGAGAATGACAACTCTTTATCTAATAACATTATAAAGTGTATTTATGAAGACAAACAAAATAATTTATGGATAGGCACAAATGGTGGGCTAAATTATTTTAATCCTCGAACTGAGGTTTTTGTAAGATACACAACCAAAGATGGTTTACCAAACAATACTATACAAGCCATTCAACAAGATGACAGCCAAAATTTATGGATAAGCACCAATAAAGGCATCACAAAATTTAATCCTGATAAAAATATTGTGCTTTATTTTGATGAATTAGACAATTTACAAGGTGATATTTTTAATACTGAATCAAGTTATAAAACCCCAGCAGGAGAAATGTATTTTGGTGGTATTAACGGTTTTAATAGCTTTTTTCCTGAAAGTATTGACCAAAATGACTATATTCCTCTCATCGAAATTACGGATATTATTGTGCAAGGAATACCAGTTAGTATTGATACATCAAGTTTTTATAAAAAATTCAAGGCAATTCTAAGTAATACAGAGGCATTAATCACAACTTCCGACAAAAATACAATTGGTTTTGAGTTTGTGGGATTAAGTTTTCGTCATGCCTCAAAAAATTCTTATATGTGCAAATTAGAAGGTTATGATGATGAATGGGTTAAATTAGGAACTATTCGCAATTATACTTATAATAATTTGCCCGCAGGTAGTTATACTTTTAAAGTTAAAGCAAGCAATAATGATGGAGTTTGGACAAAGAAAATAGCCACCATAAAACTTAAAATTCGTCCTCCATTTTGGGAAACGTGGTGGTTTCGTTTATTAGCTGCTTCTTTTTTTGGTGGTTTGGTTTATTATTTTTATAAATTGAGAATTAAGCAAATTGAGGGGCAAAAACTACGATTAGAAGACACTATTGAGCAACGAACTGCCGAAATACGACTGATAAACAACGAGTTACAACACAAACAAGCCGAGGTTTATGCACAAAAACTGGATTTAGAACGTCAAAAAGATGGGCTTTTAGAAGCTAATCAAATTATTACAGAGAAGACAGAAAACATTATTAATAGTTTGCGATATGCTGAAAGAATACAACAAATTATTTTGCCCTCAGAACAAGTTTTGCAAGAAATGCTGCCTGAACATTTTATTATTTTTAAGCCAAAGGATATAGTTTCTGGTGATTTTTATTGGTGTCGCCAGATAGAAAATAAAATATTCTTTTCTATCAATGATTGCACAGGTCATGGTGTTCCTGGTGCTTTTATGTCTATGATTGGCACAACATTATTAAATGAAATCACAGGGCAAAAAAATATTTATAGTCCTGCATTGATACTTGCGGAGTTGCATGTGGGTGTGAGATTGGCACTAAAACAAGAAAATAATGTCAATGATGATGGTATAGATGTTTGTTTATGCTTGTTGGAAATTGGTGAAAATCAAGCAAAAACACTCACTTTTGCAGGTGCAAAACGTCCTTTAATTTTAGTTACAACAACTAAAAATCTTGCAAAAAATAACGAAACAAAAACCAATATTGCAGATAAATTTGAGGCAGAATTATGTGATATTTCAGGTAAATGTTTATATGAAATTAAAGGTGATAGAAAATCTATTGGAGGAAGGCAAAAGGAGGAGAAACGGACTTTTGTAGAACATGTAGTTCCGCTTGCCGATGATGACATGGTTTATTTAACTTCGGACGGTTTTGGCGACCAACAAAATGCAGAAAATGTGAAATTTGGAACTTTGCAACTCAAACAAGAATTGCTGAATGTTTCACGATTACACGCCATGATACAAAAGCAACAACTCGAAAAAAATCTTACAAGCCACCAACTCAATGCAGCACAAAGAGATGATATTTCATTAATGGGTGTGAGAATTTGAGTAGGGTAAAAAAACTATGATTTTCGTTCTTAGTCTATCCTCCTGTGCTTGTGGTTTCAGAGTCTTTTCCAATATCAAAACTTTCATCAACTTGTGATTTTTCGTCCTCTGGTTTCTTAGGCGAAATTTTATCCCATTCCATTTGTGCAGCACGTGAAAAAGTGCCAAAATCTGCTTTTTTAAAAGCTTCTCTTGCTTTATCTACTTGTCCCATAGCTTTGCGGACTGTAGCTAAAGCAAAATAAAACATGGCTCTTGTCTCAAAGTCTAAGCCAGATGTAGCTGTAATATTTTCTAAAATATGAACAGATTCTTGATAACTTTTTAGACGATAATATGCCATTGCTTGTAAAAACATCATATTATAATCTGTTGGTTTTATTTTTAAGGCTTCTTTTGCGTATGTAATGGCATCACCAAACTTGCCTGCGTCCATTTCTCCTTGGGTAATATTTTTATACATTTCATATTGTGTATTAATATTTTGCTCGTTTTTTACAGCTTCTAAATAATGTACAAGTGCTGCATCATGTCTATTATTCTCTTTTTTTGTAATTTCTGCCATTAATATATGGGCTTGTGAATAATTATGCTGCATTTTTAATGTCAGTAGTAAATATTCCTTAGACTGTCCATACTCATAAACTCTGTAAAATGCTTGGGCTGTGGAGTAGTAATTTTTTGGGTCAAATTTACTAATTAAATTCTTGTAATAGCCATAATTTGCGTTTTGCCAAGCCTCAAAAGCTAACTCATAACTACCTAACTTATAGAGAGAATAACCTAATTCATAATAAAAACGTGCTACATATTTTGGTTCTTTGCTTGTAAGCTGACGAGTTGCAGTAAGCATGGCCTGTTTAGCAGTGTTATAATCTCCTAATTCATTACTACTTTTAGCTTCATAAAACAAAATATCAGGGTCTGAGGCACTTAATTTTTTGGCATCAGCCAAATGTAGTTTTGCCTTTGCATATTCGCCATTTCTTACCAATGTATTAAGTATTGTTAATTTGTACTTTAATTTTCGTTGCACATCAGTTTCATACTTAAAAGCATTGTCCAAAGTCTTGACTAAATCCTCATATTTTTTTTGCGATTTGTAACATTGAGCCATAAGTGTATAGGCTGGAATAAAATCTTTTTTTATTTCAACCGTTTTTTGCAAAGTTGTGATAGCATTATCAGCATCACGCAACATAAAATAGCATTGCCCTTTTGAGAATACAAATTTAAAGTTTTTTGGGTCTCCTAATATAGCTTTGTCATATTCAAATAAAGCTTCGATATACCGTTTTGTACGCCGCATGTTTTCAGCCTTTACAAATGCCTGTAAAGCAAGCTCCTCGCTATTACCTTGTGCTATAACATGTAAAGGGAAGGCATAAAACACCGCATAAAGCAAGGCTAAAATGATAAAGGTCTTTTTCATAATCTTACCCATAATCTTATCTAATGTATGATTTCTTGTTGTTTGCAACTTATGGGCAAACAATGTCAAATTTTAATCCTTTTTTACGTGATTTGCAAGTTTTTAGTTAGATTTATTTCTTATTAACAATTCGATAAGATGTAGGGTTTGCAGGAAATAATGTAATTTTGCATATCATTACTTAATAATTACTCTTATAAAATCAAAAAATGAAAATATCTCTTATCGGTTACGGAAAAATGGGCAAAATTATAGAACAAATTGCCATCAGTCGCCACCATACGATTAGTTACAAAATTACACAAAATAATCAACAAGATTTGCAATTACTTTTGCCAGAAAATACAGATGTTGTTATCGAATTTACGCAGCCTGAATCGGCTTTTGATAATATTGCAGCTTGCTTAAATAAAAAAATTCCTGTCATTTGTGGCACAACAGGTTGGTTGTCAAGAAAATCTGAGATTGAAGCCATTTGCCTACAAAATCACACAGCTTTTTTACAAGCCTCAAATTTTAGCATTGGCGTTAATATATTCTTTAAAGTTAATGAACTATTGGCAAAACTGATGAATGAACAACCTCAATATGAAGTAGCACTAACAGAGATTCATCACACCGAAAAAAAAGATGCTCCAAGTGGCACAGCTATTGTTATTGCTGATGGAGTCTTAAAGCATTTTAACAGAAAAGATGCGTGGACTTTATTGGAAAATGAACAAGCAAATATGAATGAAAATTTATTAGCTATTACAGCTTTGCGACTACCAAATGTGCCAGGCACACACACAATTAGCTATCAATCAACACAAGATACGATTTCTTTTACACATGAAGCACACAGTCGAGAAGGTTTTGCTTTGGGTGCTGTCATTGCAGCAGAATGGCTGAAAGATAAAAAAGGAAATTTTAGTATGGCTGATGTAATTTCCCAATAAATTTGTACTAGTAATTAAAAAGCTAATTAATTTAGTGGTATTACTAAATACTATTTTTATTTTTGTCATTCTGAACTTGCTTGCATGATATTTTGTGGCAACAAGTACAGAATGACAAAACCTAACTTATTAATATACTTTCACTTGAAACACAAAATCCTGTATTTTTTTCAGTTGTTGTGTTCTTTTTAACCGAGTGAGTTTATTTTGATTTGGCAATTTAATTGGCACAGAATCAGGCAATTCACTCATGACTTGCAATAATTTATGAGATTTTAATGCAAAACCAACACCTTCAGAATCAGTTTGTTTTCCTGCAATTAAACCTAAAACATTACCATTTGTATCAAAAACAGGGCTTCCACTATAACCAGGGTTTACAGGTATAGAAACTTGATAAGAATCTGTTGGACTATCAGCACCTTCATATCCAGAACGTGAACTAATCACACCTTCGCCATAAACAACTTCTTGTTTAGGATATGCCAACGTGAAAATTTCTTCGCCCAAATCAGCATCTTTCGGCTTAAAAGTATAAGGCAGAACTCCAAAACCTTTAAATCTCTCATCAGTAATTTGCAATAAAGCCAAATCATTTGCAGCATCATAATAAACCAAATCAGCTTTATAACGCAAATCTGCTGCTTTATCATATTCAATAACGATAGAATCAGGTTTTTGCTGTACTAAATGATAACTTGTTACAACCAAACCCTCAGAAGAAACCGCAAAACCTGTTCCATTATAACGACTTTCTTGTGCTTTAATTTGAGATTGTTGAGATTGTTGAGATTGTTGATTTTCCTTAATTTCTAAATCTCTTTGTTTGATTTTAAGTTTATCAACCTCTTTTTTAAGCTGTTTGTAGTGTGATTGTTGTGATTGTTCAACAGAACTTGTATAATCTACCGCATATAACGTACAAAAAGCAGTAAAAATACCAACCGAAGCCGCAACTGCGATTGTTGGCATATATTTACGTCTCAAACTCACAAAATCATATTTTTTGGCAGGCGTTGTAATACCAAACTCCACAATTTTAGTAGTATTTTGATTATTTGCCTGGCTATTTGTTTGAGTTAGCAATTTTTCATGTTCCATTTCTGCATGAAACATATTGAGTTTGGCTTTCAGATTTTTCCTCTTGCCATAGTTTTTTAGGTCTTTGATAAAGCCCAAATGTTGCTGCACTCTCTCAGCGAAAGCAACATCAGTCTGCAGTCTGTGTTCGAACTGCAACATTTCCGCCTCTGACAATGAGTTGCTACGGTAATGTTCTATCAATTCTATTTCGGTCATTGTAGTAGTGTTTTATGGTCGTGATAATTTTGTGAAGTTGTCCTTTTTATACACTGTTTATAAATTGAGTGTGAACATCTTGAATATCAACCCATTGAATATCAAATAGTATTCACACTCTATAAACTTACATTTGTACTTTCTGCTATCTTTTTTAGCCTCATAAGGCATTTATATTTTTGGTTTTTGGCATTATCTGCATTTGTATAGCCCATTTTATCAGCTATTTGCACCATATTCATGTCATGGATATAATAATCTTCTAAAATAGTACGACAAGGTTCTCCTAATTTAGCAAGTGAATCTTCCATTATTCCAAAAAGCAATTCATTTTGTTCTGCATTTCCATCTTCGTCTATCTCCACAAATTCTTCAGAATCTGTAAAATTACCTTGATATTTGGTTTTATAGCTAAATCTTTTTAGCCACAACCTACGACAAATGGAGTACAGATACGTTTTTATTTTGCAATGAAGTTGAAAATCAACCTCTTGCAAATTTTCGTATAATACAATAAATGCTTCTTGATAAATATCTTTTGCTTCTTCGCTAATGCCCCCATTTGTGATAATAAAATGCTCTATCATTGGATAGTACAACTTATACACTTGGTTCATTACCATTTCCTTAGCTGTTCGAATCCCCTCTATGAAGTCTTCTTCGGTTAGTGCTTTCGCCTTATTCATTCTTTATACACTCTTAATACATTCAAACTTAGAAAGTAACCTTATAAATTGCAATAATTTTCGTAATTAATTGTAAATTCTATATCTACTTTTGGAAAGTTTTTTTACTTTCCAAAAGCTCAATGCAATGAAAATTAAAACTTTCCAAAAGTGAAAAACCTTTTGGAAAGGAAACTGTTATTGATAGGGAATTTCTGTATTATGTGGGTCATTTTTGGGATATTTCAACCATTTTTCGAGAGTCTGTTCGAGTTCAGGTGTAATAATATGCTCCATAGTTTCGGCATCATCATGCACATGGTCGGGTGCAATTTGTAGGTATTCGGTCAGATAAACTTCCCAAAGTCTATGTAATTTTGTTACTCTGCGACCTCTTTCAAAACCTTCTGTACTAAGTCTCCACTGTTGAATATTTTGCCCATTTTGAATATTTTGCCCATTTTGAGTACTGCGAGTAATTTCTACCATATAACCTTGTTTTCTTAACCTTTTCAAGGCATTTTTCAAAGTTTTGACATCAAAAAACCGTTTTGCTTGCATTTCTGTTGTTGTATAATTACGATAAAAATCTTTATTTGCTTCGCCCAAATGGTATAATGTTTTGAGAATATTCTCCTCCAAAAACCGTTTTTTATGTCTTCGCTGCCTTAAAGAACGGGCAACAATTCCTTTTTGTGGAGCAAATAGAAAAGATGCCACTGCCAATAATGACAAAATTAACACAATCCAAGCACCTGTAGGCATATTCACAAATAAATAAGAAACTAATGAGCCACCAACTGCCGAAATTCCACCCAATAACGCCGCCAAAAACACCATAACTTTCAATTTATCTGTCCAAAAACGTGCAGCAGCAGCAGGAGTTATCAGCATCGCAGCCATTAAAACCACGCCAACTGCCTGAATACCAACTACAACCGCCATAACAGTTAGTGTAGTTAGCAATAATTCGAGCCACCGAACAGGAAAACCAATAGCTTTAGCAAAAGAAACATCAAAAGCTATTAAAGTGAGTTCTTTGAAACATAGCAAAACTGTTGTTACCAAAATAATGGCTAAGGTTGCAAAAATCACAATATCAGTTCCGACCAAAGCTGCAGCTTTTCCAAAAATAAACCCTTCCAAACCAGACTGTTCTGCATTTCCAGAGTGTTGTATGGAAGTTAGCAATAAAATTCCAACACCAAAAAATACAGATAGCACCAAACCAATAGCAGTATCTTCTTTAAGTTTGGTTTTGGAAGTAATAAAATCTATACAAATCAATGATAACCAACCTGTTATAAAAGAACCAACAATTAAAGCAAACGGGTTTTTATTGCCCGCAAACATAAAAGCCAAACAAATTCCAGGCAGCACCGCATGAGCAACAGCATCACCAGCCAAAGATTTTTTCTTTAAAAAGGTAAAACTGCCAACAATAGCCGAAGCTGCTGCCAACAAAACTGTGCCCAAAACCACATAGAGTACGTTGGCATCTTGGAAACTAAAAAATTCTATGATTTTATTCATTTATTTTGTGTATTGACCACTCAATATTTACAAATTCAACAAATCTAAAATCCTATTAAAATCATCATCAGACATAAATGGAATTTTGATTTCTCCTTTATTTCCATCTTTTTTGATAATAATTTTTGTACCAAAATGACTTGTCAATTTGGTTTGTATGCGTTGCACTTCTATTGGTAATGCAGATTTTGTAACAGTTTTAGGCTCTTCGTCTTTATTAACATTTGCCAGACTTCGCACATATTCCTCAACTTTACGAACAGACCATTCTTCATCAACAGTTTTCTTAAAAATCAGTAATTGCGTTGCAATATCCTCAATATTTATCAAGGCTCTTGCGTGTCCCATACTCAACTTTTTATCTCTTAAAGCTGCTTGAATATCAGGCGGAAGTTTGAGTAACCGCAAATAATTATTCACTGTACTGCGTTTTTTGCCAACTCTGTCGCCAAGTTCCTCTTGTTTTAAATTGCACTCAAATAATAATCTTTGATAACTATTTGCAATTTCCATAGCATTGAGTTCCTCACGTTGAATGTTCTCTATCAATGCCATTTCGAGCATTTCTTGGTCATTGGCAGTCCGCAAATAGGCAGGAATTGTTGTTAGTCCGAGCAATTTTGAGGCTTGCAAACGTCTTTCACCTGAAATAATTTGGTAGGCATTTGCATCTAAACGTCTAACAGTTATAGGTTGTATAATACCATGCAATTTAATAGATGCTGCCAATTCTTCTAAGGCTTCTCTTTCAAAATGTGTGCGTGGTTGATAGGGATTGACCTCAATTTCTGAAATCAATATTTCGTTTACACCTACCACTGTTGTTTCTGTGTGTACGTTATGTACTTGATTTACAGCATCAGAGTCCGACAATAAGGCACTCAAACCTCTGCCTAATACACTCCGTTTTTTGAGTAAACCGTTTTTGTTTTTATCGTCCATTGTTGTAAATTTTATTGGTTTAATTTTGTACGTTGTCAATGGTGCTTTTGCACCTTGACAATCGTATAAAATATAGTTATTACGATTGTCAAGGTGCGAAAAAGCACCATTGCCAACATACTCAAATAGTTAAAATAGCTATTCAAAAATATCGGGTAAAATATCATCTTTTGTCTTTCTTTTTGCACTCTTAATGACATCAACTGTTGGTAAATTTAGTAATTTTCCGTCTAATAATTCTTGTATCTCGATAACTTCTATTTTAGGAAAACTCCTTTTGAAAGATTTGCTATAATAATTGCCATATTTTGCACATTCTTTTACAAGGTTAGGCATTGGATAAAGTGTTATTAAATAGCCTAAAACCGCATTTTCTCTTTCCATTGTTCCAAATAAATCACGAATAACCGAAGGTGCAAGGGTTTTGCTTGACTTCACAGAAAAAATAATTTTCTTATATTCTTGTTTATTATTGTCGTCAAAATCTACCATAATTGCAGTGCCATCAATACCTCCATCGCCACCTTTTTTGTCATTTATCATGGCTTGATTATCTGAAAACGTAAGCACAGCCCATTTTTCAAACTCTTTTCGCAGCCTGTCATCTTGTTTATTGGCTAAGGCAACCGCCGCCGCAAAATCTTTCGGCATACCTGTAAGCTGCCATTTTGCAAGTCTTATAATTTGTTTAGTGTCCTTATCTATCAAATCTTTGCTATAATCACCTCCAAAACTATCATTTAACCTTTTCAAAATCACAGAAATAGACTGATAAGTAATGTCAATCCCTATCCAATTTCTGCCCAACTTTTCAGCCACTGCAATCGTAGTTCCACAACCACAATAGCAATCCAAAACTACATCACCTGCATTGGAACTTGCTTTGATAATTCTTTCTAATAATTGTTCAGGTTTTTGAGTCGGATAACCAAGTTTTTCTTTTGAGGAGTTATTAATTTTATCAATAACCCAAACATTACTAATTGGTTTACCATATTTCATAGCTTCATCAATATAACGTCTAATTCTTGTTTTATTACCGCCATCAGACATTACATACCTCCTACTATTTTCATCAGTATAAACTTTTTGTCTTCTTAATTTTATATATTCTTCTTCTGATTTCCATTTTTCTGCAAATCCGTTAAAAATTGATTTACTACTTTTAGAGTAGAAAAATATTACATCATGTCTACTATTAAAACTATCTTTCAATAAACCATTCCAACCTGAATAATGCCACACAATTTCATTCTTAAAATCTCCGCCTTGACTACAAAAAATACAATCTAAAATTAATTTCAAATAATGGCTTGCAGTTGGGTCGCAATGCAAATAAAAGCTGCCCGTTGGTTTCAAAATTCTGTAAATTTCGGCAATTCTCTGTGTCATACTCACCAAATAAGCAAGCAAAGCACCTTTTCCTAAAATTTGTTCCAACCCAATAATCAAACTGATACTTTGTTTGGTGCATGTTTTATGGGTGTTAGCAATGATATCTTCAAAACTTTCTTGTGCTTGTTGATTCCAAGTCCAAGTATCTAAAAAAGCCTGTGCTTGTGCCACATCTTCCTTACCAATATTGTTATAAATTTGGTTATAAGTCCGTTTTGAGTTAAAAGGTGGGTCAATATAGCATAAATCTACACTTTCGTCTTGCACATATTTGCGTAAGATTTCTAAATTATCACCATAAAAAAGCTGATTGCAGCCCAGTTGATTTTTCATAAATATTTTAATAGCTTTTTAAGCAAAATTATACAACAGTCTATAATTTGTTTTGCAATTTTGCACATTATAATTAATAAATAAAATTAACAAACAAAATTATAGCAAATTTGCATTACAAAACAAATAATAAAAATGATAGACAGTTTCAAAATTTGGCAACATCATGGCAAACAATTTATTCCAGATGTAAGTAAAATTACATTAGCCGAAGTTTTTAGGGGCAGACCTATTATTTCTAAGGAAAAAATAGATGAAGATGCGGCTGTGGAACTTTGTCCGACAAATGCTATCATGAAAAGTCCTATGCGAATAGACATGGGAAAATGTACGTTTTGTGGCGAATGTGCGTGGGCATTTCCTGAAAAATTTAAGTTTGTTAATGATTATAAAACTGCAACCAATGACAGAGATGCCCTAATTATTGCAGAAGGACATAATAATCCTATTTTGTTAAAACCAGAATTAGTAAGAGAAGAAATTAGAAAATATTTTGGTCATTCCTTAAAGTTGCGACAAGTTTCGGCAGGAGGAGATAATAGTTCTGAAATGGAACTTAATGCTTGTATCAATGTCAATTTTGATATGAGTCGTTTTGGAATTGATTGGGTGGCTTCTCCTCGTCATGCAGATGGAATTGTAATAACGGGACCCATTTCTGAAAACATGGCAATGCCTTTGCAAATTTGCTATGATGCTATTCCTGTGCCTAAAATTGTGATTTTGGCAGGCACTGATGCTATTAGTGGAGGTATTTTTGCGGATAGCAAAGCCATTAATCGCAGTTTTTTAGATACAATTCCTGTCGATTTATATGTGCCAGGTAATCCTATTCACCCTTTAACTTTTATTAATGGCGTATTGGCGTTAATGAAGAAGTAGCTATAAGTATGAAATATGAAATTAACCTACATTAATGTATAAATATGTCTTAAAGCATTGTTAGTGTTACAAAATAAGTATAACTTTGCTTTTTGTTATATAAACCAAACAACTCAAACAAATAATGCTTGATATGCCACTCATTATTTCATTAAGTTTTACGTCATTTTTCTTCTTAGTACAAATATTTTATTGTTTCGTATTTTTGAAAACTGCTACCTACAAACCTATTGAAAACACACAAATAGATATTTTAAGGAAACAAGAACCTATTTCTATAATTATTGCTTGTCGCAACGAAGCCGAAAATTTAATAACACTCATTCCCATTTTGTTGGCTCAAAAGTATGCTGTTTTTGAACTTATTTTAATCGATGATAGGTCTTATGACGAAACAAGACAAGTAATTTTTGATGCACAAAAACTAGATAACCGCATAAGGCTTGTGCGAATTGATGATAAACCCGATAAACCCGACGAGCCAGATGGCAAAAAGTTTGCCCTAACGATGGGAATTAAAGCCGCAAAATATGACCGTTTACTTTTTACAGATGCCGATTGTTTGCCAAATACTGAAAATTGGATAGCAGAAATGTCCGAAAATTTTACAACAGACAAAAAATTTGTTTTGGGCATTTCCTTATATGATGTGGAAACAGGATTTTTAAATAGCTTTATACAATTTGAAACTTTAATGACTGTTGCACAATATTTAAGTTGGGCATTAATGGGAAGTCCATACATGGGCGTAGGAAGGAATTTAGCTTATCGCAGAAGTACATTTTTAGAAAATAATGGTTTTTATCGACATCTTAGAGTTACGGGTGGTGATGATGACCTAATTGTCAATAGATTAGCAAAAGATAAAGAAACTGTAATTTGTATAAGTCCAGAAAGTCAAACACATTCAGAGGCTAAAAAGACTTGGAATAATTGGTATATTCAAAAAAAAAGGCATCTTTCAGTCGGAAAACACTATAAATTTTCAGATAAGTTGCGAACTTCTATGTTTACATTTTCTGTAATTTGGTTTTGGTCGGCTGTAATTGCACAAATTATAGTTGGCTTTTTGATGAATATAGCATGGCTTTATTATGTGGCTGGTAGTTTTGTTGTGATACGTTGGTTGTTTTTGGCATTGGTATTACATTTTATTGCGAAGAAAATATCTTTAAAAGTAGCTATTTGGGCATATCCTTTTTGGGAATTTTGCTATATTTCTTACCAAATTATTGTAGGTTTTATAGCTTTAACAAGCAGCAAAGTAGCATGGAAATAACTAACAAAATAACACTAACATTCTTGTTAGTGTTATTTTGCTAAATTTTGCTTATAAAATTATCTGAAACTTACATCATTTACTGCAAATTTTTAAACAAAGTAGGAGTTTGTCCATAAACAGGTAATTTTCCATCCCATTTTTCGATATACATTTTTTGAATAATGGTTGGTGATAACGTTGTGTTCATTAATTTATTTGCATTTGCTTCCGATTCTGCACGAATACGTAATGATTCTGCTTCACCTTTTGCCTCCTCAATTTTCTTTTGTGCTTCGGCAATGGTGCGTTGTTTCTCATTTTCGGCACGAATGGCATCTTGCACCGCCTTAATTTTTGAGTTTACAGCATCTTCTAAGGCTGGGGGCATACGAACTTTGCCAATAATACCAACTTGTGTAACTTCAAAACCACCAGCAACCATATCTTTAATAATTAAGGCTTTTACTTGCACTTCATATTCAGAACGGCGGGAAACCATATCTTCTGCAGTATAACTTGATGCTACTTGATTGTATGAATTTCTAATCAAACTTCTAATAAATTCATTCGTAATTTGTGGCAAATCTTTGCGATATTTACGAAAAATACCAGGGACATTTGCAGGAATTACAGCATAATCTAATCCTACATCAAAAGAAAGGCTTAAACCATCTTTTGTTGTTACAGTAAATTCTTCGTTAGTTGGGCTATCTTCGTTAAGGCTTGCAGTCCAAACTTTGTGTTGCACGTATGTTGGAAATTCATGAACAACCGTTGTCATGGGATTATACCAAACCATGCCACTCACTTCTGCAATATCTTGAACACCTTTATCTGTGCCATATAGATTAACTTTGATGCCCACATGACCTGCATCTATTCGGGTACAACCAGCTTGGGTAAAAAGAATAATTGCAAATATTGCAATGCCTAAAATTATAAAATGAAACTTTTTCATATATTTTTGGTTTTAAAAATTGGTTTTAAATTGTATGTTTCAGTGCAATAAAAGTAAGATTTTATAAATTGTATAAACAAAAAAATAAAAAATAATCTAACAGTTAGCAATTAGTAACTTTTTCTTAGTATTTTTAACCCTAAAATGATAACTAATTCATGGATAAATACGTAATTGCAACTATTATTGTTATCTGCTTTTGAATAATATATTGAATACATATTTGATAAAACATTTGGCAGCAATATTTTAGGCATCAGATGCAACTTTAACTTAATCAAGCCATGAGCTACTCATTCAAACTAAAAATTCCGTCATTGCCAGAAAACATAAGAATTGTTGAAAGTTTTATCGAGAATGCAAGAGATAAAATCAAATTCAGTGATGATGTTTATGGAAATATTATGATTGCTGTTACAGAATCTGTAAGTAATGCAATTATTCACGGAAATAAAAATGACCAGACAAAAATCGTAGATTTGTGTTTAGAAGCCGATAGCAAATGTATTTCTTGTACCGTACATGACGAAGGACGAGGTTTTGATGCAGCGGTTTTACCTGACCCAACAGCACCCGATAATATTTTTAAGACTGGTGGCAGAGGTATTTTTCTTATCAAAAATTTAGCCGACGAAGTAGATTTTTTAGCTAATGGAAGCACAGTATTAATGAAATTCTATGTATGAAACAAATCAATTTTTTCTGTGAAGATGTGAATTTTGTGTTGAAAAATAAATCAAAAATTCGCACTTGGATTGTCTCAACCATAGAACAATATCAAAAAAAGCCTCAAACTATTAATTACATTTTCTGTTCTGATGAACATCTTAGAAAAGTAAATATTGAGTATTTGCAACATGATTATTATACAGATATTATTACTTTTGATAGTTCTGAAATAATTGCAGAAATAGAGGGTGATATGTATATTAGCATTGACCGTGTGCGTGAAAATGCTAAAGACTTCGGTGTGAGTTTTGAAACTGAATTGCATCGTGTACTTATTCATGGAATTTTACATCTTATTGGTTATCAAGATGATACAGATGAAGGTGAAGCCGAAATGAGAATATTGGAAACAAAAGCACTGTCAAATTTAACAGCGTAAAAAACAGAACAATTTTATACGTTGTCAATGGTACTTTTCGTACCTTGACAATCGTAAGTCATATAGGAAGTTTTACGTTTGTCAAGGTGCGAAAAGCACCATTGACAACGTAAAAAGATAAACAAAATTAATAAAATTACAACAATGACAAAAGAACATTTGAAAGATTTAAAGGCTCATGTAGTGGCTTTGAGGAGGTATCTTTGACTACGAAACTAAAATTTTTGAAATAAAAGAAGCCGAAAAAATTACATTGGAAGCCGATTTCTGGGAAAATCCAAAAAAAGCACAAGAAATTCTTAAAACTATTCAAACTAAGAAGGTTTGGACAAATAGTTATGAAAATGTCGAAAAATCATTTAATGATTTAGAAACTTTATTTGAGTTTTATGAATCTGGTGATGTCGATGAAAATGAAATTTCCAAAGAACAGACTCATGTTGCAAAACTGATTGAGGAATTGGAGTTCAAAAAAATGTTAAGCAATGAAGAAGACCAACTCAATGCAGTTCTAGAAATAAACCCAGGTGCAGGTGGCACAGAAAGCCAAGATTGGGCAGAAATGCTAATGCGCATGTATATTTTGTGGGGCGAAAAAAACGGTTACAAAGTTTATCAACTCAACAAACAAATGGGTGAAGGTGCAGGTATTAAATCTGTAAGTTTAGAATTTGAAGGCGAATTTGCATACGGATATTTGCAAGCGGAAATTGGAGTTCATAGATTAGTACGTCTTTCTCCTTTTGATGCTAATGAACGTAGGCATACTTCTTTTGCTTCGGTCTTTGCCTATCCCGTTGTTGATGATAGTATTGATATTGATATTAATTTGGCAGATGTTGAATGGGATACTTTTCGTTCGGGTGGTGCAGGTGGACAAAATGTAAATAAAGTAGAAACCGCAGTAAGGTTAAAACATGCTCCTTCGGGTATCATTATTGAATGTCAGCAAGAAAGGTCTCAAAACCAAAATAAAGAAAAAGCCCTAAAAATGCTTAAATCAAGGCTTTATCAAATAGAAATTGAAAAGAAAAATGCTGAAAAAGCAAAAGTAGAAAGCACAAAAAAACGAATTGATTTTGGTTCGCAAATTCGAAATTATGTTTTGCACCCTTACAAACTTGTCAAAGATGCACGCACAGGTGTAGAAAGGAGTGATGTGCAAAATATTTTAGATGGAGATTTGAATGAATTTATTAAGGCTTTTTTGATGCAACAGTAAAAAAAGTGTTTTATTTTGCCATTCTGAGCCTGCGAAGAATCTGAAATATTAAAACTCAGATTCTTCGCAAGCTCAGAATGACAAATAATGGTGTAAAATCTAATATTTATTGCCCCATAATCTCAAATTCTACTCTGCGATTTTCATTACGACCTATTTCATTTGTATTTTCTGCCAAAGGTCTTGACTCGCCAAACCCTTGTGAAGCAAGCCTTTTGGCATCAATTCCCTTAGTTACCAGATAATTAACAACTGCTTTTGCCCTATCTATTGACAATTTTAAATTATGTGCATCATCGCCAATAGCATCTGTATGTCCATTGATTTTGATTTTTAGTTTTGGAAATTGCTTTAATAAATCGTATAATTCGTCTAAGGTTTTGTGAGAAATAGGTTTCAAACTACTTTTGCTAAAATCGAAATGAATATTGTCTAAGACAATTTTTTTATCAATTACACTTTGATTTCTCGATAATTTTGCACGAACTGTGTCCAATTCCGCATATTGATGGGTTTGTGCTTTTGTGCTATTAAAAGTATTTTCGGTTTTGAAAACAACAATTTCACCATCACTACAACCCGCCGACACAGATTGCCAACTTCCTCTCAAACTATTATCCTCAGGGTGCAAAAGTAGTTTTCCTGTAATCATGCACCAATGTGCATCTTTCTCAATCATTTTATTTACAATTTTAAACTCTTGAAAATACACCAGAGAATCAATAATTTTACCACGAAACTGTATAATTGCAAAATTTGAAGTACGTGCAATTTCTATTCTACAAAATCCAGTAATTGCATTTTTAAATTGCTTTACATCAAGCCAAAAAGCATAGTTGTGTGATAAGGTTTCAGTTTCATGAGGTTGTGTAAGCACACCTTGCCAAACACCACTAATATTTTGTTGGGCAATAGTAACAGAACCAAACAAAATATTACATGAAAAATGAAATAAAAAAAAGAACAAAAACCTAAGAAAAATATTTTTTTTAGGTAATAATACTATTGAATAAAATAGTCTAAAAAACATAAAATTAACTTTTAAAAACTAACCAGACTAACTGAATAATGGAGAAAATACCCAAACTTACAATAGCAATTAACAAGTATTGCAACATTTTATCTTGTATAGACAACTGTTTTTGTAGAAAATCTGTTTGCGTTTTCAATTCTTGTACCTGAATTTTATGCAAATCATTCATTTGGTGCTGCAAATGTCTTTGTATTTGTTCTTGCTGGTTTTGCAATAACAAATTTTGATTTTCCAGTAATTGGTGTTGTGTGTCTTGTTGCTTTTTGTTCATTGTCAGCCGTGTTTCTACGTCTGAAAATTGTTTGAGAGTAATATTTTTGAGTTCAGTGTGATTATCTTCTGTTTTGCTTTCTAAGGTCGTGAGTTGAGAGGCAATAACAAAAAGTTTTTGGGGAAAGTTAATATCAGTAATACGGTTTTCAATGGCTTGTGTATAAGTTACTAAGCCTTGATAGGAAGCCACAAAAGCCTGTAAATCAGCTTGTTGTATATTAAAATCTTGGTGCATTTGTGAAATAATGCCAGCAATTTGAGTTAGTAATTTATCAAAAGTTTGGACAATTCCATCTAATGTTTTATTGGTTTGTAGGGCTATTTGTTGTAAAGTGATGTGAAAATTTTGCTTTTGTTGGTTAAAAATAACCTCTGTTTCTTGTTCTAAAATCTTAAAATCTTGAATAACGGCTTTGGTTTGCAAATCATAATTTGATGTTATTGTTGAAAATTTTTGCTCAGTATTTTGGTAAAAATTTGTTAAATAATATTGGTGTGCCTCTTGTATTGCTGCTAAATGTGCTTCATGAGTAGCTTTAACCTCTTTAAGTTCAACAATATCTTGTTTAATTTCTGTATGAATATTACTTATAACATTTTCTAATTTCTCTAATCTCTCAGGAAAATCTACTTGACTAATTGTCCTTTCTAATTCGCTAATAAGTTTGATAACAGATTCATATTGAACTAAATAACTTTGTATTTGTTCATATTGTAGGCTATATTTTGTTGATATTTGTGTATTTGTATTTGTTAAATTTTCAACTGTTGCTAAAATAATTTGGCTATTTTCTGCTTGTAAATTTGCAAATTGCTGTTCATTGCTTTGTCTAAGTTTTTGCAATAAATCAGGTAGATGTGTTTCATATTGTTGTTGAATAAATTGCACACTTTCCACAACTTTTTGAGCAGCAGTTTTAACCGTTTCAACTTGTATTTTCGCCGATTGTATGTCTGCCAAATTGCGTTGTAATGTAAGTAATTCTTGATGTAAGATTTGGTTCATATTGCAATTATTGTAATTTTAGCCAAAATTACAATAATTTACTGAAAAACATAGATTTTAATTGGAGTTTTCACAATATTTGTATCGTAGCCTAAGAGTAAGCAGTTCAGAATTTGCCCTATTGTTCTCTCAATTTTGTACTATTCTGAGAAAAATTTAAAGCCAATCTATCATTAAAAAGATGTGCTTTACCGTTTTGCAAGTTCCCAAACCCTTAGCATGGGGAATAAATTTTGACGAAATTTTAGCGGATTATTCACAGATTAAAGTGTGAGATTGACGGACTTGCTTTACACTGCAAATAGCTAATACAAAATCAAGTACATTTTTACAAGCTACCTAATAAAATTTTAGGTCTTTGTATGGTTACTGATAAATATTTGAATAAAAAATTTTGATTTTATAGATTTATTTAGCAACTTTATTGTATGTTAATCGTTTTATTCCAAGACTATTATTTACAATCCTAATAATTTAAAAATTTATATCTCTACAATCATGGCAAAGGGCAAAAATGCAGTAAAAGAAAAGGCGAAAGAGCCTACAAAAACTCTAAAAGAAAAAAGAGTTGCAAAACAAGCAAAAAAAGATGGCAAAAAAGACTAATTTAGTTTGATGCTGTTTTGTTAAAATTTTAGCTATTGGTTGGTTTAGACTATCTAATAGCTATTTTTATTATTAGGTTATCTCGTATGACACAGCAAATACTTTTATCCATAAACTTGAATCTGACATTTTTTAATTTATAATCATGAGCAAAGGTTTTTTCAAAGTATTAAAAGACTTTCCTAAGAATTTTAATAATTACTACCCTAAGAGTAAATATTTTAAATAGTTTATTTTTTTTTGTATAATATTTCAGTTTCTCAATAAAGTTTAATAAATTTGCAGCCTAATTACAAAAAACATTTACTATCATGGACAAAAAAGTATTGGAAGCTAAATTGCACGAATTGAAAGGCAAACAAGCTACTATCTTATCTCAAAAAAAAGCAGACCGCAACGTAACTGAATTAGAGGCAGTTCGCAAAGAGATGAATGAATTAAAAGACGTTGCTTTTAAACTTTACAGAAGCAAATAAATTACAAGTAGGTGGGTTTTCTGCCTACAAATTTTCTTAGTTTTTCTTTTATAATTTCTTTTACAATCTTTTATTGTAGGAGCAATAATCAATAACAAACACAAGTTAAACTTGTTATACATATAATCTTATGAATATTTCTGCTGCTGACGTAAACAAATTACGCACAATGACAGGTGCAGGCATGATGGACTGCAAAAAAGCTTTGACTGAGGCTAATGGAGATTTCGAGAATGCTATCGATATTCTTCGTAAAAAAGGTCAGAAAATAGCGGCTGCTCGTGCAGACCGTGAATCTTCTGAAGGTACTATTTTCTTAAAAACAAATGAAGCACAAACAGAAGGTTTAGCAATTGGATTAAATTGTGAAACTGATTTTGTAGCTAAAACAGAAGGTTTTTTGAAATTGGGCGAAGCTATTCTTGAAGCAGCATATACAAAAAAACCCGCTGATGTTGCTACATTATTGACATTGACACTTGATAGCAGAACAGTTGCAGAACATTTGTCAGATATGATGGGCAAAATTGGCGAAAAAATAGAAGTTTCTTCTTATGAAGTTGTAACAGGCGAAAAAGTTATTTCTTACCAACATGGTGCAAAAATTGGCGTTTTAGTTGTATTGAAAAATGCAGGTGGAAATAGCGAAATTGCAGGTAAAGATGTTGCTATGCAAATTGCAGCTATGCGTCCTATTGCTTTGGATAAAGATGGTGTTTCTACTGATTTGATTAATAGAGAAATTGAAGTTGGCAAAGAACAAGCAAGAGCAGAAGGCAAACCAGAAAATATGCTTGAAAAAATTGCAATGGGTAAATTAGCAAAATTCTATAAAGATTATACTTTGTTGAATCAAGAATTTATTAAAGACCCAAAATTAACTGTAACACAATATTTAGATGCAACACACAAAGGAATGACAGTTGCAAGTTACAAAAGAATTGGTATTGGTGTAGCTTAATTGGTACATATAAAATAGTAAAACAGAAAAAGATGACATTATATATAATGCCATCTTTTTTTGTTGTACTAATTTATAAAAAATAAATACTTCATAAATATAACCAAAACCTATTTCAATTCTTTTATCCCCTTAAAACCCTGCTCTATTTCATAAACTTTAGCATTAATACTAAGTTTGTAAACATTTGTTTGGTTATCAAAAATCAGTTGTAAATTATCTTTTTGTGGATTTAAGGAATTTGAAAACAGTGTAATGGTATCTCTGTGAATAAACTCATAATGTGGTTTATCGTATGTATCTGTTTTCATCAAAATCAAGGTTTTGTAATCTTTACCTGTACTCGTGAGAGGTGCAAAACCTTGTGCATCAGAATTTTGCTCAATATATTCTATTTTTGTAACTTGTTGATTTTCAGCAATATTTTGAGCTTCTTTATGATTATTAAAAAATACTGCAAGCCCAACACCTAAACACAAAATAACTGAGGCAGCAATAGAAATTATCGTATAACGGCGACGGTTATCAAAAACTACAACTTTTGTAGAGTTTTCTTGTGTAGAATTTTCTTGCAAATAGTTTTGTCCATTTGCCATTTCATTTGCTTGTTCTTCTTCAAGCATTTCGGCATGAAACTGCTTGAAAAGGTTTTTTGTTGCCACTTTTCCGCTTTGTTTTAAACCAAAACGAATAAGTTTTTGTGCAGCCATTGCGTGTTTCAGTTCAGGCTGTTCTGTTAAAGCATTTTCAAAAATATTTATATCCTCAACAGACATTGTGCCATTCAAATAAGCATCAATAGTTTCTGTCAGATGTTCTGAATTTAACATAATAGTTAAAGTTTTAGTATCAAAAAATCATGTATTGTAAAAGCTATATATTTACTATATATTCTTACAATTACTTGCAATACTAAAACTTTACTATGTTATAACGATTTGTTACCTTGTAATAGTTCTAGTTTTGCCATTATAGCTTACGACAAATGTTCTGTCGCAACTACCATCACCAAAATCTAATAAAAATTTGGTATCATCACCATTTACACCTAAGTTCATTGTGCCTTTTACAGGAAACAAATAATTGTTACACAATGTTTTTGAAATAATTGGCGTCAATATTGTTGTTGTATAATTTCTGCCTCTACGGTTTGTACCACTTGCACTTCCCGTTGTTGCATATTCCATACCACCAGTTACTTTTGTTGCCACTCTTACATGATTTACATTGCGAAGCAATGTTGTGCCATCTGTAAAAGTAACTTTACGATTTGTTACTGTAATTTCTGTTTGTTTACTTGTTACACTCAAAGGCATCACTCTTTCTCTGCGTGTACCTTCCACTTTATTATCATTGACAAAATAATCTTCGTATGTAAAGAAATAAGCACCATTATAAGGTAAATCTTCTGGTCTTCTTAACTCTAATTTGATATATATTTTGCCTCGTCTGTTTCTACCATCTGTGCAAACAACATTTGTTGTCCCAAAATCTATTGTAAAAAGTCTTATTATTGGGTCAAGAGTTACTGTTGCAACACCTAAAAATTTATTTCCTTCTGTACCTTCTGTTCTTCCACCAAGACCTTCTGTTGCTAAAAAATCAGATGCTAAACTATTGTCATCTTCTATGGTTGCAACTTTGTTATCATCATCAGCACATTCTGAATCAAATAAAGAATCATCTTTTTTACAACCTGTTAATACTAAACCAAATATTGCTGTAACAGCTAACATTTTTCGGGCATTTTTCCAAATCATTTTCATATAAATAGTCGTTTTAAGGTTTCTTGTTTAAAGTTTTGTTAAACTATTTCTTAAAATAAGAGTTTTTGCAAACTTCCTTAATATGATATTTGAGAATGAAAAAGGTTTAATTTTATTTTTTAATTATTTGAATAATAGCATTAAAATAATTCATAATTCATAATTCATAATTATTTTGAACTATTCTCTATGAAACTTATCTACCAATTCTTTTGCTTTTTCTCTTGCTTTGTCCATACATTTATTCTTTTTACTCTTTGCAGTATTCGAATTGTTATAGCCCAATTTTTCAGCAATAATTTCCAAAGACAAACTATGATAATAAAATAATTCTAATAATTGCCTACATTTATCGTCTATCAAGTTCATTACTTCTCCAAGTATTGCTTCATATTCAGGATTTTCACCTGCTATAACATCTTCTTCTACGGGTATAAACTGTTCAAAATCACTAAATCTGGCTTGATTTTGCTCTGTTTTTCGCAACTGATACATCCACATATTGCGACAAACGGAATAAATATATGTTTTTAACGAACAAGATAACTTAAAATCAGGTTTTTGTAATTTGTCATAAACCACTAACATGGCTTCTTGATAAATCTCTTGTGCGTCTTCGTCCGAACCATTATTTTTACGTATCAAATTTTCAATCATTCCATAATGCAACTTATATAGATATTGCAATGCTTTTTGACTTCCTTCTTGAATTTGTTGTATTAAATAAGTTTCGTTGGTGAATGAAATTTCTTTCTTCATTAGTTGATTGCTAAAATTAGGAAAAGTAACCGCCTATTTACAAGCAAGTTATATTTTATTTTTGAAACAAAGGTAATGAAAGAAATAAAAAAATCCTATCTATACGTTTTTTGAAAAAATAAATAAAATTAATATCTTTGTGTATAGTTTATACGTTTAAACTACTATAATTTTAAATAAACTTTTAAATAAAAACCTTTTAATAAAGAAATTACTATGGCACTTTTTAAATCATCAAATCCTGCTTTGGGTGAGGATACTTTCTCAAAGTACAGCAAATCATCAGACATGACTGATGTTATGACAATTAATGGCACTGTTAATAAAATTGGCATTTTGCTATTGCTTGTTGTGTGTTCAGCTGTTTGGACATGGAACTTGTTTTTGACTGCAAATGATACTGCGGTGGTCTATCCTTGGGTAGTTGGCGGTTTTGGTATTGGCTTTATTGTTGGACTTGTTACAATTTTCAAAAAAGAATGGGCATTTATTACTGCACCAATCTATGCTATTGCAGAAGGTTTGGCACTTGGCGGTTTATCTGCAATCTATGACTCAATGTACCCAGGCATTGTTTTACAAGCTGTTTTATTGACAATGACCACATTAGGTGCTTTGCTGTTGCTTTATAAAACAGGTATTATCAAAGCTACTGAAAACTTCAAACTTATTGTAGGTTCTGCAACTATGGGCATTGCTTTTGTCTATTTAATTCAGTTTGGATTAAGTTTTATGGGGATAAGAATTCCATACATTCACGAAAGTGGTATCATTGGTATTGGTTTTAGCTTATTTGTAGTTGTGATTGCAGCCTTAAATTTGGTCATGGATTTTGACTTTATAGAAAGTGGTGCAGAAGAAAAAGCTCCTAAATTTTTGGAATGGTATGCAGCTTTTGGCTTAATTGTTACGCTAATTTGGTTATACCTTGAATTTTTAAGATTACTTGCTAAATTAAGAGATTAATTTACTTTTATACGTTGTCAATGGTGCTTTTTACACCTTGATAATCGTAATTTTATCATTATACTAAACTTTTATACGTTTGTCAAGGTGCAAAAAAGCACCATTGACAACGTATAAAAGCCAATATCTAAATGGTTACTACTATTTCACCACACATTCCCATTCCCATGTTAAAATCCTACATCATTACAATTACAATTTTTTGCTCTATTTTTTTAAGCTCATGTTTTGAATTACGAGAAGAAATAGACTTAAACAAAGACGGTTCTGGAACTTATAGATTGCTGCTTGATATGAGCCAAAGCAAACAAACTCTGGAACTTGCCTATAAAATGCAACAAAATAAAGACAATGAGGCAGCCAAAAACCTAAATTTTACGATTGATTCTACTTTTGCAAAAAGTGTGATGCGTTTTAACAACATGCCAGGAATTAGTCAAGCAAAAGATAGCGTAAATAAAACTGATTATATTTTTGGTGTAATGTTTAATTTTTCAGGAATGGAAGCACTAAATAATGCAATTTCAGAACTAAACAAAGATGAGAATGGCAAATCTACCATAGAAAAACCTGTATATAGTTTGACTAAAAATATTTTTGAAAGACAAAATTCCTATTATTTTAACAATATTAGCGAGGTTTTGAAAGGAAATGCGAATTTAGACAAGAATGAAAAGTTACAAACTTTATTGCAAGGTGCATCATATATTTGTGTGATAAAAGTGAACGGGAAAATAAAGAAATTTAGCAATAAAAAAGCCGAAATAGATTACACTAAAACAGTTTTGCGACTTACAGCACCACTTACAGAAGCTATGCGTGGCAATGCAGATTTGGGAAATGTTTTGAAGATAAAATAAGTAAAAATACCAAAAAATTACCATTTGGCTATTAAAATAAATATTGTATGATAAGCACAGCAACAGTTTATACAAAAGCGGAGTACGATAAAATTTGTGAATTTGCGGGTAGTCATTTTGAATATGACGATGGTGCTATTGTGTGGAAACACAACGGACAAATTATTGAGGACGAAATTCTCGTCAAACTCTTAAACCAAGAAGACATACAAATTTATTCGCAAATGGCAACTTACAAACACCACCAAATTATTACAAATATTCAACAAAAATTGTATGAAAATTTGGATAAAAGTTTATTCAGAGTTTATGGAAATACAATACATATCTCTATTATTATTAGCGGAAAAGAAAAAATCCGCATTCCAGATGTTGCTGTTACGCCCAAAAAATTGATTTTTACAGAAAATCAAGAAATAATGAATCCTGTTATTATTTTCGAGGTGGTTTCACCAAGTTCAGTGCAAACAGATTATGTGGATAAATTGCGGGAATATAAATCTTTGGAGAGTTTACAAGAATATATTATTGTCGAGCAGGACAAAAACTATTTAGTTCATTATCAACGGTTTAGTCCAACAGAATGGTCTGAAACAAAAATAGAAACAAGTAATGATTTTATTTATTTGCCAACGGTTGCCATACGTTTGGAGATGCAGAAAATTTATGCTGATTGCGAAAATTTATAATTTTTAAATAATAAAAAACAACCATCGGCAGTGGCTTTTTTGCCCTACTGATGGTTGTTTTTAAAATTATACCAAGTTCAAATCCTTACAAATCTCATCAATTTTGGCACGCAAAACAACTTCTGTTTTGTCATAATCTGCCTTAGATTTCAAAGTTGTATTTACACTAAAATAAAACTTAATTTTTGGCTCTGTTCCCGAAGGTCTTGCAGAAATTTTGCAACCATCGGCAGTATAAAATTGCAAAACATCAGATTTAGGCTGTAAAATTGGCGTTTTTGTATTTCTGATAAAATCAGTTTCTACCAATAATTCATAATCTAATAATCTTGTAACTTTGCTATTATTAATAGTTAGCGGAGGATTTTCACGCCAGTTTTTCATCATGGCTTTGATTTCCTCTGCACCATCTTTGCCTTTTTTGGTAATAGAAATTAAATGTTCGAGGTAAAAACCGTACTGCACATAAATATCTAACAACATTTCATACAAAGTCATACCTTTATCTTTTGCGTAAGCAACCATTTCAGAAATTAATCCGCAAGAAGCAACAGCATCTTTATCACGTACAAAATCACCAATCATATAACCATAACTTTCTTCGCCACCTGCAATAAATTGTTCTTTGCCTTCCAATTCACGAATTAAAGAGGAAATATATTTGAAACCTGTCAAAGTATTATAACATTTTACGCCATTTTCGGCTGCAATTTTGTCGATAAGTTCGGTTGTAACAATGGTTTTAATGACATTTTGCTTTCCGTCAATTTTGCCTGCATTTTTCCACGCCTGAATCATATAACCAATCAACAAAGCACCTGTTTGGTTTCCGTTCAACAAAATCCATTCTCCCTTGTCATTTTTTACGCCAATTCCCACTCTGTCTGCATCTGGGTCAGTTGCCATAACAATATCTGCATCAATTTCTTTTGCCTTGCGAAGTGCCAAAGTCATAGCCTCTTTTTCTTCGGGATTTGGATAAACCACTGTTGGGAAATTTCCATCTGGCGTTGCTTGTTCCTCAACTACAAAAACATTAGTGAAGCCCATTTTTTTCAACAATTTAGGAACAAGTGTAATTCCTGTGCCATGAATTGAAGAATACACAATTTTAATGTGTGATTGTCTGCTAATAGCTCCTTTCGAAACCGACAATTCACAAATTCTATCTAAATAAATAGCATCGATTTCTTCGCCTAAATAAGCAATATTGCCTTCCATTCTCTCAAATTTAATGTCTGCTAAGGTTTTTATGGCATTTACTTCTGCAATTACGTTTTCGTCATGCGGCGGCGTAACCTGTGCACCATCTACCCAATATGCTTTGTAACCGTTGTATTCCTTCGGATTGTGCGAGGCAGTAAGCACCACACCACTTTTGCAACCCAAATGACGAATAGTAAAAGAAAGTTCGGGAGTTGGTCGCAATTCTTTGAAAAAATACACAAAAATTCCGTTTGCAGAGAACACATCTGCTACAATTCGGGCAAATTCAGGGCTATTATTTCGGCAGTCGTGGGCAATGGCAACCTTAATAGTTTCGGTTGGAAAACTTTTTTTCAAATAATTTGCCAAGCCTTGCGTTGCTGCACCAATCGTATAACGGTTCATACGGTTTGTGCCTACGCCCATGATGCCTCGCAAGCCACCTGTGCCAAATTCTAAATCTTTGTAGAAAGCATCGACCAATTCTTTTTCAGAACTGTTGCGAATGGCTGCTTTGGTTTCTTCGTCATAATTGCCTGATAACCAAGTGTTTACTTTTTGTTGAATTGAGGTTTCCATTATATGAGTTTTGTGTTTATGGCTTTTTAAAATTGGTGTAAAGATGTCATCTTTTGAATGGTGCGACATTTCGCAAGATGACATCTTTACACCAATTTTAAAAAATATTTTACGATTTATTCAATTTTCAATAAACTAACATCTATGTATAAGTTGCTAATTTTATCTATAATTTCTTGTTCTTGATAAGTTTCAAATCCATATTCAAATATATTTTCATCTAAACTTACAGAAAACTCTGTGCTTATTTTGTTAAATAAGGCATTTAAAAATCCCTTCTTCCATTTAGACTTATAAATAGTATCTGCTATTTCTGCTATTTCTTTTTGTCTTTTCTTTATATCTTGTAATGTAATAGCTTTTTGATTGAATAAAGAATTAGCTACAAGAATATCAAAATTATCTTTTCTACTAAAAGTAGGTATAAAAGAATCTGTTTCTACAATACTTACAAAATAAGTGAAGTAGAGTTGGCTATAAATTGGCGAATTAATATCTCCACTAAATATTTTGTGTAATAAATGATTATTGTTATTTGTAGCTGCAAATATGTATTTTAGTATTTCCTCTTTGGAATCTAAAATGGAAATTCCAAAAAATATTTTATACCACAAAATCAATAAATATTCACTACTAATTTGGTGTTTAAAATCTGTATTCGTAAAAGTTTCACCTTGTTTTGTCAAATAACCAATACCTTTATTTGCAAAAAACTCTTTGGTATAGACATTAAATTTTTTGTTGCTTAATTTGTCTTTAAACCAAATTGCACTTTGGGTATTTGTAGCATCAGTAATCAAATCTATCAATTCTTGGTCTTGTGTTTCATAAAGTTTTACTGTCAAATAAACATCTTCCAAACTTTCTTTGTCTTTCAAATATTGTTGATAAACCAAATAAGAAGTTTGTAAACCATTGACAATCACAGGATTTTCGCAAGGAATCACGTATTTTCCTAATTGTGTGGCTTGTGGAACAGTAAACCGTTGGCACACAATAGTCAAACCATTATTAAGAAAAGGAAAATAAACTGACTGCGTTTCAGATGCTAAGGTTTGTGCAATTTTTTCATTGGTGCTATTGTCTTTGCCAAGAAAACCCCTAATATTTTCGGCAAAAATCTTTTCAATAGTTCCATTTGTTGCTTTTTCCAATTCAAATAATTCGCACAATTCTAAGGCTTTCAAACGAAAAAGCAAGGCTTTCACATTTAAAACAGCAAAACTAATAATGGCTTGTGTGTCTGATTTGGCGGTAATATTTGAAGGTGCTGGTTTAAAAGCAAATTCTATCTTTTTGCGTTTATACTCTAATTTTATAAAATCATAGATACGATTAAATAAATCGTGAATATCCCAAATTTCAAATTCATTAGATTTGTGAAACTCTTGAAATAAACGTGAATTTTCTGGGCTACTTTTATCGCCATTAAACGCAAAATATAAACAAGGTGGAATTATTTTAGTTGCTGTAATGCTGTCATATTCTTTGATTTTATGTTTTAAACCTATTGCATTTTTTTTAGTTCCTTTAACAAAAATACTATCAAAATCATTTTTAAATTTCTCTAACGCATTTTGACTTAAATTAGCTTGTCCAAATTTTTTTGAGTTTTTACATTGAAAAACTTGCATTTTAGGCTTACCATTATCTTCACTAAAATAAATTCCATCTAATCCACCATCGCTATCATCAATAATGGCTGCTGTAATATAAATTTCATCAATACTTTTATCTAAAATAACAGACATAGCAAAAATTTCAAAAGCTGTATTTAATGCTTTTTCTTCTGCTTTTTCCTGATTAAGTGTTTGTTTCTTTTTTAGAAATTCGACTAAATCTAATTGCTTAACAATTCTTTCTAAATAAGATTGTATAAATAAAACTCTGTTATCGTTATACATAGATGTCTTTTTTGCTATTCCTTTTCTGCAATACTATCAATTAACTTACAAAAATACAAATATCAGTTTAATCACATTACTTATAAAAATTATAAATTTTCTGAATTGCCCCTAAAAGTTGCGGTAAATTTGCAGTTCCGTATCTTTGCGAATCTATGAATAAAGTTTGTCCTTCCAATTTCAAAAATTGCCAAGTAAAACCATTCGTAACAGCCCCATAAATAATTTTAATATCGTTTCCTTCTCTTTCATTAAAAATTCGGGCTGCATACATTTCCGCACCACATTGTCCATACCAATCCTCGATAGCATCATTTTTTGCCTCAAATATGCAAAAAATAGGACTATGCAAACCCGAAGAATTGGGTTTAGCAGAAATTAAGAAATCAGCTACTCCTTTTAAGCCTTTTGATGCTTCAATGTTAAAAGTTAATCCAGACAAAGGCTTAAACCTTTGATTGATAAACCACATTTCTGATAAAATAGGTGCAACTACAAACTCTGATTTTGCTTTTTCATTAGTTAGAGGAATTTGTAAATTTCGTTCCAAAACTATTTTTAGCACTTCCGAAGGTTCAATTGGCTCTACATCTGTTAGGAGTTTTGCAACCGTTTCGTTATTTATTTCGCAAATCTTTTCTAAGTCTTCTAACTTATAATATCTATAAGAACTTGGGATTTTCATAGTCTTGTCGTTTTATGCAAAGATAAAAAACTTCGTTAGTAGAAAAAATAAATATTGTCTAACTTTATCTGTAATATAGACTTAATTCTGTGCTTTGATTATCAACAAATTATTTATCACTCAAAATCATTTTAGCAGCTTTTTCAAATCTTTTTGTCATAAATTCATATAATTGGTGTTCTTTGGCAACAAAGACAATGGCAAAAGCAGTAGGAATTTTACTTTGGGGCAAATTTGCAAAAAGATTGGATTTAGACAAACGATAAATTTCTCTAATTTGGCGTTTGATTCGGTTTCTATCAACAGCACGTTTAAAATTCTTCTTTGAAACAGAAATTACAACTTGTGGATATTTAATAGGCAAGATAACAACTTCCTCAGTGGCTTGAATAAGTGTTTTAAGAGGAATTATTGCTGTAATTTTAAAAGGAAACAAAAAAGAGGAGCTTTTATTTTCGCTATCTTTGCGTTGCATAAAAAGCTCCTGAATAATTTTGTTACTACAAAGTCTTTCGGATTTGGGGAATTTAGTATTTGACACAAGGTTTGACACAATAAAATTATGCTTTTTTGTGTTTTTTCTCGTCAGAAACTGTTAATTTCCATCTTCCTTTTGCTCTACGATTTGCGATAACTCTCCTACCGTTTGCGGTTTCCATACGAGTACGGTAGCCATGTTTATTTCTTCTTTTTCTGTTCGAAGGTTGGAATGTCCTTTTCATAATATCTTGTGTTCTTTAAATTTGGATTACAAATGTATAACTATTTTTTTATTTAAAAAATATTATTCAAAAAAAAACAAGTAACATTACTTTTTGTTAATATTTTGCATACAAAATAGTTTAATAGACAATAAAAATAGTTTGTTGTCAGAAATATTTTGCAATTAATGCAATATTTCATAGTTTGCAAATGTGATTTGCAAAAGGAATTTGCAAACCTAAATAGCGATGCTTTTATGCAAAACTTTACAGATGTTTTTATTTCATATGGCAGAAGAGAATCCAAAGTATTTGCAACCAAACTTTACAATAGGTTAGTTGCAGATGGTTATTCTGTGTGGTTTGACCAAAATGATATTCCAATTGGCGTTGATTATCAAAATCAAATTGATGATGGGATAGAAAAAGCACACAATTTTATTTTTATTATTGCACCTCATTCTGTTGCTTCGCCATATTGTCGTTTGGAAGTTGAATTGGCAGTAAAACATAATAAAAGAATTATTCCCATTTTGCATTATGATGGTTTTGATTTTGAGAAGTTACACCCATTAATTGCTAAAATAAATTGGATTTACAGCAGAGAAATTTTGCCCGAAAATGAAATTTCTTGGCATAAAGCTATTGAAGTGGAGGAGTTTGAAAAGGGTTTTAAAAGTTTAGTAATATTGCTCGAACAGCACAAGGAATATGTTGTAAAACATACAGAATTATTGTATCATGCCTTAGAATGGGAGAGAAATCAGCAAATTACACAGTATTTATTGGTAGGACGAGAACGTCAAGAAGCAGAAAAGTGGTTGCTTACAGAATTTAAAGCACCGATACAAGCACCTTGCGAACCATCAGATTTGCACGCAACTTTTATTTGTGAAACTAAGAAAAATGCAAATAACTTGATGACAGATGTCTTTATTTGTGCTGCAAATAATAAGAGAGTTGAAGAAAATAAAGATGAAAAAATAATTATTACGCCACAAGAACAAATAGTTAGGTCGGTGCTTGCCAAACATGCTATCACAACTTGGCAATATCACACAGACATACAAAAAGGCGAAGACACCGAAAAATCAATTTCACAAGGTATAGAACAAGCCGATAATTTTCTGTTTTTTATCTCAACTGCTGCTATCAATTCGCCACAATGTTTAAAGGAATTAGAATATGCAGCTTTGTGGAAAAAACGAATTATTCCATTGCTCATGGAAGAAATTGAATCAGAAAAATTGCCAAAAGAGATTAAAAACTTACATGCTATTAATTTTATAGATAACAACCAAAATAAGAAATTAGTTAGACAAGAATTATCAGATTTTGAGAAAGATATTAGTGAGTTATTGAAAGAAATTCAGAGTGATGCAGCCTATCATAATCAACATAAAGTATTTTTAACACAGGCTTTAAAGTGGCAACGAAATCATAAAAATAGTGCTTTTCTATTACAAGGTTATAATTTGCAAAATGCCCAAACTTTTTTAGCAACAGGCAAAAACAAAACACAACACCAGCCAACTCGGTTGCACAAAATTTTTATTGCAGAAAGTGTAGCAAAAATTGGACAGTTGAGTAGTGAAGTTTTTGTGTCTTATTCACGCACAGACGGAGATTTTGCCCGAAAATTGAATAATGAACTGCAATTATTGGGCAAATCAACATGGTTTGACCAAGAAAGTATTGCAACAGGAGCAGATTTTCAAAAAGAAATTAATAAAGGTATTGAAAACTCTGATAATTTTCTGTTCATCATTTCAGATAAATCTTTGGAATCTCCCTTTTGTCAAGCCGAAGTAAGTTATGCTGCAAAATTGAATAAAAGAGTAGTTACTGTCTTAAATCCGAGTGGCTTACAACACATAGAAGCCTTAGATATATATCCTGCATTGGCAAAAGTTCAGTGGATAGATTTTAGGAAAAAAGATTTTGAAAAAGCCTTTTTTGAACTCATAAATACGCTAAATTCAGACAGAGAGTACATTCATTTACACACCAAATATACACAAAAATCGAATGATTGGTTAGAAAAAAATCGCAGTCCAGATTTATTATTACAAGGAGAATCTTTATTGGCAGCCAAAGCATGGATTGAAGAAACAGAAAAATTGCGAAAAAAACCTTCGCCCACGCAGGCTTTGCGTGCTTATATTGGTGCAGGTGAATTGGCTTGGTTTGGTCGTTTAGAAAAGGAAAAGCAGCAAAAAGAACGTGAGGAAAAACTAGAAAGAGAAAAGATAGAAGCCTTAGAAAAAGCCATTATTTTACAGAAAAGGTCTGCAAAAAGACAACGATATTTTTTATTTGGAGCTTTATTATTAGCAGGAGTTGCAATTTTTGGTTATGCAGATGCTTATTTTACTAAACAAGAAGTGGTAAAACAAATTGGCATTTCAAATAAAAATGCAAAAGAGGCGGCAAAAGAAAAGGTGGAAGCAGAACAAAATGCAGCCATTGCAAAAATAAATGCCCAAGAAGCAGAAATAGAAAGAATGAAAGCAGAAGCTGCATTTAGAGAAGTAAAGGCACAAAAAAATGCAACAGAAGCACAACGAAAAATTGCTTTACAAAATCTAGAACAAGCCAAAATCAATGAAGAAAAAGCTAATCTAAACTTAATGTTGGCACAAAAAGCCAGAGAAACAGCTATTTTGAGCCTAAAAAAGTCAATAGAAAGTGAGGCAAAAGCACGAATTAGCGAAGATAAAGCTAAAAGTGCATTATTACAAAGTGATAAATTAATTAGTTATTTTGGTTTTGGTGGCGGGGATAGAGCATGGGTTTATAAGAATGGAAAATTTGCATTGATAGATAAGCAAGGTAAACAATTTTCAGATTTTATTTATGGCAATCCCTCAGCATTTGAGGATAGTGTTGCGTTGGTGGAATTAAATAATGATTTTGCGGTTGTAAATCTTAACGGTGATACTCTTACGTCAGGCTACGAGTTTTTTATTTCCACGAATGGCAATACTATCTATACTAAAAAAAATAATCAATATGGTTTTGTGGATAGAAAAGGGAAATTATTGCCTAATACAGATTGGTTTGATAATAATTGGTTGCCTGATATAGAAAATGGTGTTGCATGGATAAGAAAAGGTACTTTGTGGGGTTTGGCTGATAAAAATGGAAAGGTTTTACTTAAACCTCAATTTACTGAAAAATTTGATTTTGAACAAGGGTTAGCAAGGGTAAAAAAAGAAAATTTAATGGGTGTTATTACTAATAAAGGCATAATTATTTTAGAGCCAAGTTATACAAAAGTTGATTTTTTTAGCAAAAATTACATTAGACTTGCTAAGGACACTAAAAAAAGTTTAGCCAATGGAAATGGAGTAATTACGATACCAGATATATATGATGAAATCATTGATTTTGATTCAACAACAGTGCTAATTCATCAAAATAATTTGTGGGGAATTGCCGAAAAAAATGGAAAAATTATTACGCCACCAAGTTATGAGAAAATTAAAGATTTTAGCAAAAATTTTGGCAAAGATGGTTTAGTAGATTATGAAAAAAATGGTCGTTGGGGAGTTATTGACGATAAAGGAAAAGAAATAATTATTGCTCAATTTGAGGATATTCAAACATTTAGCGAAAGTGGTTTAGCAGCAGTAAAAGAAAATGGAAAATGGGGCTTTATTAATCAACAAGGCAAAATAATAATAAAGCCACAATATGTTGATTTTCAGTATATTATGCCAAATTATATTAAGGTAAAAGAAAATAATTTATTTGGTTTATTAGATATAAAAGGTAAAGTATTATTAGAATCAAGCTACACACATATTGATAATTTTGATAAAGAATTTGTGCTTATTAATAAAAATAACAAAGTAGGATTAGCAAGTTTTGGTACAAAAACTAAAATATTACTACCTGAATATGACGATATTAACCGTTTTGCACCTGATATTGCATACATACGTAAAGATGGAAAATGGGGCTTATTGAACAAAGAATTAAAAGTAATCTTAACTCCACAATTTGACGAATTATTTGACATTTCGGCTAATTCTTCTGGTAATTTTCCTACTATTGCACGTTATAGAAAAGACAATAAATATGGTTTTGTACATAGTAGTGGACAAGTTATTGCTGCTAATTTTGACGATGCTTATGATTTTTATGAAGGTTTAGCGGCGGTAAAAATTAGCGAAAAATGGACTTTTATTACACCTAATAATAAGCAAGTTATAAAACCACAATTTGAAAAAGTTTATGCTTTCTCAGAAGGTTTATCAGGCATAAAATTGAATGGAAAATGGGGTTTTTTCAGTGCTAAAACTCAAAAAATTGTTACAGAGCCACAATTTGATGATGTTGGTTATTTGCAAAATGGATTAGCAACCCTAACTATAAATAATTTATGGGGTTTTGTAGATAATCAAGGTGTGGTGGTTGTAAAACCGATATTTGATTTTGTAGATAGTTTCGCAAAAAATGTAGAGGTTGCCAAGGTACAAAAAAACGGAAAAATTGGTTACATAAATTCCAAAGGTGTGCTAATTATTCCAACACAGTTTGAGTCTGTAACGCCATTTGTTAATGGTTTTGGCTATGTGCAGAAATCGGGAAAATTTGGTATTATCAATACCAAAGGGCAAATAATTTCAGTACCGCAATATGATGAAATTAAGCCTTTTAATGAAAACATGGCTGCAATTCGGATTGATGAAAAGTGGGGTTTTATCAATACAAAAGGCGAATTGGTGATTTCACCTCAATTTGATGCTGCTGAATCTTTTTACAAAGGACAGGCAAGTGTTGTGAAATATGGTGAAACTTTTTTTGTGAATACGGCAGGGAAGATGGTTATGAATTAGATTTATTTAGACAGTGTAACCTTGAATTTTGGGTTGTTATCAAAATATTATTTTTATCATTACTTCTTAGTTCTCCGTTTTTTATAGATTTTTACACTAAACATTCCTAATCTAATAACCAATTTTACGGCTATTTTCATTAGAAAATCACGAATAGAAAATGCACCAACTAAGGTTAAAAGGTCAAAAAGTAGTTTTAATAATTCTTTTGAAGGTTTTCCTGTGTCTAAAAATGTATAGAAATCAGTCGCAAAATCAGGTATAATTCCCTCTATTATCCAAGAATATATATCAATTAAAACATGAATATTCATAGCAACTAATATGGGAATAACCAAAAGATTTCCCCAAAAAGAAGTGCCTTGATTCATGTGTTGCAAAAAAAGATGAATCTTTTGAATATGTTGCTGATAAGATTGGTAATAAAATTCATAGAAATCTGCGTCATCATCTGTATGAATTTTACTAATATCTGGCACAAAATTATAAAAATCTGCATCTAAATAAACAATACTCCGAAAATTAAACTGTTTGTTTTCTGGTTGGTAAAAACATAGTGTGTTAATTTCGTAAAATCCTGTTTTACGAATGTCCCAAAAAAAACGAAAAATACGAAGAATAGCAACAAACATTGTAAATAATTATGAATTATGAAACTTACATTTTAGATTTGTCATTCTGAGCTTGCGAAGAATCTGACTTAATGG
>JAYTNF010000104.1:0-3389 GCA_043748455.1 Cytophagales bacterium
TGTTAGAACTTTAGACATTCTACAAAGTTATGTCTTTATTGCGTTTTTTCAATGAATTAACCAATTATTACAGCATACATTCTGTAACACTACCCAAAAAATAACACAACAAAACTATGGAAAAATCAACTTTTAGTAAATGGACATTGACCAAACTTGAAAAAGCATTTGAACTAAAACAAGTTTGGAAATCTCCTATTATGCAAGAATGGGAACAAATGACTGCCGACATTTCTGAGTTTGAAAAACAACATTTGGAAATGCTTAGAAATAGAGTAGAAAAAGGTGGCAAAGCGTGGAATGAAACAGAATTAGAAAACAAGTTTATCAGCCCATTGATTATATTGGCAGGAATAGATACCGATGAATTTGGTTACTTTTTAGAACGAAATATGCAGGGAATTGTCGGAAACTATGACCTTTCTGGAATTGTTGATGGGGTGATAGCAACAGGGATAAGAGAACCAGACTTGCCTTTTTTCTGTATGCACGAATACAAAAGAAGTGTAGATAACGAAGGAAATCCTGATGGGCAAGCATTAGCTGCGATGTTGGTGGCAAGAGAACAAAATAAAGAACATAACAAAGCACACAAAAACGGAATAGAAAATCCTATTTATGGCTTGTATATTGTGGGATTGATTTGGAATTTTATTGTTCTTAACGGAAGTGAATATTGTATAAGTAAAGATTACAACGCATCAACACAAGAAATTTTTGATATTTTCAGAATAATGAAAAATATTAAAGTAATTATACAAACAAAATTAATGTAGCATAGACTTCAGTCTGTGCAGACATACTGCGGACTAAAAGCCAATGCTATTAAGCGGGGCTGCCTAAGCTAAGAAAGAATTTAAAAATGCCGTTTTTGCCCTGTTAGGGGCTGTATATTGGTAGAAAATAGCACATCTTAACAAATTTATGCACCGTAGGTGCTAAACGAGTGAAAAAGTATAGCACCTACGGTGCATAAATTTTCTTGGGTGTGCATTTTCTACCAATATGTAGTCCCTAACGGGACAAATTAAATTTATAACTACTTGATAAACAAATGATTGCAAATTTAATAGATTACTTTCTTAGCTTAATAACATTCTACTAAAAGTCCGCAACTACATTACAAAAAACAAGCTATGAAACCACAACAAATTATAGACCATACAGACCACACAACGGATAAACGTGCTGCATTGCCGACTGAACAAGAGGAAGGCAATGAAAAGCAAGATTATCCAAACGGAAAATATCAAGACCAAATAGACCGTAGCATTACGCCACATTTGGTTTGGCTGACCAAAACAGACGAACCAACAATAGTAGAAACTAAATCTGTGTATGTAAAAGAGGAAATTAGCCCGCAAAATATCATAGATAAGTTTTACAACTATAAAGATAATGCACAAAATTTGGTGCAAAATCTTTTTGCCAATACGCCTGATGCCAATACTGATGCCTTGAAGGAAACTCTAAAAAGACCTTTGAACTATTATGAACACGCAGCAGATTGGCGAAATAGAATGATACTTGGCGACTCCTTATATGTGATGAATTCCTTGTTGCAAAAAGAAAATATGACAGAAAAGGTGCAAATGATATATTTTGACCCTCCGTATGGTATCAAATTTAATTCTAATTGGCAGAAAAAATAGGCGACAAAAACGTAACAGACGGAAAAGACGAACACATTACTCACGAACCCGAACAGATAAAAGCCTTTCGAGATACGTGGGAATATGGCATACATTCTTACCTAATCTACATACGTGATAGACTATTAGTAGCAAAAGATTTATTAACCGAAAATGGAAGCATATTTTTTCAGATTTCTGATAAAAATGTGCATCTTGTTAGGTGCTTGATGAAGTGTTTGGAAGTGAGAATTTTGTGAGTGAAATCAGTTTAAAACTATGAGTAGTATAGAAAGTAACTTTGTTAGTAGAGTTTATGATATTATAAGATGGTATTGCAAAAATAAAGAGAGTGCAAAATATAAAAACTTGTACCAATTTAAAGGAACAGGAGTAACTACATATTATGATAAAATAGAATTACCAAATGGAGATGTAAAGAATATTTCCGATTTTGATGAAAATAATCTACCCAAAAATTGTAAATATTTATTGTATTAACCAATAATATCAAGTGGAGATTCGAATACCTTGTCCTATGAGTTTGAATATTTAGGCAAAAGATTTTTTTGTGGAAAAAATCGCCATTGGAAAACTACTAAACAAGGATTAGATAATTTAGTTGCCAAAAAAAGAATATATGCCTCTGAAAACACATTAAAATTTATACGTTATCACGAAGATTATCCTGTTACTCCATTGTCTAATATGTGGGAAGATACAGTTAAATTATTATCAAAAGACTACGTAGATCAAACAAATACCGAAGTTGTAAAAAGATGTATGTTAATGTCCACAGACCCTGGCGACTTAGTTTTAGATTTGACTTGTGGCAGTGGCACAACGGCTTATGTTGCCGAACAGTGGGGCAGACGTTGGATAATAATAGACACAAGTAGAGAGGCAGGCGTATTCTGAAATCAAAAAGGTAATTTCTATCAATATCGTATATTTTGACTTAGGACAAGGCAAAGATTATGTTTACAAAGGCAAAACGAACTTTGAAGGTTTGCACCAAAAAGATACTTTGCAACTTTCTATACAACAGAAACAAACGTTTGCTAAAAAAGAAGTTTCGGATTGGGCGGCACTCCGCATTTTCCCAGAATATTATATCATTAAAGTTAATCAGTTTAACGACATTGCAAAAGACACCTTAGACGAATGGATTTACTTTTTGAAAAACAGCGAAGTCAAAGACGAATTTAAGGCGAAAGGTTTAGTAGAGGCAAAAGAAGTTTTAGACATTATGCGTTTGGACAAAGAACAGCAATATGGTTATAACCGTTATCTTGACTATTTGCACCTAAAAGCAAGTGAAGCACTTTCGTTGCAAGCAGAAGCAGAAGAAAAAATAAGAAAAGGCGAAAAATATAAAAACTCTGTTGAATTTGCTAAAAAGCTTATCAAACGCAACTTAACAAACGAGGAAATTGCAGAAGATACAGGCTTAACTCACCAACAAATCCAAGAGTTACGAGCCGACCTAAACAAATAACTGTGCCTAACAACGTAGCCAACCACACTTAGCAGATGCAAAGGAAATGATATTAGTCGGGAAGTTTTACAGACCTCTAAAACGAAAAAGAGAATTGGTAATTATTTAATTAAGAAACGTCTTAGGAAACTAAGACGTTTCTTAATTTCCAAACAAGGCAGCTACTTTTTTAAACTAATCATACTGTTAGCTTTTATATTCAATAATAAGTTCTTAATATTGCTCAAATTCCATTCGCAATGACTATTGAACAATATATT
>JAYTNF010000105.1:0-5026 GCA_043748455.1 Cytophagales bacterium
AATCTTGTTGATGATTTTGTGCCTACGGCTTGTTCTACACCACAAAATGACACCACCATTGTTGATGGTGCTTTTATAAGATTTGAGAAAATGAACTTGCAAGTTGTTTCTGCCTACGATACGGTTTCTATTACGAATGTTTCAGGAATTTATCAGCCTATAAAAAACATGTTTAATGCTCATGGTGGCGTTGTAACATGGAATAAATTAGGTTTGAGTGAAAAAGATGTTTATTGTGAGTTATCAACTTATTCTATTAACTTAAAATTACCTTCATTTTTGGATAATACTGCAAAAATGTCCTATAAATCAAAAACAGATTCTGTAATTAGAGGTATTTTTGAATACAAGGCTGCTAAAAATAACTCAAAACCTTTTGCCCAATTCCCAAAATTTATGTCTTATAAGGCAGATATTGATGTTAAAAATATAGCAAAAGACATGAATTTTAAAGGCGGTTTTTCGCTGATTGGCAAAAGATTTTCAAGTGTAAATTACTGTAATGAACCCTCACAGGTTGAGGTTTATAAAAATGGAAAATTGAAAATACGTGCAGTTTCTCGTCAAGAATATTTATTTGCGGATTCATTATTGCAAAATAATCAAGCTGCAATTACTATTTTTATGACTGATACTGCAACAATTTCGCACCCTGGCGTAAAATTAAAATATATGTTTGGCTCTGGTGATTTGACTGCTCGTAAAGAAAAATTTGAATACCGTTACACACCTTTTTATGATTCTTATCACAAAGTAGAAATACAAGCCGATTTTTTGAAGTGGAATATTGCAACTGATACCATGTTGGTATCTATTTTGAATGCAAAACAGCAAATTCCTGCCGAAATCCGTTCTGTAGACTTTTATAATGGCATAGAAATGCATGAATTGCAGAGGCTGCAAAAGTTTCACCCATTATTAATTTTAAGTGGTTACCTCATGCGTGAGCCTAAAAATGGTAAAGATAAGGAATTGCGAACCAAAGAAAGATTGTCCATGTCTATGTATTTGCAAGATGTGGCAGTGCATAACAAAATATCTTTAAAATCTTTGCAAGGTGTGATGATGGACATGCACCGTTTGGGTTTGGTAGAGTATGATTCTCGCAAAGAAAAATTTGATGATAAGACAGGCGATGTTTATTATGGTTGGGTAAAACTATTAAGAAAAGGGAAACATTTTATTGATGCCCACAATAAAAAAGAAGATTATGACAAAGTTTGGCTAAAATCTTTTATGCCTAATGGCAAAAATCTTAAAGTAGATTTGAATTCAAATGAATTGACATTAAGCGGGGTGCCTTTTTTCTATCTTAAAAAAGTAGATGGCGACCAACGTGAAGAACGGACAGAGCTTGTTGAGCAAAAATCTCAAAAACTCATGGAAGATTCTTTGAGTAAAATGCCGCAGGAAGCTCAAGATACAATTACAACCGTTGGCAAAGACATCATTGCAGAGGTATTTCGTCAAATTGAAAGGCGTAAAATAGATTTAATGGACGTGTCGGTTTGGGATACTTTGAAAGTTGTTAATCCTGATGCCATTGCAGCAGCTAATGCTGTGCCTAAAGAAGTTATTGCAGAAATTGTGGTTCGTGACCCAATGTTAGACCTATTAAAAGGTAAAGAAAAGAAAGAGTATATTCAGAAATTGGACAATGACAAGAAGAAAAAAGCATTGGCAAAAGAAAAAGCCCTAGCAAAGGTAGATTCTATTGCCAAATCTAAACCCAAAGTACAAGACTTGCGAAAAATTAAGAGTAAGCAAGTTATTATTAAAGAAAATAGGGAAATGGAGTTTAATGCACATCCATTAGTTGCTGAAAATTATGGCAGGTTTTATGGCAAAAGTTTTACATTTAACTATAAAGATTATTTTGTACGCATGCCTGCAACAGATTCCTTGATTTTTGAAGGTGCAGATAACGGTATCAAAGTTACGAGTGGAACATTTTATTTAGGACACCCTAAAAATAAATCATCAAATCGGAGTGTACCTGAGTATCCTAAGTTTGAGGCTGAGGTTGGTGGTTATATTGACTTTAAAAGTGCTAAAATCCTTGATGGTGCTTATGATAGTTTGGTAAAATTTGAGTTAGAACCATTTACACTTGATAGTATGGCTTCAACAGACCCTGAAAATGAAAATCTGATGGGTATGTTTGAGTCTAACGGTATTTTTCCAAATTTCAGGGATACTATAAAACTTGGAAGATTTGAAGATGTAAGTCTTGACCCGAAGGAAGCAGCTAAAAACAAAAAAAATAAAAAAACAAGGTCATTTGGTTTTACACATTGGCAGGAAGAAAACAAAACTTACAAACAAGGTTATCCATTATATCGCAAAACAAATGCGTTTTTTAACGGAGACATAAATTTACAAGGCAATAACGGAATTAGAGGTGATGGCGAAATAACTTATTTGACTGCAAAGCTCTATTCCAATGATTTTATTTATTACGAAGATTCTGTGGTAACTTTTGGTAAAAAAGCCTCTCAACGAGTGGTTTCAAATGGTACTATTAAAGATACATTGAGTACATACGCTGGTGAAGGATTAGCCGAAAACACAAGTTATCCTGATGTAAAAATGAAATGGTTTGGTATGCAATGGCTATTTGAAAGAGATAAAAATGATGATTCAAAAATAGTTAGAGATAGCATGCTTTTAAGAAGTAATGAAGGAATACCGTTTGAAATGTATCATAGACACCCAAATCCTGAACAAAAAGGTGCATTTCAAGGCACATTATCCTTAACAGATAGGGCTTTGCGTGGTGCTGGGCAATTTGATAATAAAAACTCAGTAGCTGTGTCCAAAGAGTTTCATTTTGAAAATAAACGGTATAATGCAGCACATACTTTTTTTGCCATAAAACGTGCCAAAGATGACACAAAATCCCAAACAAAAATAGAAACAACCCAACTTATTAGCAAGGATAATGCCGTAGAAGCTACAAATGTAAGTGTAAACTATGAATTTGATGAGGGACTTAGCGAAGACGAACAAACAGGGCATGCAGTTATTGAAAGTGAGGTAAAAGGGGCTCAAAGTTTTTCCTTTCCTGATGCCAAATACAAAACTTCTCTGGGTAAGGCAGACTGGTTTTTTGCCTACAAACGTATGACTATGAGTATGTCAGAAGGCAGTGATTTAAGTTCATCTGTGTTTTCTTCTACCCATTTAGCACCAAAAGATAATATTTCTTTTAATGGTAGTAATGCAATTTATGATTTAGATGCTTATAAACTTACTGTAAGTGGTGTGCCATATATTTATTCTATGCATGCAAGGGTAATTCCTTATAATGGTGATATTAACATAGAAAAAGGGGCAAAAATGGAGCCTTTAAAAGATGCTATTGTAGAATTATTATCTAATAAAGATGAAAATGATACAGTTTGCCACCACCGTTTATATAATTCAAGTATTGTGGTGCATAGCAAAAACAAATTTACAGGCAGTGGCACACATAAATACGAAAATGATGCAAAAGAACAATTTAATATTTTGTTCAATAATTTTGAGGCAAGAGGAAGGTCAAACGAAGATGATACCATCAAAATTGTCTATGCAAAAACCAAGATTGTGGAAAAAGACAAGTTTATGAAACAAGCAGGCGTACAATTTAGAGGTGATGTTATCTTACGTGCAGATAGTGTAAATCTACTTTTTGAAGGCGAAATTAAATTTGTTGATGAGCCTAATAGTGCATGGTTTCCATTAGGTTCTTCGGGTGGTGCTATTGCTGTTTCGGGCGTAGAAGAAGTTGATGGCAAAGCGTATGGAACAGGTTTATTTATGAGTGACGATACTAAATCTGTAAGAACAATTTTTAAATCTGAAACAGAACGAGGTGAAAAACCTATCTTTAAGGCAGAAGGTGTATTCCGCAAAGATGTAACAACAGGCGAATTAGTGATTGAGCCTTTTGAACGTCAAAGACCAGACTTGCACAAGGCACATTTGAAATATACAGGTAATAATTTTGTGTATAGCAGTAAAATAGGCAAAGCACATTTTGATGGTGAATTTGATTTAATCCGTAAAGGTGAGACATTTACATTTAGAACTATTGGCATTGGAAATTCTGAATTTGCAAAGAAAAAATACGAAATCAATATGATGATTGCCTTGACAATTCCAGAAATAAAAGGCAATGGGTTTAAAAAAATGGGTGAAGATATTGCAAAATTTATTAAAAATACAGCACCTCGTCATCTTCCAAGAGCTAATGATTCTACTTTCTATAAAATTTCGCACCTTGTTACACCTGATAAACTCGAAGATTATATCAAAGATGCAAGCCGTGGCAAAGAAGAGTATAGTGATTATTTAGAAAATTCTCTTGTACTAAACCATGTCAATTTGCAATGGTCAGAGGCACATAAGGCTTTTTATAGTAAAGGTAAGATTGGTTTGGCTAATGTTTTTAAAGAAGAAAGCAATATTTGGATAGATGGATTTGTTGAGATTCCATTTGACCCACAAAACCCTAAAAATCAGCACATTAATATCTATTTAGAGCTAAGTAAAAACAAATGGTATTATTTCACACAGCGTGGAAATGACCTAAAAGTATTAGCTTCTGATGTGCCACCTTCTAATGGAACAAATGATTATGGAACTCCAGAGTTTAATACAGAAGTTGGAAATCCTAAATCAAAAGACAAGTTTAAATTAGCAGATGTAACAGAGAAAGCACGTTTTAAAAGTTCTTTCCGTCAAAATTATCTTGGTGATAGCACACCGGAGCCAGAACCAGAAAAACCCAAAGACGAAGACAAAACCATTGAAGACGAGAAAAAAGTTGATGATGGAGAAGGTGAGGGCGAAAAATCTGACGAAAATGTTGAGCCAACAACGGAAGGTAAAGACGAAAAGAAAGACGAGAAGAAAAAAGATAAAAAAAAGAAAAAAGGGGGAAATTAATAATTAATGTGAGTTGTGTAGAATGTACTGTACCCTTTGCAGGGATACACTTTAAGGTTTTTAATAAATTTGCAAAGCAAATTTATTAAAAACC
>JAYTNF010000106.1:0-5651 GCA_043748455.1 Cytophagales bacterium
TATAGAAAGTTTATTTGATTTTAAACGGTGCTATTCTGATGCAAAAGTTACTTATTACAATTATTCTGAAATTGATTATGATACTTTTTTAGGGGAAAATGGGATTGAAAAAATTGGGGACATAGGTAAAAATAGTTAGGTTTTTATAAAATAACAAGCTGTTTTTACCGAGATGAAAAGGTAAAAATAGTTAGGTTTTTAAAGAATAACAAGCTGTTTTTACCTAAAAATAAATGAATTACATTTTTTGTAAAGAAGATGGAATGGGGTTAAATTAGCAAAAATTCAAATTATAATGTATGTTTACCAATTAAAATAGCTATTCAATGAAAGTAATTGCATTAGTAAATCACAAGGGCGGAGTTGGCAAAACGACTACTACGCTAAATTTGGGTAAGGCTTTGAGTTTGTTGGGGAAAAAAGTGTTGATGATAGACCTTGACCCACAAGCAAATTTATCGCAAAGTTTAGGTATTCGAGATGCAGAACAAACTGTGTTTCAAGTTTTGTGCGAAAATAAAGAACCTGTAATTTTGCCTATTGCAGAAAATTACGATTTATTGCCCGCAGATTTAACTTTGGCAACCGCAGATTATAAGCTACAAGCAGAACAGTTTTCGGGTTATACCAAATTGCGGAAAATGTTACAAAATTCGGTTTCAAAATATGATTACATATTAATAGACTGTCCGCCAAGTTTGGGAATTTTGACGGTTAATGCCTTAGCTTTTGCAACGGATATGTTAATTATTGCAGAGCCTGAATATTTATCTATTACAGGTTTGCAAACTATTTTAGAATTGCACGAAAGAACTTTGGAAACTTTAAATGCACAATTAAATTTTTTAGGTATTGTTTTTACACAATTTAACCGTACAATGGTCGGAAAAGGAATTATACAAGGCATTAAAGAAAATTATCCGCAAAAAGTTTTTGAAACTGTGATACGTGAAAATGTGAAATTATCAGAGGCTTCTATTCAAAAAAAGAATATTTTTGATTATGATACAACTTCTATGGGTGCAAAAGATTATGAACAATTAGCAAAAGAACTTATCAAATAATTTACTAAATAATGGCTAAGAAAAACGTATTTACTGAATTGATTAAGGCTGAAAATGTAAAAACACCAGCCATTACGCCGATTTCTATTACTGTTGTAGCAGAACTCAAAGCCTATATTCCGCCTTTGACAAACGAAGAATTTTCGTTATTAGAGCAAAACATCTTGGCAGAAGGTTGTCGTGAAGCCTTAATTTTATGGCAAAATGCTGAACAATTTATTTTAGTAGATGGGCATAATCGTTATGAAATTTGCCAAAAACACCAAATTCCTTATAAAACCATTACTAAATCTTTTGCAGATATAGAAACTGTTAAAAATTGGATGATACAAAACCAATTAGGCAAAAGAAATATTACAGAAGAAGTAAAATCATATTTGAGAGGTTTGCAATATAAAAGTGAAAAAACAGAACATGGTGGGCAAAGAGATGGGAAAATAGATTATTCTAATGAAAAAATAGCAAGTGGTCAAGTTGTCCACTTGGACACAAAAGATTTTTTTTCAAGTGGACAACTTGACCACTTGAAAAACCAAGACGAATTTTTATCAGTTGGACAAGATGACCAAGTGAAAAAAAATGAAATTTCATCAAGTGGACAACTTGACCACTTGAAGACACACGAAAAATTATCTATTCAACACAAAGTTTCTGCAAAAACGATTCAAAGAGATGAAAAGTTTTATGAAGGTTTGGAAATGATTAGCCAATATGATGAATATAATAAAGGCTTAAAATGGAAAATTTTAAATCGTGAAATTATTGTTCCTAAAACTGCAATAATAAGTTTGGTTGATAAAGAGGAAAGTTTTATAAAAGACTTTATTGCACAAATTCAAACTCCTAACACAAACATTTCTAAAACTGTATCAGTAGAAAAAAATAGTAGTGAACAAATACACAAAAAGGAAATTGAAAAATTAGTGAATTTGTTTTTTAAAAATAAAGATAAAGCAACTTTGTTGTTATTGCAGGATAAATTGATTGATTTGGAAAAAGAAATTTTGTAGGAAGCTATTTGAATTAACTCCGTAGGAGTGAAATATTTGTAGAAAATTAGATTTTACGAATAAAAGAACTCCGTAGGAGTGGCATATTTCACTCCTACGGAGTTCTTAATCTAATTTTTTTAGACATTTCTATAAATATGTCATTCCTACGGAATTAAAAAAATCACAAACTTCTCACCACGCCATAACCTCTGCCACTACTTTTTCCCAAACCAATATGAGGAGGCAAAAAGGCATTTGTTTTGAAATCTAAGGAAAAAGCCATTAAAGAAACTCCTTTAACTTTTAAAATCTGGGGAATAATAGGCGAAGTTATCCGACATTCTAAGGGACGAATGTCTTTTTCGGGCAACTGCCATTGAATACCTTTGGCAAAACTAATGATATTGCCACAAAGTTTGCTTTCTAAGGTGCGAATACGACTAACTTCATCATCGTGTTGTTTGTAGGCGTGATAAGAAGTTTCGTCAAGAGCCAACCAATTATGGATATGGTAATGAAACCATTTATCCCAAACATTCATCGTATATTCTTGCATATCCAACTTAGCTATTTTCATTTGTAGGGCTTTGTCGTGTAGCTGCAAAGTCCATTCGGGCTGACTAAAAAAATGGTGCATTTCGTCTATGCCTTTTTGCAAACAAACCAAAGTAGGACGTTGAAAAACGGTTTTATATTGGATAAGAGGATAGGCATATTGATATTGTTTGTCGTCTAAGTGGTTGTGAAACATAACATTTTCTTTGCCAACCTTTGTTATCAAAGCACCACGAAACTGCGGAACTTCATAGGCTGATATTTGTTCATCAAACTCTACACGAAGGTATTTTAGGTAATGGGACATTTTTAGTTCTAAGTTTTAAATTCTAAAATCTAAATTTAGAAAACTATTTGCTAATTCAAAGTTTTTAATTTTTTTATTTTCAACCTCGTAGAGGTGTACCATTGGTAGCACACAAAACCCGCAACGAAAAAAGCACCATAGGTGCGTACCTATATGTTTGGGTACGCACCTATGGTGCTTGATTTTCTTGTGGGTTTCATTTTCTACCAACGGTACGCAAGGCTGTTGCTAAAAAAATTACGCTACCAAATCCTTATTATAATGGAAGATAGGTTTCAAAATACAGTTATCAGTATGAAGTCATATTTTAATAACTGTTTACTGATAACTATTTACTGAAAAAATCCTTATTATAATGGAAGATAGGTTTCTACAGAAAAAAACAAAATAGAAAAAGAAAAATTATTGGTCGCAATCCTTATTATAATGGAAGATAGGTTTCTACAGAAAAAAACAGTTTTTCAAATCACAAGAAGGTGTCGCAATCCTTATTATAATGGAAGATAGGTTTCTACTAAATTGGTTTCATTTAAAATAATAAAAGCAAAAATAGTCGCAATCCTTATTATAATGGAAGATAGGTTTCTACTTGGAAATGGTTTAGTGACAACTTCCTGTCTTTAACGTCGCAATCCTTATTATAATGGAAGATAGGTTTCTACTTATTATTGTAATTACTAAGATAAAGCTAATTCAGCTGTCGCAATCCTTATTATAATGGAAGATAGGTTTCTACAACTGGTATGATTTGCTTTATCAGTTTGGTTTTATGTGTCGCAATCCTTATTATAATGGAAGATAGGTTTCTACTTGGTTATTATCTCATTTATTAGAGTGGCATTTTGATAGTCGCAATCCTTATTATAATGGAAGATAGGTTTCTACCGTCAAAATTCCAAAAGGCACTAAATTTTGGCGTGCAGGTCGCAATCCTTATTATAATGGAAGATAGGTTTCTACTCAGGAGCTAATTTATTTTTGTTTTGATAAATTAAGTCGCAATCCTTATTATAATGGAAGATAGGTTTCTACCATTCTTACCAAGTGGTGTAATCACCAAAAAGAATAACGTCGCAATCCTTATTATAATGGAAGATAGGTTTCTACTGATAAAGGTACTTTTTTATCCCCAACTGCAACTGTTAAGTCGCAATCCTTATTATAATGGAAGATAGGTTTCTACTATTCTTGTTCTTGTATACACCTTCTCGAACTGTAACGTCGCAATCCTTATTATAATGGAAGATAGGTTTCTACACCTTAAATGGTATAATTTCTGCTGTTTCACAAGGAGAGTCGCAATCCTTATTATAATGGAAGATAGGTTTCTACACCATGCGTTTAGTTATGCTGATGATTCGGGTTTTGGTGTCGCAATCCTTATTATAATGGAAGATAGGTTTCTACCTTTAATTATTATTATGGAAAATATCATTTTAGAAAGAGTCGCAATCCTTATTATAATGGAAGATAGGTTTCTACATTATGAAGATGTATTCTTGGCTAAAAAGCATTATGCCGTCGCAATCCTTATTATAATGGAAGATAGGTTTCTACCCACTGATGAGTATCCTAATGGCTTTGTAATTGCTGGTCGCAATCCTTATTATAATGGAAGATAGGTTTCTACATTAAATCACCAACTACATAACATTTTACAATTATGAAGTCGCAATCCTTATTATAATGGAAGATAGGTTTCTACCCTATTACAATAACAACTAACTACTAAGGTAAAGTAGTCGCAATCCTTATTATAATGGAAGATAGGTTTCTACAATTTGAGTACGTTAGCAGATTTGTGTGCTACTTATGGTCGCAATCCTTATTATAATGGAAGATAGGTTTCTACGAACTCCTAAAAAAGAAAAAGATTTGGCAATAAATTTGTCGCAATCCTTATTATAATGGAAGATAGGTTTCTACACCAAACTTTATATTTTTAGTGTCAAAATGTCCTATTTATGCGTTAAGTTATTACCTAATTAGCGAATTTTAGTTTTTATGATGTCAAAGAACTGACACAAAAATGAATATTTCAAAAACTACTTTTGTTCTTTACAAATATCCAAAATATATTAAAGAATAGCAAATATAAAACAATAAATAATTACAGACATTTTGTCATTATTTATAAGTTCACAATGACAAATTACTCAATAAATTATCACTAAAAAACATAGGTATTGGGCAGATTTATAGCTTCATCAAAACGGATATTTTCACCAATAATAATCATTTTTTCTAATACACTTTCATACATCGGAATCACAATAATATTATCACCAACTTTTAATTCCGCCTCCAAATCTTGCAACATCACCAACAAATCCGCAGTTTTTTGAGTCGATAAATCCGCAAAAAACACAGATTTCTGTATTCGAATAGCACCACGCCCAATAATCATTTTGGCAAGCCGAGTCCGTAGCTTGTCATTTTCTATGTCATAACTTATCAAATGTGCCATCTTTTTTTAAATTATGAATGTCTTTAATTATGAATTATGAATTATGAATTATGAATTATTTTAATCTTGAAATCTTGTTATGACTTTGAAAATTAAGTTATTAAATATGAATGAAATTATAAAAATATAAATAATTGTTTTAAATAATTCATAATTCATAATTCATAATTCATAATTCATAATTCTTTTTCATAATTATGAATTATTCTTTTTAGTTAAAATAATTGACCTGATAATTTTTAATACTTCCAAACAGTCTTGATGAA
>JAYTNF010000107.1:0-9066 GCA_043748455.1 Cytophagales bacterium
ATTTTTGCAGCCTCATCACCTTTTGTAGCTTGTGCCTTAGTTTCTAAATTTACTAATTTTTCTAAAAATTGCATTTTATTAGCAAAAGTATCAGTTAAAGCAAGATTAGCACCCATTTTTGAAAAATTTGTTCTGATTTTAGTGCATTCACTATCCCAAGAGTTCATATAATAAAAATTTTCGCCTTCTCTAATTCCTTCCATCACAGAACCCCAAGAACTTGCGGGTGCATCTTTTTTCGGGTCAAATTCTTTATATTCTTCTGATTTTACGGTTGTTGTCCAATAGTTTACATCAATTTCTTTGAATTTTGTCAAAGCTGATGAAAATTTACCTTCACGCATCATACGTGTAGCTTGTAAATCTTTCACAAAATTTGTTTTTTCTGCATCTGTTTTAGGAAGCTCACGCCAAAACAATTTCTTAATTTCAGTATTTGCATCGCCTTTAATGAATGTCAAATAGTTTTCTAAATCCGCCTGATTAAAATAGAAATCTAATAACATGCCTGCCACATCATATTGTTTGCAATAACGAAATGCCAAAACTGCTTTTGCCAATTCGCCTTGACGCAAATATTTACGACCTAACTCACTGAATAACAACAGTTTCTGCCAACCATTATTCAAATTTTCAACATTAGACCATAACTTTAAACTGTTTTGTGAAACTATATTTTCTACGTTTTCATCTATATTTTCGGCTTGCAAAATAGTTTGCAAAGTTTCTAAATATAAAGCTTGTTCACTTAAACTTGTTTGATTCGTTATTACTTGGTTTGCTATGGCTTTTTTGGCTTGTGCAATATTTTCGGCTGATAAACCATATTTTCCTCGCATGATTTGCAAATAAGCAGCACCTAAATAGAAAATTGCTGATTTATCTTTATACTTTTCGGCAATAGCCAACGAAGTTTTTTCTAAGGCAATTAAATCAGCATTTTCACTAAGACTTTGGGTTGTTGCATTTGCTGGGTTTTCAGTTGGATAAACCTGTGCTGCCAAAATTTCTTGATGGTTTTTCTGACTATTTTGCTTGTTATTTTGTTGATAATCAATATTTTGTGAGGTTTTGCTGCCAAATAAGTTTTTGAAAAAGTTAATGATTGAATCCCAAATTCTACCAAAAAATCCTCTTGAAACCGTTGCTGTTTCGGTTGTTACAGCATCTCCAAAAGTCAAAGCTGCTGAATCTAATTGAACAGATTGTTGCAAATTTGGCAAAAAGTAATTGGTTTCTGCGGCTTTTACTTGTCTTAACAACATGACTTCAAGTTGTTTGACAGTTGCACCATTATCAAAAGAACTTTGTAAAAAACCTACATTCATGCCATATTCACTCGAAGCACGCAATAAATACAAGGCAGCTTTTAAATCAGCACTGGTAGTTTTTGCTAAGGTTTCATTCCAAATAGCTTCGTCAATACCTGCATATCTATCATTTTTTTTGTAAATGGCTAAGTTTTTGAAAGCCAAACAACGCAAATCAGGTGCATTTGCAAACACTTCTGCAAAAATCATGTTTGCTTCTGCGTTATTATTTGCTTTTTTTAGGGCAAAACCTTTGTGTAATAAAGTGCGGTAATAGATATAGTTTTTCTCGCCATTTGTTGCAAAAGTTGCTGCTAATTCGTCAAAAAGTTTTGCTGTTTGCTCACTGTCATGATAATAAGCTAAACGAACAAGCTGGAAAGCATAGCGTTGCTTAAAGTAATTATCTTTTGAACTTGCAAGCAATTCTTTTCCATTGATTATCAAGGCTTTAGCTATACTTGGTTCATTTTTATCTTTTGGCTTTTCTTCATTTTCCCAGCCAAATCTTTGTGTTACTAAACCTTCACATCTTTTGGCAAATAGCAAATATTCCAAAGCTTCTTTATCTTTTTTTGATAACAACAAATTTACAAAATCATTTGTAGGAAATGGGCTTCTATTGCCTATATTCATAGCAACACCAACTGCTTCAATTTCTTGTAATGTTGTTTTGTAGATAAACTCGTGGAAAAATTCGAGGTTTTTAATTTCGGGATATTTTTTCTGCCATTCCTCAATATTTTTCTCATTTCCAGGGAAACAAGCATCTTCTGCATAAGGCGAATTGTAAAAGTAATTTGCATATTGCGAATTACTTAACAAATTGATACCAAAAATATAGACATTTTTATAGTCCATAAAAACGCAAGCCATAGATTTTGTTGTGGTCATAAAACATAACGCACACAATGACAGGGCTGCAAATAGTTTAGTAATTTTTTTAGATATTCTGTAAGACATTTTCATAGACATTTATTTGATATTTATTAAGAACAAAGCTACAAAAAATTTGTAATAACTGATTTTAAAAGTATTTTCTTTGTAGATTTTCCTAATTAAAATCATGTTTGTCATTCTAAAACTCAAAACGACAAACACAAATATTAAAAAGTTATTGGGCACGAAATATGACTTGTACCTCTTTTATTACGAGTATCTTGTAAAGGTGCAAAACTTAGCGTAATTTCGTGAGAACCACCAGCACCTGTTAAACCCGAAATTGTAAAATCATAACTATAACCAACTGTCCAACCATCGGTTGTAAAACCTGCAAATAAAGCTACCGCATCTTGTTGTGTTGTACCTAATGTAGAAGATAAAAAAGGCATTCCACGATACCAAATTCCAGCAATTAATGGTTTGAATAATAAATTTGTACCTGCCATAAGTTGTTGGAATGGTGCTTGATTTGTGTAAATAATTGCGGGCATCAATACCAAATTAGCATATCGGTCATCATCTAATATAAATTTTCCGCCTGCATGCACTGATAGTCGCATAGGCAATTTATCTTCGCTACCCAAAATTGCTATAGAAGGTCTATTAAGGTGATGTACAGAAAGACCAAACCATAATTTGCTACTATAAAGTAATGCACCACCCGAAACATCAAAAACATTTTTTGTGGCTGAGGGCAGTTTTTCTGCGGTTACACCTGCAACACCCAAACGAATTTGGTCTTCAAATTTTAGGCGTGAAAAATCTAAACTTCTTGACATAAATGAGGCTTGAACTCCTAAATTTAACATCAATTTATCTGTTATTCGACTACTAAAACTATATTGACCATTAAAAGTCATGTTTGAAAAACCCGTTGCACCATTACTTTCGTATGTTGCAAAAAAACCTACACCACTTTTAGCCTCGTCCCAATTATAATCAAAAGATGCCAAACCAAATTGATAATCAGGAATACCAGACCATTGATTACGATACAAAACCGTTGCCCGATAATGTGGTGTTGTACCTGCAAAAGCTGGATTTATATAAGTTGTTGCGTGATAAAATTGTGTTAAATGTGTATCTTGTGCAACACTTTTGGTAGAAAAAATAACGATAATTGCTAAACCAATAGCAAAAACAAGAGCTAATTTTACTAATAAATTTACTAAGTTATAGCTTAAATGATAATAATTTCTGTCATTTGAGCTTTTATCAAAAATGGTTTTCATTTTTTATGAGGTTTGTTATAAAAAATTCTAAATTTGTGCCAAAATTACATCTTCTTTCTTAATTATCAAAATAGCTATTACATTAACCTTTTATGAAACCTTTTATGAAACATATCATTCAACCAAATAAATGGTTTTTATATCCGTTTTTTTGTTATCTTATTATTGGTTTTGTATTATTGTTATTGATTCAAAAAGGCGATGAAATTTGGTTTCTTAACCGTTTGCACACACCGCATGTCGATATTTTTATGAAATATTTAACTGATTTTGGTGATGGTTTATTTGTAATTTTTGTTATTTTGTCGCTATTGTGGGTGCGTTATGATTATTTTCTTGTGGGTGTGTTATCTTTTGCAATTACTTCAATAATAGTACAGTTTTTAAAACATGTTGTCTTTTCAGATATGACAAGACCACTAAAATATTTGGGCGAAAATATTGGATTACACTTAGTAGAAGGCGTAAAGGTGCATAGTTATAATAGTTTTCCTTCTGGACATTCAACGACAGCTTTTATGATTTTTTGTTTATTAAGTCTGGTTATTGATAACAAAAAAACAGGTTTTTGGCTGTTTTTCGCTGCATTATTCATTAGTTGGACAAGACCATATTTAGTGCAACACTTTTTTATAGATATTTATTTTGGGGCAATTCTTGGAGTAACAACAACATTTATTATTTGGAATGTTATATTAAAGAGTGAAAAAATAAGCCAAAATCCTCGCTGGCAAAAATCGTTAAGAGCCTTATAATTTGTCATTCTGAGCTTGTGAAGAATCTGGTATATTGTTTCAGATTCTTCGCAAGCTCAGAATGACAAAATTCATATTTCATATTTATTTTTCAACTTATGCTAAAAAATCTTTTATCAAAAATATTTCCAACTTCAATAAATACGCACACAGATAATAAGACCACTCAAAAATCAAAAAGTCAAGCACGAGAATGGTTTGATGCTATTATTATTGCGGTTTTGGCAGCAAGTGTTGTTCGTTGGGGCGTTGCAGAAGCCATAACCATTCCTACACCATCTATGCAAGGAACTATTATGGTTGGTGATTTTCTCTTTGTGAGTAAGTTACATTATGGTGCAAGAACTCCACAAACTCCTTTACAAATTCCATTCACACACCAAACCATTTGGGGAACAAATGCAAATGCTTATTTAGATTGGATAAAATTACCAATGTTTCGTTTTCCTGCTTTCAGTAGTATTAAACGTAATGATGTGGTGGTATTTAACTACGCAGGTAAAGACGAATCTAAATTACCAATAGATATGAGGACTAATTTTATAAAAAGATGTGTCGCATTACCTAATGATAAATTAGAGATTTCAGAAACCAAATTATACATTAATGGCAAAGTTACAGAAAATCCAATAGCCTCACAGTCAAGCTATTATGTGATAGCAAAAGATGTAATTCCAGAAAAAGCCTTTCGTTTGGTTGGTATTGATGACGTACATTCTGCACCTGATGGCTATTTTGTTCATGCAAGTGCAGCAAGTGCAAGAACTTTACAAAGTGTACCCTCTGTTGAAGATGTGATTCCGATTAAAGATGTAAAAGGGCGTGGTTCTGAAAAAATATTTCCTTATTCGGCACTTTATGAGTGGAATTTAGACAATTTTGGTGCTTTAACTGTTCCTGCTGAAGGCATGACGATGGAAATGAACGAAAAAAATGTAGCTTTGTATGAATCTGTAATTTTGCAACATGAAGGTGTTGTCGGTGCAATTGTAAAAGATAATAAGCTGTATATCAATGGTTTACTCGTAAAAGAATACACATTTAAACAAAATTATTATTTTATGATGGGAGATAATCGTCATGATTCTGATGATTCGAGAGTTTGGGGTTTTGTGCCTGAAAATCATATTACAGGCAAAGCAGTTTGGATTTGGTGGTCAATAAACCCAGAAGGTGGTTTGTTAGATTTTTTCAGTCGAATTCGTTGGGATAGAATTGGAAATAATATAGACTAAACGTTAAATATGATTTATGAAATATGAAATTAACATATTGATTATCAAGGTTTTACAATGTGATAAATATCAATTTATTTAAAATTTATGCAACTAATTTCTCACCCAATTTTATGTAATTATTATGTTACTTATCGTTGCAATGCGGCTTGTGATTTTTGTGATATTTGGGAAAAACCTTCGCCATATATTACATTGTCAGAAGCAGAACAAAACTTTGTAGCTTTGAAAAAAATGGGTGTAAAAGTGATAGATTTTACAGGTGGTGAGCCTTTGCTGCACCAAAAAATTGTCGAATTATTGCAGTTGGCAAAGAAAATGAAATTTATTACCACACTAACCACAAATTGCTTACTGTACCCCAAAAATGCAGAAAAGTTGCGAGGTTTGGTTGATATGCTGCATTTTTCCTTAGATTCACCTAATAAAACTGAACATGATGCTTCCCGAAAAGTAGCTTGCTTTGATTTTGTGATGAAATCTATTGAAATTGCTAAAAATTTAGGAGAAAGACCTGATATTTTATTTACCGTTTTTGAAAATAACACCCACCAAATAGCACAAGTTTATGAAGAAATATGTTTGGCAAATAATTTAATACTTATCTTAAACCCTGTTTTTGCTTATAATGATGTGAATATTAGAAACGGACTTTCTACTAAAACCTTAGAAAACTTACATACATGGGCAAAGAAAAAAAATGTTTATTTGAATGAAGCATTTTTGCAATTACGCAAAGATGGCGGCAATAAAATCGACAAACCTGTCTGCCGTGCAGGAAGTTCTACGGTGGTAATTTCGCCCGAAAATAAATTGGTTTTGCCTTGCTATCATCTTGGTATTGAGGAAATTAAGATAGAAAATAATTTATATGAATTGTATTATTCTGATAAAGTACAGCAATTAATTAAACAAGAAGGACGTTATCCACAATGCGAGGGCTGCGTAATTAATTGCTATATGCAACCTTCTTTTACAGTTGAAATGAATAAATATTGGTTTGCTGCCTTGCCAAGTACAATAAAATACAGTTTGGAAAAACAACTTTGGAAAGTTTTTTGAAAATTTATAAAATTTTTGCAAATATTTTCATAAATACTATGCTTGCATAATATTTTATATATATTTGCAACAAAATAAAAATAACCAAAATGACTGAATATAAACAACCTGCACATATTCGCTGGGCAGATTTAGACCCAAATTATCATGTAAAACATTCATCTTTTTATGATTTGGCGGCACAATTTCGTACCGAAGTTTTGCAGAGTCAAGGCATGAGCATAGATTTTTTCCAAAAAAGCAAAATGAATCCCGTTTTATTGAAAGAAGAAGGTATTTTTAAAAGAGAAATCCGTTATGGACAACAAATTTTTCTAAAATTTGAATTGAAAGGACTTAGCAAAGATTTTTCGAAATATTCAATAATGACAACTTTTTTGCGTGATGATGATACGATTTGTGCAACAGTTACTATTTTTGGTGGTTGGTTAGATTTAGCAACTCGAAAATTGGTAATTCCTCCGCAAGAGATTATAGATATGGTGGACAAAATGCCAAAACATAGTGAATTTGAAATGTTTTAAACATTAAAATTATGAACCAAAATTGGAACAGTATCATTACTTCTGATTACAAAACAGCCCTCGCAATTCGTAGGGCTTTGGAAAATGCGGAGTTTGATGAAGCAGAAATTGGTATCAATTATTTATTAGAAAGTATGTCGCAAGAGCATAAAAAAGCCTTATCAAGTCAGTTGATAAGGCTGATAAAACATTTGATTAAGTGGTTTTCGCAACCCGAAAAACGAACTTCGTCTTGGGCAGCAACCATAAAAAACGCAAGGTATGAAATTTTGGATATTCAAGAATTGCGACCTTCTTTGAATAGAAAATATATAGAAAGTATTTGGGAAAAGGTTTTTGCTCGTGCAAAAGATGAGGCAGAAACCGAAATGGAAATAGATAGCAAAGTAGAGAATTTAACTTGGGAACAGGTTTTTGAAGACAAATACGAAATTCCTAAAAAATAACACTATGAATATCCGTTTTATAATTTTCTTACTAAGTATTTTTATGGTTTTTGTGCCTTGTTATGGTATGCAGGTGGCAAATCATCACGATAATGTAACTATTACTGATAAAATAGTGAAAACATATTATAAGAGTACAAAGACAAATAATAATGATACAGGATTAATAGTTAGTGCTATTTTTTGGACAGGTGTTGGACTCGGCTTATTAATCAGAGGAATAGTAAAAATGGTAAAAAAGAAAGCTAATAAAAGATTAGTTTGGGGTAATATTTTAATAGGTTTGGGTATTATTCTTTTTTGCTTTGCCGCAGGTTATTGGTTTAGTTATTTGGCTTCTGGACTTCTTGGAGGTGTAATAGATTCTTCTTTTCTTGCTATTATTCCAATTTTTCTTATTCCGAGTATAATAGCACTATTTTTTGGTATAAAATTATGGAAAAAAGGTAGAAAAGAGGAAAAAGAAAAGTTGCAAAAAAATAATAACTAAAACCATGAATATCCGTTTTGTAATTTTCTTACTAAGTATTATTATGGTTTTTGTGCCTTGTTATGGTATGCAAGTGGCGAATAATCACGAAACTTTGGTTGTAACAAGTAAAGTTGCAGCAAAAGTTTACAAAGTGTTAAAAGTAAAAAATAATGATATAGTTTTAAGCATTTTTTGGCTTGTGGTTGGGTTTGGTTTTCTTATAAATGCAATTCTCAAAAAGAAAAATAAAAATAAAATTTGGGGAACAGTATTAATCGTTTTTGGTATTGCTGCTTTAATATATGCAATGGGATTTGCTTTAGCTTGGTTAGTTGTTGGTACTTATTCAACACAACAAGCATCAGGGCTTTTACTTGTATTAGCTGCATTCTTAGGAGTTGGCAGCATAATTTCTTTATTTTTTGGAAATAAGTTATTACAAAAAGGTAGAAAAGAGGAAAAAGAAAAGCAACAGGGAAAATAATAATTTTATGACAGAAAATGAAATCGGAACAATTATCGTAGATGCTGCGATTACAGTACATAGAGCATTAGGTGTTAGTTTATTAGAAAAAGCATACCAAGAATGTCTACATTATGAACTCACAAAAAGAGGATTAGAAGTAGAAAAAGAAAAAGAATTGCCTTTAATTTATGAAGGTGTGAAAATGGAAGTTGCTTATCGAGCAGATTTATTGGTAGCTAATAAAGTTATCATAGAATTAAAAGCTGTGGAGGCAATTCACCCTATTCACGAAGCTCAAATTATAAATTATCTTAAATTATCAGGTTGTAAGTTAGGTTATTTGTTTAATTTTCATTCGTTATTAATGAAAAATGGGCTGCGTAGATTTGTAAATGGTTTGTAAAAATATTAACCGCAGAGTACGCTAAGGTTACGCAGAGAAACGCAAAGAAAAAAACTTTGCGACCTTTGCATAATCTCTGGTACTTGCGGTAAAAAAATAACAATTACACAAAAAAATGAAAAATAGAATCATCAAAAAAGTAGCCATTCTTGGCTCTGGAATTATGGGTTCACGCATTGCGTGCCACTTCGCTAACATTGGCGTTGAAGTTTTATTGCT
>JAYTNF010000108.1:0-15822 GCA_043748455.1 Cytophagales bacterium
TGAATAGAACGGAAATAAGGTTTGAAAATTGCTAAATTAGACAAACCATTATAATTCATTTTCCAATTTGGTAAAGGTATCAACGGAAAAGCCGAAGAACTCACATTATTTATATCTCTACCCGAATAAGCAGCCAAAAACGAAGGAATTAACACATCTTGGGCATTTGGGTCATATCGTCCTTGTGTATTGCGGTTGTCTAAATTGCCTTTAACAACTCTGCGATTTTTGATAAATTCATCAAAAATTCCCGATTTATTGGCTGCATTATCACCTGAAAAGGCAGTAAGCATCGAGAAATAGGAAATGCTATATTGTCCCATTCTGTTTGGTGTTTGGGAAGAAAATTGGTCAGTTGTACGGTTATAACTAAAAATTTCGCTATAATTTGCTGAGTTTGTACGTTTTGCACTTAGCATAATTTGCAACTCCTTAATAGGTTCAACAACTGCACCTAATTGCAAATTTTGCGTTGTGCCTTGCCTAAACATATTATTTTGTGCAGAACTTTTACCGAGCCAACCTTCACGTGCTGCTCTTTCTTTTACATCTGGATTTTGGCTGCCAAACACAAAGCCCCAACCTGGTGTGTTAAACGCAGAACTCATACCAAATGCCCCTGTTGGCGTTGTCAAAACCCCTGGCATTTCTGTATTATTAGTTTCTGAATAACTAAAATTTATTTTCTGCACCATCATCAACCCTTTCAAGACTGTTTGCATAATTTGTGCAGGAGGTTGTGTTGCATTGGCATCATTCTTTTCTTTTTCTTCGAGTTCGGCTAATTTTTCACGTACTTTTGCAATTTTTTCGTCTTTCTTTGCAATTTTTGCATCAAATTTTACCTTCTTTTCTGCAATTTTTACCGTATCTAATTGCAAATCTGCTTTTACAGTTTCAAATTTTTCGCCTAAAATAACTTTCCGTTTCAATAACCTGGCTTCTCTTGCTTGTAATCTCAACCTTTTGCCTTCATATTTCGACACCATAACCTGCGGTTGTGGAGTTCCGCCACCTTGCCCTCTTTGTCCTTGTCCAATAGCTTTTAGCAAACGGTTTTTATCGTACAATTCTTTCATGTTAAATTGTCCGCTAAGTGTTAGGTTTTGGTTGTTCAGCATTTGATTTCCCAAACTATCTGCAACCCCTAATGTACCTGCATTCCAAGAATAACCACCTTCATATTTGATGTCCGAACTTATCCAATTTATTGCAGGGAATTTATCAAAAGGCATTTTATAAGTCATACCAACTTTTTGTGTAAAAGTTTTAATACGACCTAAATTTAGCAAATTGTATAAAATAGAGTCTTGTTTTGACCTTGTGCTATATTTATTTGCTTTATCACCATTAATTTCTCCCGAAGGTTCATCAATAACTGCCATCGCAAAAGCATTGTAATCAAGTCGCAAATTTTTTGTAACACTCCACGCAACTTGATAAGACCTATTAAAAGTAAAGCCTTTTTCGTATAATGGCATCACGCCTAATGTAGTTAATTGTCCATTTCGCAACTGCGTTTTTACAAATCTCCGTTCAAAATCTCCTCGCACACTCACAGTATTTGGCATCGGATTTACATTAAATTCTTTGATAAATTTCAAATATTTGCCTTCCAAATGCTTATTTTCCTTAAATGGTTCTATCGGTTTTGCTTGTGATGTAAACATATAGCCAAGCCCTACTTTGGTATTTGTTTGTAAATATTCAGCCATACGAACATTACTCATAATTCTTTCATTATAACTCAAATTCAAACTCCAATTTTCTATATCCCAAAATTTTGGCTTTTTCTGCGTATTCATACGAGTTTTACCAACATTTTGTAAACTTATGGTACGTGCCACCATATCTTCTTGCACCAAACTTGCAAAATCATCTGGATTATCTTTTGAATCTAAGGAAGTTGATAATGGTGTATCAGGGTCAAGTGGATTAAAATAAGGTGTTAAAAGTCTACGTTCTAAACCAACATAAAGTGGCAAACGAATACCTAATTTGTTTAAGTAAAATTTATCTAAGGCAATAGCCATGTTTACATCATATTCCAAAGTATGGTTTCGGGTACGTTGCGAAATTTTATCTTGAATACCTCCAAAAAATGGTGAAACATAGCGAAAATTGGCATTAACAATAGCTAAATCTGCTAATTTTGCATTAAAAGCTGTTCGTGTTGCCCAACCTTCTCGGTTATTAAATTCTGCAACCCGCAATTCATTTGCCCAAATACACACAGATTTTGGTTGTCCGTCAGCACTTTCAGGATTTCGAACTCCAATCATCAGAGTTTGCACACTGCTCAAATCAGGATTTCCAATAACTGTAATTTTAAATCTCCCAATAGTTTCCATGTAAGGCACACGCAACGAAAGTCGAGAATTATTACGCCTCGATTTCACATCAATTAAATCTTGTGTGGCAACATCAATTTCATTATCGGCTATCCAAATTTGTTCAGGCGTTGTTGCGGTTGCGGCTGTCATTTTTAAAGGCACTTCAATTTCATAGAAATTTTCCTTAAAATCTGTTCCCAAACGAATAAAAGCTGTAAGTTCGCCATCTTTTGCATTTTCACTTTCGGCATGCAAAAACATTTTTAGACGTTTGTAATTTACCATGTCTAAAATTAAATTTTTGTAAACTGCCCTCGCATCTCTGTCTTCCAAACCATCAACACACATTTTTAAGGACTGTTCATTCAAACGTGCTTGTGTATTTGAAGCCAAATCAATATCACGAGTAAAACCTGGGGGCAACACATAAGGCACAATATTGCTGCCTGGTGTCGGATTTCCATTATTGATAATATTGATAGACGAAACCCTAAAATTGTTCACATTATACGGTTCACGAGGCAAATTTAACCCTGGGTACTGCATATTTTCGGTAAAAGGTCGCCAAGGAGTGCCGACAAACTGAAAACGTGCCATTCTCAAAACCACAGGTTGTTCCCAATCGGTGGCATACATACGCATAAAACGCATAGATTTGAAACCGTCAATAGCTCCAACTTTTGTGCCTTCACGCACAGGAATACGAATTTGATACCATGTTACTGCATCACCATTAATTGTGTTAGTAACTTTATCAACAATATATGGATTTTTCTCAACTTGCCCCTGCCTCAAATCTAATTCATATTCATAATAACCTTCAATATCATTCAAAGAATTATCACGATTTAAGTCTTCATTATCAGGCAATGTTGTATAAGATGCAGTTCCTGCATTTTCGGGTGCATTGTTTTCCGTACCATTATAATTTTTATAACGGTCAAGAACTTTGTAATCTAAACCATCGGCTTCGCCACCCAAATAATATTTAAAATTGTCATTGGCAGGGTCAGCTTCAAATTTTTGATAAATGTCATTTGGCAATATTTGTCGCATTCTTGACAAATATGCTTGGTATCTTATCCGTTCTTGCTCATCATTTACGCCATCAAGCCCAACGTCTTGATTTTGTCTTACACCGTTTTCAGATGCAAAAGCATTTGTCAAAAATTGCTGTTCTGTAACTCGTCCCCATGCAGTTTCTTTTACTTTTCCTATGCTGACACTATCTGTTGGAAGTCCGTTTTCAAAACCATGACGACTATCAGGAATTACATCTTCCGAAATATTACCAATATTAAAATATAATTTTCCTCCCGATGTGTTATTGCTTGCGTATGTAGTTTTTCCGTCTGGCAATTTTGAAATAATTTTACCATTATTGCCTTTAATAAATGGGTCTAACAACCAAAATTCCACATATTGCACGTTGATATTATCAAAATCTACATCAGAAGTAATGCCTCTGGTAATTGCACCAAAATTTTGGCGTGGATTTGTCAAAGTTCCATCACTGTTCAAATTGGTATTAAAATTATATTGCCCTCTTTCGTTTGGATAATATGCCAAACTCATCACAATTTCTGGTAAATTAATTTGCAATTTATCAGGTTTAATAATCTCATCACGTGAAATGGGTCTGACATAATGATTTTTCATGTCTTCTAAGGTAACATTCGCAGGTGGCGTTGCACCTCCAACCGAAGAACCAAAGGCGGTAAAATCGACATTATACCAAGACATTTTAGCACGTTTTGCACTGTAATCTCGTGGTGTGGCTGGATTTACAGGAAATGCCTGCAATATTCTTTGAGGTGTTGCCCCTAATTGCCATGTAATTGGCTGACGACCCAAATCGTAGGCAATTTCTGCTGCCTCAAAATCGTCAATAAACGAAGTGCCACCATCTTTGCTTATCAGTTGGTTTGTACCAGGAAGTAAAGCTGCAATTTCTGAATTTATTGTAAAACTTGATTTTTCTTTTGTGCTATAAAATGGCAATTTATCTACCATTTTTGTCAAAAATCTTGCATCATCTTCTCTATGTTGTACGCCAAAACCTGCTAATGTATTTCGTGTAGGTTCTGAACCAATATTTACTCTCGAAATAACAGGTCTTTCATTTAAGTGCATAAGGGTTGATGTAAATTTGGTATTTTTTGACAATAAATATTGTGCATCTATACCAAAAAGATTGCGGGTTTGAAAATTAAATAAATCGGCTCTTTCATACTGAATTTTAATTTCTTTGCCCGAAGCCAACACATTTGTATTGGTAATATTGACAACGCCAGACTGATAATCAACGGTATAATCTCCACCTTCTGTTAAAGTTGTACCTCCTGCTTGCACTTGAACAGAACGAGGTGCTATATTGATACCAGGCAGTCGGATTTGCGCACCTGTTGAGGCTTGAAAACTACCTTTTATGAAAAATTTACTTTTGCTTGACAATAATTGTGCATCAGCTTGTGTAAGTCTATACAATTCCTTAAACACATATTTATTGCGGAATTGTAATTCTATTTCGGGCAAAAATTTGTCATCTAAGGTTTTACCAAAAGGTTCTAAAACAGGAAAAATAATGCGACCAAATTCGGGTGCAATCGTAATTGGTGGAGTTCCACCTAAATTTTGTTGTTGTGAAGCACCGCCAACTCCTCCGTTAATTCCGCCCATGCCACCACCTAATTGTTGTGAATTTTGCGAATTTCCTCCCAAATTTTGTGTCATTGAACCTGCAATAAAATCGAAATTCCCATCAGGTTGTGGGTCATTATTTTGGTTAAGTCTGTCTAAACCGAAAATTTGCAATAAAGGAACATCTCTTGTGTTGATACCTTCTTGTAAATTTGGATTATCAAGTCCTGTTAAATCATCTCGATAAATAACACGTAATTGAAAATTATCTTTTGAAATTTGATTGCTATTTAAGCTATAAATATTTTTCATCATCAAATCCCAAGTCGGCAAATCTGTACGAATGGTTGAGGGTTTTAACATTTTCAAAATAATTGCATCATTCGAGCCTAAATTTTGATATTTTTCTGTCAATTCACCAACCGTAAATCGTTGTCCGTTGTAGGTATATTCGTAAGAAACTGCAATAATTTCATCATTTCTTACAGGAGTTTGCAAAGAAATATAACCTAATGTTGGATGCATGGTATATTCTGCTGGCGACAATTTGCGTGCTGCCCTCAAAATTTCATAATCTGTACCTTTTTCTAATTGCAAACCACCAAGAATTGCGTTTACATTATCAATATTTCGCAAAGCTGCATTAGATTCTAAGGTTTTGTATAAACTATTTGCATCATTCGAAGTTGCAGGAATTGCAGGATTTACAACGATTGCACCATTTGCAGTTCTATATGGTTTTGTGTTTCCCAAATCTAAGAATGAAGCCACATTTCTCAAAGTCTGCGTATTATTTACCCGATTTGTAACATAAACTTCAACCCTTGTAACAACCACACCACCTGTAACCATCGGAATTGTTCGCAAGGCTTTTTCATAATTATTGCGAAAAAACTCCGATAAAAAGAAGTGTTTATTAAACTCATATTGGTCTGCTCTAATTTCAAATTCACGTTGCTGTCCACCACCTCGCAGTAATAAAGTTTCTTGTGAACCACGTTGATTTGCCGCAGTTGCATTAATCCAAAGTTTACCAAATTGCAACTTTGTTTGAATCCCCATCAAATTTTGTCCGCCTGTTATCAGCGAATTACTCGACTGCATACTCACATTACCAACATTGAGTTCTTTAATAATTCCCGCATCATCTTGTGGAATTGTGTAACCGATTTTAAACTGATTTTCAAATTGAAAAGTGCTTTTTGTGTCCCAATTAATGTTTAGTTTCAGTCTTTCACCAATAGAACCCGCCATGCTCAAACGGATTTGTTGGTCAAAAAACAAACCGCCATTACTTTGTTGTTCGACAGGAATTTGTGGATTTGCAATGCTCTGCCATCTACCTCCCAAATCTAAAACCACTTGCCCCATTGGTTTAATGTCAATGTTATCACCACCAAAAAGTTTTGCTGCCAAAGGTGGAAGTTTGTATAATGGAATTAGTCTGTCTGTTGCACCACCACTTTTTACTGCACCTGAAGCCAAATCTTTACTTAACCAATATCGCCGAGCCGCAGAATCAGCTTTATAGCGTTGATATTGTTGCAAACCCATATTTGTAGGAGTTCTATAATTCAAGCCACCTATATTTTCATTGACACGATAATATTTTCCTGTTGTATCTAAACTAATATTTGTATTAAGTTTGCTATTTGGCAAGTTGAGCAATGGCGAAAGTCGCAGACGAGAAGACGAATTTGCACCTGAATATGGACTTCCCATTCGGTCTTGTCTATATGTTGGCAAGCCATTAGAAATGGGTTCATTTTTAGGTAAAGGTAAAATTGGAACAGGTGGTGGCGTGTCTAAAACTGCCAACGAATGTTTTTTTATAATTTTTTCTGCATCGAAAACCGTCTTGAAAGCAACCTTTCCAGACAATTTAGCGTAAGCAATACCAGAACAACAGATACCAACTACAACTGTATAGGCAACTGTATTGAGCCATAATGTTTTTTTGAGCATAATATTGGCAATAAAAGCAGTGATTGACTTCAAAACGTAGTTTCTATCGGCTAAGACACGAAATAAGTTTTGAAATTATGTTTTAAAAGTAAACCTACAAAGATACAAATAAAAAATGTAAAATTACAACCATGCAGAACAGCCAAAATATTTTGAGATGAGAAATATCAATTAAGAAATATAAAAAAGGTCATTTTTCATATTTTAGCAAAATTGAAAAGAATAAATGAGAGTTGCAAAATATTTATAAAGAAAATGAAATAAACTAATCTTTAAAAATAGTTAAATAAGTTTGTAAATCGTCATCAAGAAAGTCTTGAATAGCAGTTTTTTGTTCTATCAATATTTGTGCAATAGTTTCAGTGTTAGCATTGCCTGTGCGAAGATAAATAACTTTCGGTGGTGTTCCAAATTGACGAACTAATTTTACGAAATCGTCATCACGACTGATAACACCTTCATAATTTTCTTGGCGTGCATACATAAATATTTCGTAATCAGTTGCATCAGTCAAACCTTCTATTTTTATATGTGAAATAGCTGGAAATTCGGCAATTAATTTTGGAAGAACACGATTAGAAATATTTTGGTCAAAAAGTAGTTTCATGAGGCAAGATAGCTAACAGACTGTAATTGTTGTGAGGCAAAAGCTAAGGAAGTAAAAATATCCGTTGGTGTGAGTTCAGGAAAATCCTCTATAATTTGTTCTATGGTCATTCCTGACGCTAACCACTGCAAAATATCTGCAACAGCTATTCGCATACCTCGAATACAAGGTTTTCCACTTCGCTTACCTCGTTCTAAGGTAATAATATTCTTATAGATATAGATGCTCTGCATATTTTAGCAAAATTGAAAAGAATAAATGAGAGTTGCAAAATATTTATAGAAAACTCATAAATTTATGCAATATTTTCACACACACAACATTAAACCTCTTTAAAATGTCTGTTGATACATTTCTAAGCATTTCAGAAAATACCGTTTTCGAAGGAAGTTATAAAGAAAAAGGCAGTCGTTTTTTGGCTTTTGCTTATTATGTAGCCAATGAAGATGAAATTAAAAAGCATTTAGAAACTTTGAGAAAAGAGTATTATGATGCTCGTCATTTTTGTTATGCGTATATATTAGGCAAAGAAAAAACACAGTTTCGTGCCAATGATGACGGTGAACCTAATGGAACAGCAGGTTTACCAATCTTAAATCAAATCAAGTCTAAGAATTTAACAAATATTTTGGTAGTTGTTGTGCGATATTTTGGAGGTACAAAACTCGGTGCAAGTGGTTTGGTTTCAGCTTATAAAATTGCCACGCAAGAAGCCCTAAATCATGCAACTATTATAGAGAAAATTGTGCAACAGCATATCAGCATACAATTTGAATATTTGCAAATGAATGAAGTCATGAAAGTTATTAAGGATTTTAATTTGGAATTAAAATCTCAAAACTTTGATAATCAATGTGTTATAATGTTATCTATTAGAGAAGGATTAGTGGAAATTGTGAAAGAAAAGTTTGGTAAAATACAAAATCTTACCTATCTACCTCACCCATAACCAAATCTAATGAGCCAACAATAGCAATTAAATCAGCCAATAAATGCCCACGAACTATTTCGGGCAAAACCGACAAATTACAGAAACTTGCCGACCGTATTTTGACACGATAAGGAATATCACTGTTTGGAATGGTGCGAAAATAAAAACCTAATTCGCCTTTTGGAGTTTCTGCACGACTATAAAATTCAGTTTGTTTTGCAATTCGCAACTTTTTAGGAACTGCTGCCTGCGGATTAAAATCTTTTGTTCTTTTGTGTTCTCCTTGCAATTTTGTCAAACATTGCTCAATAATTTTGACTGCTTCCCAACATTCTTGCACCCTTACCCAAGTTCTGTCCCAACAATCGCCAAGTTTACCCATAGCACCTATTCCAACAGGCACATCAAAATCAATTTCTGGATAAACAGAATAGCCATCAACTTTTCGCAAGTCATAACGCAAACCTGATGCCCGCAACATAGCACCTGTTACACCATAATTAATAGCTAAATTTAATGGTAACACCCCAATATTAGCAGTACGACTAATAAATATCGAATTATCTATCATAATTTGTTGTAATTCAACAAGTTTTGGTTTGAGATAAGCAATAAATTCGCTGCATCTTTCTTCAAAACCAATAGGTAAATCATAATATAAACCACCAACCCAAATATAATTATACAACATTCTTGCCCCACAAGTCCATTCCAACAACCGCAAAATATGTTCTCTATCACGCATGAGCCACAAAAACGGTGTAGCAGCACCAATGTCAATAGCATACGTACCAATTCCCACAAAATGTGATGCCAAACGGTTAAGTTCTGCCACCAAAACTCGGATATATTCTACTCTTTTGTGCAATTTGCCCTCTAAACCTAACATTTTTTCTACACCCATCACATAAGCATGTTCTCCGTTCATGGCTGCCAAATAATCCATTCTATCAACATAAGGAATAATTTGATTATATGACAATGCCTCTGCATGTTTTTCAAAACAACGGTGCAAATAACCGATATGTGGCACAACTTCCTTGATAATTTCGCCATCAGTAATGACTTCAAGCCTTAAAACTCCATGTGTTGATGGATGTTGAGGCCCAATATTAAGCATCATGCAACCTTCGCCAAGAGTTTCAACAGAATACTTTGTTGGTTCTGAGTTTTTAAGATGATTTTTGTCAAATTGATATTGTATTTTTCGGGACATCATGTAATAAATATGAAATATTATATTGAAAACTAAAATTATTTTAGTTTTTTTTTTAACTCATGCAACTATTTTGCATTCAATAGGGACTTATAAATAGGAAGGCAAGTAGGCTGCAAAACCAATAGCAGAAAACCCATTCATAAACCTAAACAACTTTATTTCAGTTATGAATTATGGTTTTAGTTGAAACTGCTATCACAATTCATAACTTATTATTTTGAATAAATATGAAATATAAGATATAAAATATGAAAATTTGAAAATTATAACTCAAAAATTATTTCACAAATATATAAAAATTTTAATCCTAATTTATATGCTGTAACAGACAAAGCTACTTTTAGTGGCTTTTTCTTTGTTTATGCAAATAGTAAGTTCTGCAATAAGTATTGTTTGGCTCCAGCTATGTAATTTACAGCCCAATAGTTAGTGATTTTATTTTTTTACCAAAGTTGCAAATTCTTTTGCAAAATAAGTCAAAATCACTTTTGCACCTGCACGTTTGATAGACAGCAACATTTCACACATGGTTTTATCATTATCTAACCAGCCATTTTGGGCTGCGGCTTTCACCATTGCATATTCCCCACTCACATTATAGGCTGCAATAGGCAAATTAAATTTGTCATTCAACGTTTTAATCACATCTAAATAAGCCAAAGCAGGTTTTACCATAAGAAAATCTGCACCTTCTGCCGCATCTAAGTCCGCCTCAATTATGGCTTCTTTTACGTTTGCAGGGTTCATTTGATACGTTTTTTTGTCGCCATGACGTGGTGCAGAGTCCAAAGCATCACGAAAGGGCCCATAAAATGCACTTGCATATTTGGCTGTATACGCCATGATAGAAACATTTGTAAAGTTATTGCTATCAAGAACTTTGCGAATATGTCCAATTCTTCCGTCCATCATATCGGAAGGGGCAATGATATCTGCTCCTGCTTGTGCTTGTGCCAATGCCATTTTTCCCAAAACTTCGAGAGTTTCATCATTCAAAATTTCGCCATGTTTTACAATTCCATCATGTCCGTCAGAACTATATGGGTCTAAGGCAACATCTGTAATGATGCAAATGTCCGTAAAGTTTGCTTTGATTTTGCTCACTGCTTGCAAATACATGTTTGTTGTGTCATAACTTAAAGTGCCTTGTGCATCTTTAAGTTCCTCTCTAAAATGTGGAAATAAAGCAAAAGATTTGATACCTAAATTCTGACAAGCATGAATTTCGTCTAATAATTTATCAAAAGAAAAACGAAAAATATTAGGCATAGATTTGATAATTTCTTTTTTATTGCTGCCTTCGGTCAAAAATAAAGGGAAAATCAAATCTTTTTCTGATAGCGTTGTTTCTTGTACCAAATCTCTAATAATCTGTGATTTGCGATTTCTGCGTGGACGTTGTAACATGTAAATATGAAATATAATGTATGAAATATAAAACGAATTTGTTTATTTTTGGAGTTGTTTAGTTGGAAAATCATAACTCATTTAGCACACAGATAACACGGATTTTACCGATAAAACACTGATTTTATTTTATCCGTAAAATCAGTTAAATCTGCGTTATCAGTGTGCTAATTTTTTTTAGTTAAAGGCAACTAAACAAGTCCATCAAATAATTATGTTTTTTAGATGTTCTTAGAAACGAAATATTTATAGTAAAGTCCTTATAAAGTATTTTTTTTGTAAAGATATAAATAAGCACTTTATTTGCGATAAAATTATATCATAATTATCAAAATCAAAATATTTAAGACCTTGAAAACAAATACTTTAGAAGAATATCAGGAAATTATTATGCAGTGTCGCAACTTATTTGGACAAAAAACCCAAGATTATGGCACATCTTGGCGTATTATGCGGCTGCCTTCCATAACAGACCAAATTTATATTAAAGCATGCCGCATTCGTTCTATTCAAGAAAAAGGTACGCAAAAAGTGGCTGATGATAGCAAAGGCGAATTTGTTGGAATTATTAACTATTGTGTCATTGCTTTGTTGCAAATTTGTTGGATAAGTGACCCAAGAATAGAAATGCCAGTTCAGGAGGTTTTGGAAGGTTATGACGAAATGATTAAGCAAAACATTGACTTATTGAGCAATAAAAACCATGATTATGATGAAGCATGGCGTGCTATGCGTGTAAGCAGCATGACAGATATTATTCTGATGAAACTTTTGAGAATCAAGCAGATAGAAGATAATCAAGGACAAACATTAGTTTCTGAAGGTGTACTATCTGGTTATCAAGATATGATTAATTATGCAGTATTTTGTTTAATTTTGCAGAGATAATCAAAACTCATGCAATTATTTTGCATTACCTTGCTAAATTAAAAAATTTATGTAATTTTTTGTATCTTTGGTAAATTTTGTTTGAAATAAACAAATACATGAAAAACTATACCTTTTCTTACAGTATTTTCGGTGCATTTTTTGGCTTTTGCTTTCCAATTTTTTCTATTTTAATGGATTTGTTGGTTTTTAAAGGCTTAGAATTATCATTTTCAAATATTGTCTATTTACATACCATAAATCACTTACATTTTGTTATCAACACAGCACCCATTTTTTTAGGTTTGGCGTTTGGTTTGGCAGGTCTCAAGCAAGACAAAATTATTGCCTATCACACACAATTAGACAAATCTCGCATAGAAGTTATGCAAGCCTTAAAAGATAATGAAACAATAGTTTTAAAACAAAATATACATTTAGATAATACAGTCAGAATAAGAACATTAGAATTACAAGAAACCAATGAAGAACTTAAACAAATTGTAGAAGAACTTAACGCAACTTTGGAACTTGTAAAAAATCAGAAGCAAGAGCTTGATGTTAAAAATTCCAATATTACTGCGGGCATTTATTATGCTTTGACAATTCAAAAAACTATTTTACCAAATTCAGAGGTTTTAAATACCATTTTTAGAGATTATTTTGTGATATTTAAGCCCAAAGATATTGTTTCAGGAGATTTCTATTATGCAAAATATGTTAAAGAACAAAATCTTGCTTTTGCAGGTGTTGTAGATTGTACAGGTCATGGGATTCCTGGGGCTTTTATGAGCCTTATTGTTTCAAATTTACTTACACAAAGTATTGATATTTTAGAAATTTATGAACCTGCAATGATTTGTGAGAATATTAATGGTTATTTTTTCAAAATGTTTAATCTGTCTGAATATAAAAACGGTGAGCCTATTGGTTTTGAAATAATAATTTGTGCATGGCAACCTGATAATATAAGAAATAGTACAAAAAATATGCTTGTCAAATGTTGTTCAAGTTACAGACCTTTTTATGTTTTTCGGCAAGCAAATAGACAATTAGAAACATTTTTGGGCAGCAAACTTTTTATTGGGAGTCATCAAAAACAACATTATTTAGCCGAAAAATTCATCACATACGAAATTATAGTTAATCAAGGAGATCATTTCTACTTAGTTACAGATGGTTTTATAGACCAACCTAATCAAAAACGCAAAAGATTAGGTAGTCAAATTCTACTAGAAAACTTGCAAAATATTGGTCATCAGCCACTAAATATACAACACACACATATTGAAAATCTATTGTCAAACTATTCGCACGAAACAGAACAACGTGATGATATTACTTTTTTTGCTTGGAAAATGTAATTAGCACAATAATTAAAAAGGTCATTATCAAATTGCTGCCACAGTTTTAACAAAAATTAATAACAAATTTTTCTTTGTAAATAGTTTTTAGCTTTAACTTTGCAGCCTTAAAATTATTATCAAAATTTATTTTAACATTCCACCAATATTTTACTTGTATGAAAAAAAATATATTATTTGCTTCCATCATTTTTCTAGGAATATGTCTTGCAGCCTGTAACAGAAAACCATCAGAATCGGATAGAATTGCTGCTGAAACTGCCGCCATTGATTCTATGATAGCTATAAAGCCTGATTGGAGCAACAAAAAACGGTTGAAAGATATTCTCAACGATATGTACATGACAGCCACTTTTAAGCAAAATAGAATGGAATGTCCAATAGAAGATGATAAAACTCATAAAATGTATTATTATACTTGGACAGATATGTCGGAGGATAGCATTTTCCAACACTCTGATTATGCAGCCACTTGGACTATTAAAGCCAAAACTCCAGCAGGAGATTCTTTATTAGTTGATTACCGTTTTAGTTGGCAAAAACCTTCAAATATGTCTGATACAGTGAAGGCTGATTTTAAAATTGCAAGCACTACTTTAAGAAAAGTGAATAAAGATATTCGCTATTATTTTGTAAAAAAAGGCAAAATATGGGAAAAAATACTTTATCAAAAACCAGTTAATTTATAAGCACAATTTTCTAAATTAATTTTTAAAACATGCTTCGTTTCATTTTTATTTTATTGTTTAGTTGTGTAACATGCATGTGTGTATGCTCTTGTGCTATGTCTTATTTAGACAAAGCACAAGTGCCACAAATAATTCAAGACAGACTTAAACAAGAATATGTAGGTGTAAAAATGTTGAGATGGCAAAAACAAGGCAATTTATATACTGCAGATTTTAGACGTGCACAATACGATTATCAATATATTTTTGATGTAAAAGCAAGCATTTTGCAACGCAAAGAGGAAATTCGGTTAAATCTTTTACCAACAGTTATTGCAGAAAAAGTACAAAAATATTATCCACAATATCAATTAAGAGAAGCCACATTACTCTTACAAAATGAAAAAGATACTTTCTATGTTGCTGAAATTCAACGTGGTATGAAATTTTATCAATTATATTTTACGCCAAAGGGAAATTATAAGCAGAAAGAAATTATTTTGCCTGACGATAAAATGTTATTGCTTGATATGAGTTTTTTGCGTGGCTTGTAATCTTTGCAAGCTCAGAATGACCAAGTAAATTGTTATTTTAATTATCAAAATATGAAAAAATATTACTATTTATTATGCTTTGCGATGCTATTTGCAGCTTGCAATAACAATTTAAGCAAAGAAGAACTCACAAAACAACGCATATTAGCCATAGAGGACTCTATCCTCAAAACATTTTATCCTGATAGCCTCATTGATATAACAGTTGTGGCAGGAAAAAAATTTGGGGTCTTGCACAATAAGATTTCTTGCGAAGACTTACAAAAAATATATGGCAAAAATCAAGTAAAAACTTATAGAGACACCATTTCCAAACAAGCTTATGCAGCAAGTGTTTTGTTTGAAGGGCAACCTAATGAGTTAGAAATCATGTGGCATAATGAGGAATTGCTACAATATCCTCGAATGTGCTATTTTAAGAATCCCAAAGCAATATGGCAGGCTGATAAAGGTATAAGAATAGGAACAAGTTTAGCCGAAATTGTCAAATTAAATGAAAGTACTGTAGAAATTGTAGGACTTGCTAATGAGTTTGAAGGTGGTTTGGTTAGGTATAAAGATGGTAAATTAAAAGATTTTGGCAAATATTACAATATCTTTTTGGGCTATGATACAACAGAAAACATTGATACAAAAGTAGACTCCAAAAACCAAAATCAAAAACTTGATGCCGCAATTATTGGAACAAACCCTTTTTTAAGTGATTTGCCAGCCCTAAAAAATGTGAAATTGAAAGTTGTCAAAATTCAAGCATATTTGAATAAATAATGTAAGTTGCGTAGTAAATCGTACCGCACCCTTGGCGGGGGTTGCCTTCAACCGCAAGGTCATTACAAAATAGGACTAAAATCCAGAAAATAATATTAATTTTAGAGTTTTTAATAAATTTGCTTTGCAAATTTATTAAAAACCTTTAAAATGAAATTTATTTAACAATTTTATTGCTATTTTGCAACAACCTTGCACCCTAAAGGGTGCGGTACAATTTACTACGCAACTTACATTAAGTAATAAGACAGTTTAAAAGTATAGTTTGTATCACAGACTTTAGTCCAATGCTATTAAGCTAAGAAAGTCTTTTTTAGTGCCCTTAGGCACGAAATATTTATAGCAAACGTATATTCTTCCTCCCAAAGTGCCATAGGCACGCAATATGTCCTGCCCTACAGCACTTTGGGGGAGTCGGTGCTTACTTTTGCTATAAATATGTCGTTCCTAACGGAACTAAAAAAATATAATTAATTGATAATCAAGTAATTAGCAATAT
>JAYTNF010000109.1:0-3179 GCA_043748455.1 Cytophagales bacterium
GTGCAACAACAGTTTTCACAATATTGCACAACTCCCTTAATCAAATTTGGCAAGTTTATCATACCCATGACGAAGGTATTTTAGTATTAATTCGCCAGAGATTTACAGCTTTTATGATGTTAGTAGTTGTTGGAATTTTACTAATTGCCCTAATTATTTTCAATACCATTACCGATTTTATCTACTCACATTTTGTGGAATTATTCAATAAACCACCGTCAATTTTGTTGCAAATTTCACATTCTGCCATTTCTTTTATATCCATTATGATATTGTTTGCCCTAATTTTCAAAATTTTATCAGACGTAAAATTGCGTTGGCGAGATATTTGGGCAGGTGCAGCCCTAACATCATGCTTATTTACAGTTGGCAGATGGGGAATTTCATTTTATTTATCACATAGCAATATTAGTTCTGTTTATGGTGCAGCAGGTTCTTTGGCTATTTTGCTCACTTGGATTTATTATTCTACTGTAATTTTATTATTGGGGGCAGAATTTATAAAAATTTATATTCGTTATAGTGGAAATACGATAGCAAAAAAGAAAAAGTCATTTAAAATTAGTATTCCACCACCAAAATAAAATTATTTAGCATTAAAGATTATTATGGTTTTGTAACAAAAACTTTCATAACTTCGGTTTTTGTAATTAGACTTCTTGCAACAATCATTTTTGATATTAAAAATACAGTTTTGTCATTCTGAGCCTGCGAAGAATCTGGTTTTATGCCCGCAAAAATATGTTTCAAACTAAGATTCTTCACTTTATTCAGAATGACAAAACTATGCTTTTGAAATGTCCTAATTACTTAATATCATACTTGTTGCAAAAAACATCACAAACAAATTTTAGCAAATTTTACTACTTATTATTTTTTTTGCATATTTGCAAACGCAATTTCATAGATTATACCCAATACTTCATATTTTATATCTATTAGTTATGTTACAAATTAGTTTTATTAGAGAAAATAGAGACCTTACGATTGAAGGACTTACAAAAAAAAGAGTTAAAAATGCTGCCCAAGCTGTGGAAAAAGTCTTAGAATTAGACATTAAACGCAGAGAAACACAAGCAAAACTTGACCAAAGTAATGCCCAAGCAAATGCCTTAGCAAAAGAAATTGGTAACCTGCTAAAATCGGGCAAAAAAGATGAAGCAGAGGATTTTCGCAAACAAAGTGCCGATTTAAAAATATTAGCTAAGGATTTAGATATACAATTTGCTGATTTGGAGGAGCAACTGAAACAACAATTATATTTATTGCCAAATTTGCCACACAGTTCTGTTCCAGAAGGTACAGGTGCAGATGATAATGAAGTGGTGTTGGAACATGGCGAAATCACAAAACTTGGTGCAAGTGCTTTGCCACATTGGGAACTTATCAAGAAATACGATATTATAGATTTTGAGTTGGGCGTAAAAATTACGGGTGCCGGTTTTCCTGTTTATAAAGGGAAAGGGGCAAGATTGCAACGTGCTATGATAAATTTCTTTTTAGACGAAGCTATAAAAGCTGGTTATGTGGAAATTCAGCCGCCAATTTTGATTAATAAAGATTCAGGCATTGGAACAGGACAACTGCCTGATAAAGAAGGGCAAATGTATTTTGCAGGTGCAGACGAATTATATTTAATTCCAACTGCCGAAGTTCCAATCACAAATATATATAGAGATACCATTCAAAATGCAAAGGATTTGCCGATAAAAAATGTAGGTTATACGCCTTGTTTTAGACGTGAGGCAGGTTCTTGGGGTGCACATGTGCGTGGATTAAACCGTTTGCACCAATTTGATAAAGTAGAAATTGTGCAGATTCAAGCACCTGAGAAATCTTATGAAACTCTCGAAGAAATGTCTTTATATATTCAAGGTTTGTTACAAAAATTAGAATTACCTTACCGAGTGTTGCGTTTGTGTGGTGGTGATATTAGTTTTGGTGCAGCTTTGTGTTATGATATGGAAGTATATTCTGCGGGACAACAACGCTGGTTAGAGGTAAGTTCTGTAAGTAATTTTGAAACTTTCCAAGCAAACCGTATGAAATTGCGGTATAAAGAAAATGATGGAAAAACACAATTACTACATACTTTAAATGGAAGTGCATTAGCTTTGCCTCGCATTTTAGCAGCTTTATTAGAAAATAATCAAACGTCAGAAGGAATTAAAATTCCAAAAATATTGCAACCTTATACGGGTTTTGATATGATTTAATATAAATATTTCTAATTTTGGTACTGACATTTCAAATTCATTTATTTTGTCATTCTGAGCAAAGCCAAGCATCTGAGACAATATTTCAGATACTTACAAGCTCAGAATAACAGATTACAAAAGTCAGTATTTGAAGTGTCAAAAAAAAAATTATGAAATTTTAACATTTTTTTTTTAGTCATTTGTTTTCTTTACAGAAAGTTTATTACTTTTGGAAAACAAATCAGCAAGTAATGCTTAAACTATTAAGCATTTTAAGTAGAACCTATTGTAAATCAATAACTTATTAACAAAATTATGAAATTTTATTACCTCGATACAAAATTTACTTCGGGCAAATACAAAGGTCAAACCTTAGAAGAAGTACACGAAAAAGACCCTGAGTATATAGAAAGTGCTTTAAAAGAAGACGATAATTTTTTGGTTACAGAAGAAGTTATCGATGAGCTTCAAACAGTAAATCCAAATTATAGCTTTTCTGACGATGCCATTACCAAACGTGATAGCAAAGAGAAACAATTTGATAAATCTTCAGATGGCACGAGTAGTGATGACGATGATGACGATTTTGAAGATAAATATGATGATGATTTCGAGGATTCTTTTGATATAGAAGATATTGATGAAGATGACTTGGAAGATTTAGACGATATTTATGATGACGATGATGATGATGACGAAGATTATGGTGGTGGAGATGATTTTGCAGATGATTCATCTTGGGATAGATTTTAAATAATACATGCAGTTCCAATATTATATATGTCATCTATAAGATATTGGAACTTGCATGTTTAGCATTGCTACTCAGGAATATGCCTAAGAGATTTTCATTTGCTTCAAATTTTCATTTTTTACATGTTGTACCAATACATCACATAAATTTTCCATTTCAGTAGCCATAAATTCATCGCCTGTTGCAGTTCTCAAAGTTTCAGCCATGCCACCAATAGTGTCTATATA